>NZ_JBMRGR010000001.1:0-325409 GCF_049384045.1 Enterococcus diestrammenae
AAATTGAATTGAAGTCCTATTTTTTTGTCTATCATTTAAAATTAGAAACATAATTCTTAGAGATTTTCAGCAGCTTCGCAAAATTGCAGTCCGGTTTTTTTAGGTTGAGTAAAGTGGGTGAAGTTGAGTTAGTGTTTCTCGGTCCCACTACTACCTGAGGGATTCTCCGGAAGCAAGTCCGGCCGCCTTAGTCTAGAAATGTCTGGTTTCACGAGAGTGGAACGAGTTCGTTCAGCTTTTCTTAGGGTCACTCTTTTTTATACCAAATCATTTGTGGACTAGTGGTGAAGGTGATATCAAAAGGTCGTTCTCCCATGACTTCACCATCAGCTTGGCCGTATTGAGGGATGGTGGAAACAATACGCAATTTGCTACTGTTAAAGTGATGATAGTATTTTGAGTTGGTATGGGTTTTGCGAATCAATTTGATAATCAGCCAAAAGATTTTAAACATGGCGATACGCTCGATAACTACGAGATCGATATTATTTTTATCCGCTTTGGCCATGGGGGCAATGGCTACTCCTCCGCCAAAGTAAGGATGGTTGGTGGTGGTACACAAAAAAGCTTTTTTGAAACTATGCTCAGTGCCATTGACTTCTACTAAAATGGGAAAGCCTTTTTGAGTGAATAAGACTTTAAGAATCGATGAAATGTAAGCTAAAGAGCCAAGGTTGTACTTATTAAGTTCTTTTTTGGCAAAGGAGGTGTTTGTCGCATTGACGATGGCTGCATCTAAACCGATCCCGACATTGTTAATTACCACGCCTTTTTCAGCTTGGATTTCCTCGTTATAAAAGAGTGTATTGATTTTGGTAGGCTCTTGGGCTTTGACGATTTGCCAGAAGGCTTTTTCTGGTTGACGGGAGAGGCCAATCCCTCGGGCGAAATCATTCCCTGAACCGCCGGGAATGTAACTGACAGGATAGTCGACGCCGAGGTGATAAAGTTCATTAAGTACTTGATGAAGTGTGCCATCGCCACCTATCACCATCAATAGGGGGAATGGCTGGTCAGCAGTTAGTGCTGGGTTTTGGGGGTCCCAAGCTTGTAGTGTCTCAGTGTTGACCAATTGGCGAATAATCTCTTGTTCATGGCCAGCGTATTCTGTGTAGTATAAGGTATGTTCAAATTGATTTTCTTGCAAAAGGGTGATGATTTTATCACCGATTTTTTGACCCCGACCACTGCCGGAAGCCTGATTAATCAATAGATGAAAATGAAATTTCATGGTCGGTTAAGTCTCCGTTCTCATTCATCGATAGGCTTGCGACACTGTTCAAAGCGGGGAGAATCAGGAAAAAACGAGCCAAAAATACCGATAGATCATGCTTTGGACATAAAAAAAGTGCCTAGCCTTACGTGGATGTATTTTAACAGAGGTTTTTCAGATTTCAAAGAAAAAGATTCTCCTTACCCCAGTAGGTCAGGCGAATCTCATGAGCGAATTTAGCAATTTTGGGTACAAAAATAGCCTAGTGAGTGTGTTTTGGTGTTTCTTCGGTACTTGCCTTTTTTTGTTACAAGGTTCTGATGTCCACTTGTATCAATTGGCTACACTCACTAGACCGGTTCAATTAGTAAGGAGTTACTCAAATTCCCACGTCCTTTGCTTTTTGTTCGTTCATAACAATTCTGTTCTTGCAGTTTATTTGGTGCCTTTGTTGCTTGCTGCACTTACTGGGAATTCCTATGACCCCTTACACCTATTTTATACCATATTCCAAGACTTTTTGCAACCCCTTACAAAAGCGTGCAGAGATGCTTAAAGGTAATTTAAACAATAGCCCGTCGCTTAGCTAGAGTAAAGTGAGCGTTTGAACTGTTTTTTAATTAAAAAAGCCATTTTAGTTTTTTTAACTATTAAGGGAGTCTGTCGTAAAGTATTGGCGAAAAGATTTCTTTTCCCGCATAAATCTGCTATACTGGCTTTCGTAATTGGGAGATGTCCCCGCGGTTCGTTTAACTACCATCCCGCGTTATCAAAACTAGGAGAAAGAAGGAAAAAACAATGCAAGAAAAAATCAACCGAACAGGCACGCTCTCAAACGTCCGTGTGCTAACCATCAATGGGGTGGTGGCGGCTCTTTATGTCGCGCTGTCCTTGATCACGCCTTTTGCTGCTGGACCGGTCCAGTTTCGAATTTCTGAGGCCCTCAATCATTTGGTAGTTTTTAACAAGAAATTTTTATGGGGAATTTTTTTGGGCTGTGTCCTATACAATGCTTTGTTTGGCTACGGCATGATGGATGTGCTTTTTGGTGGGGGGCAGACATTGTTGGCCTTGACAGCGACTAGCCTTTTGCAAAAGAAAATCGCTAATCCAAAACTACGCTTAGCAGCTAACACGTTGTTTTTCACAGCTAGTATGTTCTTGATTGCAATCATGTTGCACATCACTGCAGCGGCACCATTTTGGGCTACTTATGGAACGTTGGCCTTAAGTGAAGCAATCGTACTGGTACTTACGGCACCTTTGATGTATTTGCTAAATAGTAAACTACATTTTGCTGATCGATTTTAAGAAATCTTTAAATGGCGGCGTCGGGCTTACCTTGACGCTTCTTTTTTTTCGTGGTATTTTTAATTGTAGCGGTTTAGGTACTTTTGGTTTGAAGAAAGAGGAAACGATATGGCGACAAAAAAAGCAGCTTTGGCCTGCTCTGTCTGTGGCTCTCGGAACTATACAAAATCTGTGAGCGAAGGCAAAAAAGGCGAACGCCTCGAAATTAATAAATTCTGTAAATATTGCAACCAATATACGTTGCATCGGGAAACAAAATAACATTTATTTGCCTTGTGGGAGGTTTACTGATGAAATTTTTGAAAAGCGTCATCGCGGAAATGAAAAACGTGACATGGCCAACCAAGAAAGAATTGCGTAAAGATACGCTAGTGGTCATTGAGACATCCATCATCTTTGGGTTGATGTTCTTTATTATGGACTCGGCGATTCAAGCCTTGTTCGGTCTGATTTTAAAATAATTTAACTGGCGAGTTTTCTTAAAGGATGCTATAATACCAGTGAAGAAAAACTTCGGGTGACTGAGGTTTTTTTATTTTCCCAAGGATAGGAGTCCTACAAATGGAATCATTTGAACGCAATTGGTACGTGTTGCACACGTATTCTGGCTATGAAAATAAAGTCAAAGCTAACTTAGAATCCCGGGCCCAAAGTATGGGGATGGGGGACTACATCTTCCGAGTGGTAGTACCTGAAGAAACGGAAAAAGAAGTTAAAAACGGCAAAGAAAAAGAAATCGTGCATAAAACTTTCCCAGGTTATGTTTTGGTGGAAATGGTAATGACTGATGAGTCTTGGTATATTGTCCGTAATACCCCTGGTGTTACTGGCTTTGTCGGCTCTCATGGGGCAGGTAGTAAGCCGGCACCATTATTGCAAGAAGAAATCAACCACATCTTGCGAACAATCGGCATGAGCACCCGTCAAAGCGATTTGGATGTCGCTGTCGGGGATACTGTCCAAATCATCGAAGGGGCTTTCGCTGGTATGGAAGGTCAAGTGACGGAAGTTGATGAAGAACGCCAAAAACTAAAAGTTGCGGTGGAAATGTTTGGCCGGGAAACCAGTGCCGAATTAGACTTTGATCAAGTCGATAGCTTGTAAGAAGTACTCTTTTCCACGGAGATTTATTGGTTGTGAAATGATAGGCAATAATCACTGAATATGTTAAAAACAGCTTTAGCTACCTCTGAAATTGAGGAGCTAAAGCTGTTTTTTCATAGATAAAGAGCTTACAAAAAATTAAGCTCCAAAAAGCCTGCTGGTTCAGGAATTGAGTGGCTTATCATGCCGTCATTGTGATGCCCGAAAAAGGTGAAATTTGACTTAAAATAATTGAGTTACCGCAGTCTTTTAGCGAGATATAAGACTAGGTCATCATCGTTGCGACAAGGCTCGCCCATAGCTAGTCTGCGGTTGTGGTACCAGACGCCAGAGCCATCGGGAAGGTAACCACGTTTACAGTAGAGACGTTGCGCTGGGCCATAGCCAGGATGGAGGCCGACACCTAAAGTGACTATGTCAGAAAAGCTTTTAGCGGTGTTTTCCGCCTGTTGTAGTAGTCGATTACCGATTCCTTGTCGTTGAAAGGCTTCGAAAACATTAAAATCAGCAATCTCGGGGTAGCGGTTTTCAAAAGGACCATGTAAGGCGGAGGGGAGCAAAGTGACATAACCTGCGACTTCCCCTGCAGTTTCAGCGACAAAGACCCAGCGCTGGCCAGTTTGTTGTTGCTTAAAATAGTCGGTCAAGCTTTCATGACGGGAACCCCAATGTTGCTTTAGAAATTGGTTGTCGATTGCAGAAATATCGGATGCCGTCATGGCACGAAGTTGGTAAGGGGGAATCATTTTTGGTTACCTCGAGGACTTGGAGCAAGTGATTTTAATAGCATCTCAGTCCAATTTTCTGTGTAGTTGACTTTAATCTTTTGGTAAATCGTTGGTTGAGTCACCCCTTCAATCATGGCTTGCATATAAATCATCAGAAATTCATCGGAATATTTAAGGTCAATTTTACCTTCTTTGCGACCTTGATGGAAAAGGTCCAACATCAAATTGTAAGAATTTTGGGTATACTCTTCCATCGCTTGGGCAAATGGAGAAGCATCCTTTTTGGTATAGTAGCTCATTAAATCTTGGTAAAATTGGTCACCAGCTTGTTCCAACATCTCAGTTTTTAGACGCGCCATGGTCATCAGCTGTTCTTCAAAGGGACGGGGGATTGCGAGTTCTTCTGTCGCTTTGGCACGCATCTGTTCGATAAAGTGCAGAAAAACTTCTTGGATCAGATTTTCCTTACTTTCAAAATATTTGAAAATCGTTGCCTTGGCGGTGTGGGAGCGTTCAGCAACGGCGCTCATAGTCAAACCTGCAACGCCAGCTGGGGTGTTCATCAGTTCGAAAGCAGCTTGGAGAACTTGAGCTTTCTTTTTAGCGGTACGCTTTTCAAAGCCGTTCAAAGACGTCACCTTCTCATTCATTTATTCTTCCTATATTATAACGCGTTTTTTCTGAACCGCAAAGAAAAAATAGTTTAAAATTATGGCTCATATTCGTTGACAAAGGGTCTAAACAAGCATAATATTGGACCCGAAAAGAAGTTTCGGTTTAAAACTTCTGCCGATAGCCGATCCAGTTTAATTAAAAAAGTGAGGGATTTTAAAAATGGAAGAGATTGTCAAAGTTGTTGGGTTACAAAAAAGTTTTGGTAAATTTCAAGCGTTAAAAGATGTCAGCTTTTCAGTAAATCGTGGGGAAGTTGTTGGCTTTATTGGACCCAATGGTGCTGGTAAATCCACTACGATCCGGACGATTCTTGGGATTATCAAAAAAGATGCTGGTGAAGTGACGGTTTTTGGCAAAGATGCTTGGAAAGATAACATTGAAATTCACAAAGACTTGTCATATGTCCCAGGGGATGTGGCTTTGTGGGGCAATCTCACTGGTGGCGAAATTATTGATTTGTTCATGAAACTCCATGGTGGTGGCGATCAGGCAACTCGCGAGCGGCTGATCCAAAAATTTGAGTTGGACCCTAAGAAAAAAGCCAAGAGTTATTCCAAAGGTAACCGGCAAAAAGTGGGCTTGATTGCAGCTTTGTCGGTGGAATCAGAATTGTATATTTTAGATGAACCGACCTCGGGATTAGATCCGTTGATGGAAGCTGTGTTCCAAGAAGAAGTCGAAAAATTGAAGCAGGCGGGCAAATCAATTTTGTTGTCCTCGCATATACTCAGTGAAGTGGAACGTTTGGCGGATAAAGTCGTGATCATTCGTGAAGGTAAAGTAGTGGAAAGCGGTACACTAGATGAAATGCGTCATTTGACTCGCTCGACGGTGACGGTAGCGACTCAAGGAGATATTGCGGTATTGGCACAAGTGCAAGGGGTCCATGACTTTGTCCAAAAAGGGCAACAAGCGACATTTTCGATTGATAATCAACACCTGAATGCCTTGTTAGCCGCTAGTAGTCAACTTAAGGTGACGAAGTTTGAAGTCGTGCCTCCGACTCTGGAAGATTTGTTCATTCGCCATTATGAGCATTAAGTAGGAGAAAGGAAAAGGGTGACGACTGGTGAAAGAGAAATTTGCATTGTGGTATTTATTGTTTTTAGAATACATCAAGCGAGATTGGAAAAAAATCTTGTTTTGGGTGGTGGGCTTAGCAGCCTTTAGTGGTGGATTTGCCCCTTACTTTGATGATATCGCTCAGGGCTCTGGCTTGGTAGGAATGTATGAAACCATGCAGAATCCGGCTATGATGGCAATGGTCGGGCCGACTCCGATTACGAATAGTGGCGACTATACCATCGGGGCCATGTACGCCAACGAAATGTTATTGTTTTGTGGCTTGTTTGCGATGATTATTTCCGTCTTACACGTGGTGGGGCACACTCGTAAAGAAGAAGACCTGGGTTTGCAAGAATTGATTCGCTCATTTCGCGTGGGGCGCCAAGCAAATTCCCTTGCCGTAATATTGGAAAATACCCTGATTAATGTACTGGTTGGCGTAGGGACAGCGGCACTTTTGATTAGTTTTGATATGAGTAGCATTGATGTTACCGGTAGTCTCCTATTTGCTGCTTCGATTGCTTTAGCAGGTATTCTCGGTGGGGTTTTAGGCTTATTGGTCGCCCAAATCATGGCGACTTCAGCAGGAGCTACGGGTGGTGCCCTCTCCATAGTTGGGGTGTTGTATCTACTTCGGGCCGTGACGGATGTCTCGCATGTCCAATGGTCAATGGTCAATCCTATGGGCTGGACGTACTTAACCTATCCTTTCACAGAAAATCGTTGGTATCCAATAGTCTTTGGAGTGATTTTTGCTCTTGTAGTGACGCTGATTGCCTTTTTGTTGGAAGGCAATCGGGACTTAAGTGATGGCTATCTCCCAGAGTGGGAAGGTCGTGGCAAAGCACCGCGGTCTTTGTTGTCAGTGCCAGGCTTGCTTTTCCGCAATAATCGTGGAGTAGCGCTAGGTTGGTTGATTGGTTACGGTGTAATGGGGTTAGCTTATGGCTCAATTTATGGGGATATGCAAACTTTTATGGAAGGCAATGACCTGATGAAACAAATGTTTACCCATAGCGGCATTTCTTTGGAAGCTTCCTTTACGGCGACGATTATGATGGTAATGATTGGCTTAGCGGTGATTTTACCAGTGGTGGTCATTAACAAACTCTACGCTGCTGAAACGCGCCTCTATCTTAGTCAAATTTTTGCCACTAAAGTTTCGCGAGGTCAATTATACTGGTGGAATATGATTTTAGCTTTTCTCTTTGCTTTGTTGGCTATTTTGATTTCCGCAGGGGGCCTCGGCGGTTCAGCTTTAGCGGTGATGAGTACCAAAACGACGTTGACGATGGCTAGTTTTATGGAAGCCGGCCTGAATTATTTACCGGTGATTCTGTTTTTTATGGGGTTGGCAGGCTTGGTTTTAGGCTTTGCACCAGGCTTAGGTAAACTGATCTATGCTTACTTGGGTTATTCTTTTGCGATTAGTTATTTTGGGGGGATTTTGGATTTACCGACTTGGGTGAACAAAACCTCTGCGCTAAATTGGCCTGCTCGGATGCCGATGGAAGACTTTGATTGGGTGCCCTTTGCGCTAACCCTGGCAGTCAGCCTGGTGATGATCATCATGGGGGCAATTGGCTATCGTAACCGAGATTTAAAAGAGGGTGCCTGATTAATAGACAAATAGCTTTTGAGCTCGTAGAAAAATTTCTGCGAGCCTTTTTTAGCACCTAAAAGCGGATTAAATTTTTCTTTTTTTAAAACAGCCTCTATTTCGAGACGTCGCTTTCTGATTGAGATTCTTGATGATGGAAAAACAGTTGGAGTGATGGTAGTGTTTTAAGGTAAAAAAAATTTTCCGAAAGTTATTGACCGATTCAGTCATTCGTGCTATTCTTTACTCGTGAAATCGGAAACGTTTCCAGTCCGTATAAGATGCCAGGCATCCCTTTTTTTGGAACAAAGTGGAAACGTTTCTAAAATAATAGTGGGAGGGAATTAAGTTGGAGAAAGCGACCCTTGAACCAGGAAGAAAGATGAAGGTGAAGCCGATGGGGAAAACTTCAAAATGGAGTAATTTGCAGAAACGCCTACGCCGAGATAAGTGGATGTACGCCTTATTGTTACCAGGTGTTGTCTTGACGGTGATTTTCAAATACGTGCCGATGTACGGTGCGATTATTGCTTTTAAGGATTACAACCCGATGTTGGGAATTATGGAAAGTCCGTGGGTGGGGTTAGCCCATTTCAAAGAGTTTATCGGCTCACCAAATTTTGGGATGCTTTTAGGCAATACGTTGAAAATCAGTGTCTATGGTTTACTGCTTGGTTTCTTCCCGCCGATTTTATTGGCGCTGGGTCTCAATCAGATTCTCAATAAAAAAATCAAGCAAAAGCTGCAATTGATTCTATATGCACCGAATTTTATCTCTGTCGTAATTATTGTCGGGATGTTGTTTCTGTTCTTATCTGCCAACGGGCCAATCAATGGTTTGGTAGCCAAGTTCACTGGTCAACCCATCATGTTTATGTCCAATCCTGCTTATTTTCGAACCATCTATATTTTGTCGGGGATCTGGCAAGGCATGGGGTGGGCATCGATTCTTTATACCGCAACTTTGGCTGGAGTTAGTACGGATTTGTATGAAGCGGCCAACATTGATGGAGCCAACATTTTGCAAAAGATTTGGCATATTGATTTGCCTGCCTTAAAGCCAGTGATGGTCATCAACTTTATCCTTTCCGCTGGTAATATCATGAATGTCGGCTATGAAAAAGCTTATTTGATGCAAACGTCGATGAATATCCCAACTTCTGAAATTATCTCAACTTATGTTTATAAAGTTGGTTTGCAATCTGGGGATTATGCCTATTCGGCAGCGGTGGGCCTGTTCAATATGATTATCAACGTGATTTTGTTGTTGCTGGTGAACAATATTACCAAACGTCTAAATGAGGGCGAAGGATTATAAAAAGGAGGAACACAATATGAACGCCAATGCTTTTTCTAAATTTGATCAACGTATTTTGTGGGTCAATCGCATCATCGTGGCTTTTCTAGTATTGATTACCATCATTCCTTTAGTCTATGTGGTGATCGCTTCCTTTATGGATCCAGCCACTCTGATCAATAAAGGGCTGAGCTTTAATCCCAAAGATTGGACGGTCCAGGGCTATCAGCGGGTTTTCGCAGATGATTCCATCATCCGTGGCTTTTTAAATTCCCTATTTTACTCTTTTAGTTTTAGCTTATTGACCGTCTTTATCACCATGTTGACGGCATACCCTTTGTCAAAACCTGATCTTGCTGGGAAAGGAATCATCATGACCTTTTTCGTCATTACGATGTTTGTCGGTGGCGGCTTGATTCCGACTTATTTATTGGTGAAAAATCTAGGGATGTTAGATACGGTGTGGGCCTTGATCGTCCCAGGCGCGATCAATGTTTGGAATATCATCTTGGCTCGGACCTATTTTAGCGCTTTACCAAAAGAGCTGTCTGAAGCAGCGACGATTGACGGCGCCAATGATTTGCAAATTCTTTTCAAAGTGATGTTGCCACTAGCAAAACCGATTATGTTCGTCTTATTCTTGTATGCTTTTGTCGGTCAATGGAATTCCTACTTTGATGCCATGATTTATATCAAGGATCCCGATTTGCAACCACTGCAGTTAGTCTTACGAAATATCCTGATTCAAAATCAACCTTCCCAAGACATGGTGGGGGCCAATACCGCGATGGCTGAAATGAAGCAGATTGCTGAATTAATCAAGTATGCCACCATCGTCATTAGTAGTTTGCCTTTGATTGTGATGTATCCCTTCTTCCAAAAATATTTTGATAAAGGGGTTTTGGTGGGCTCGGTCAAAGGCTAAACTCACCGTTTGTAGCAAATATTGTCAGAACACATTAAATGAAGATAGGAGCAAAAGGAATGAAAACAACGAAATGGTTTGTCCCAGTAATTTTGGCTTGCACTTTGGTTTTAGGAGCTTGTGGTGGCTCGAAAAAAGAAAATGCCAAGTCTAGTCCCGATTACGAATTAAAAAATGTCAGCTTTCCCTTGGCAGAAAAAACGAGTTTAAAGATGATCTCCCAAAGTGCGGCTTTGGCCCCAAAAGATCCCAATGATAAATTGATTTTTCAACGGTTGGAAGAAGAGACCAATCTCCACATTGATTGGACCAACTACAATGCTGATTTTGCTGAAAAACGCAATTTGGATATTGCCAGTGGGGATTTACCTGATGCTATTTTCAATGCCGCTGCTGGAGACTATGACTTACTAAATTGGGCAGAAAGTGGTGTCATTGTTCCAGTAGAAGATTTAATCGATCAATATATGCCAAACTTGCAAAAAATCTTTGAGGAAAATCCTGAATACCGACAGTTGTCCACTGCTCCAGATGGTCACATTTATTCTTTTCCTTGGATTGAAGAATTAGGAGCAGACAAGGAATCAATTCACACCGTCAATGATATGGCGTGGATTAATACAGAATGGCTGGCTAAGTTGGGGTTGGAGATGCCGCAAACTACTGATGAACTGCTGACGGTTTTAGAAGCCTTCAAAACCCAAGATCCCAATGGCAATGGGGAAGCCGATGAAATTCCTTTTAGCTTTATCAACAATGGCGGAAATGAAGATTTGAAATTTCTGATGGGGGCTTTCGGGCTAGGAGACAATGACGATCACCTCATCGTGGACAATGACGGTAAAGTACAGTTTACCGCCGACAAAGAGGGTTACAAAGATGCAGTGAAATACTTCAATACCATGTATGAAAAAGGGCTAATCGACAACGAAGCTTTTGAACAAGATTGGAACACCTATGTTGCCAAAGGGAAAGAACACAAATACGGCGTCTATTTCACTTGGGACAAAGCCAATATCACGGGTGCGGATGATAGCTACGATGTTTTGCCAGTTTTGGCCGGACCAACGGGTACCAAACATGTGACGCGGACTAACGGCATGGGCTTCTCCCGTGATCGCTTTGTCATCACCAGCGCCAATAAAAACTTGGAATTGACCGCCAAATGGGTGGACAAAATGTATGAACCGTTGCAATCGGTCCAAAATAACTGGGGCACATATGGAGATACTGAACAAGCCAATATCTTTGAGTTGCAAGATGGCATGCTCAAGCACTTACCATTAGAGGGAACGGCACCAGGAGAACTACGGCAAAAAACTGAAGCGGCCGGTCCTTTGGCGGTCTTGGATTCCTACTACGACACCGTCACCACCATGCCAGATGATGCCAAATGGCGTTTGGATTTGATGCACGAAACTTACTTGCCATATATCACAGACGACACTATCTATCCAAAAGTTTTTTTGTCAAAAGAAGATACGGACCGGCTGGCGAAAATTGAAACGGATATGTGGGACTTTATTTACCGCAAGCGAGCAGAATGGATTACCAATGGCCAAATCGAGGCAGAGTGGGACGCGTATTTGGCTGAATTAAACCGAGTAGGCCTACCAGAATGGCTAGAAATCAAACAAGCAGGCTATGATAGCTTTGTGGAAGGAGCGCAATAAGTGTTAGTTGAAGAAACTGCGATTTTGGATAAAGCCGATCGCTATATCGAAATGATGCAAGGCAAAGTCAATCCGGAATATCGGCAAGGATACCATTTGATGGCACCAGTCGGCTGGATTAATGATCCAAATGGTTTTGTCTATTTTCAAGGGTACTATCACCTTTTTTATCAGTATTATCCTTACGATAGCAAGTGGGGGCCCATGCATTGGGGGCATGCCCGCAGCCGGGATTTGGTTCATTGGGAAGAGTTGCCAGTGGCGTTGGCACCTGACCAAGTTTATGACAGAGGGGGGTGCTTTTCAGGTAGTGCCATCGAAAAAGAAGGAAAGTTGTTCTTGTTTTACACCGGTTGTCAGGAAGTTTGCGGCGTGGTGCATCAACATCAATGTTTGGCGGTGTCTTCCGATGGCATCCATTTCACGAAGTTTGCGGCCAATCCGATCGTAGCTGAGGCAGAACTTGGCGACTATGGAGCCATTCAAGATTTTCGGGACCCGAAAGTTATCCGCCATGAGGAGCGCTACTATATGGTCGTGGCCACAAAAACCGCGGATAGTCGGGGCCGCATCGTGATGTTTGAATCTGAAGACTTGTTCCAGTGGCGGTTCTTCTCTGTTTTATTGGAAGGAACGGCGGAACAAGGGATTATGTGGGAGTGCCCCGATCTCTTTTCATTGGATGGCCGAGATGTCTTAATTATGTCCCCAATTCAAATTCAACAACAAGGCTTGGAGTATCATAATATCAGCTCTACTGTGGCTTGGATTGGTGAAGTCGATTGGGAGACAGGCAAGATGCAGGTGGCAAATTTCCATGAGATTGATTTTGGAATGGACTTTTATGCTCCCCAGACTACGGAAGATCCACAAGGCCGGCGTATCATGGTCGCTTGGATGCAGATGTGGGACCGCACGCTACCAACCCATGATTTGGGGCATCAATGGGCGGGGTCTATGACGTTGCCCCGGGAGCTCCGGGTCAAGAAAGACCGCCTAGTGCAAAAGCCTGTGTCTACGGTGTACAGCCAATTGATTTATCAACAAGGCACGGAAAACATTCAGGTGGGAGAAACGCCGGTAGTCTTTCGCAATGCCTTGAGTGATCAAACCTACTTGCATTTGGTAGCAGATTTAAGCCACGGGGAAGTCTTTCAGATTGGCTTGATGTCCTCCGCTAAAGAAGCTTTGCAACTGACCTATGATGTCTTTAGTGAAACCTTTGAAATGAATCGAGAAAATTTTGGTCGCCCATTGATTGGGTCAGAAAAAGTACCGGTGAATTCTCGTAAAGTTAAAGTGCCATTAATCGATGGGCAGCTAGTCTTGGAAATCTTCCGCGATACCTCATCACTGGAAATCTTTATCAATGGTTTGGAAGTGATGACTGGGACCTTTTATGAAGTGGTCAAAGGGCGTGATCTCGTCTTCAGCGGGGTGGGAGATATGCGGATTTTGGCTTTGGAAACGGCAACGATTAAAGAAGCGTAAGATAACTAGGACTTGACTTCGGGGCAAATCCCACAGGATGAGCTACCAGTTTCTTTCTCAAAGCAGCAACGGCCTTCATTTTAAAATCTCTTGCTTTTATCAACGAGGTCTTGGTATTTTGGAAAAAGCATAGTATTTTGCTGATTTTTTCAATATACTAAAGAAACGAGAAAGGTGAGGAGACAGGATGAAAGCAACGATGAAAGAAGTCGCCAAATTGGCAGGAGTTGGTGTGGGAACGGTGTCCCGGGTATTGAATAACGGCGCCGTGAAGCCTGCTACCCGCGCCAAGGTAGAAGAAGCGATGCGCCAGTTGAATTATCAACCGGATTTTTATGCCCGTGGCTTGAAGATGAAACATACCCAGACCATCGCCTTGATTTTACCTACTGTGTGGCATCCTTTCTTTGGTGAGTTTGCTTATCACGTGGAGACGGCATTGGCTCAGCGGCATTACAAGTTGTATTTGTGTAATTCCAGTGGGGATAGTGCCAAAGAACAAGAATATATCCAGATGGTGACGCAAAACAAGGTCGATGGCATCATTGGCATCACCTATTCGGATATTGATGAATATATTTCTAGCAATCTTCCTTTTGTCAGCATTGACCGCTACTTTACGGAAGACGTAATCTATGTGACGGCTGACAATGCAGCGGGGGGACGCTTAGCTGCTAACGAACTGGCTAAGCGGGGCTGCCGCAAAGTAGCATATATTGGCGGATACCAAGAAACGCCCAATGAGACCAAAAGTCGCCGAAAATATTTTGAAATTGAATGTCGCAAACTAGGGATTGCTTATGAATCTTTGGATATGCTGGAGCCGTTGGAGCATGTTCCGGAAAAAGTGGCAGCTTTCTTGGAAAAAGAGCCAGATATTGAGGGGATTTTTACCATTAATGATCCAATGGCGCTGTCAGTGGTTGCGGTCCTTGAACAAATGGGAAAAAGCGTTCCTGAGGATGTTCAAGTGATTGGGTTTGACGGTCAAAAAATGACTGAAGGAGATGGTTATCTCGTCTCCACCATCGTTCAGCCTACCAAAATGATGGCCGAAGCGGCGGTATCTAAGCTTTTAGCAGTGATAAATGGAGAAACTGTTGAAAAGCGAACTGTTTTACCAGTGAGTTTTGGGGCAGGGGGTACGACCAAAGAATTAACCTGAGTTAAAAGAAAAACAACGTAAAAGAGCATTTCCGATAAGTATTGGGAGTGCTCTTTTGTGAGAAGAGTAAAGGAAGCGTGATGAAAATGTTATTTGGTGGAATTGAAGCAGGAGGCACAAAATTTGTTTGTGGCGTCAGCGATGAACAGCTGCAAATCATTGAAAGAGTGAGTTTTCCAACGACTACGCCGGCAGAAACCATGGCACAAGTCTTGACGTTTTTCGATCAATATCAAGGACAATTGCAAGGGATTGGTGTCGGTTCGTTTGGCCCGATTGATATCAAGGAGAATTCCGCAACCTATGGCTATATTACCTCTACACCTAAATTGCCTTGGCAACAATATGATTTTGTCGGGACCTTGAAGGCAGCTTATGACTTACCAATCGCTTGGACGACGGATGTCAACGCTGCGTGCTATGGCGAATATGTTGCTGGTCATGGTCAAGGTTTGGAGAGTGTCATTTATTACACAATTGGGACTGGTGTTGGCGGTGGCGCAGTCGTACAAGGGGAATTTTTGTCAGGTTTCAGCCATCCGGAAATGGGCCATATGTTGATGCAACCCCACCCGGATGATGATTTTGCCGGCAACTGTCCCTTCCATCACAACTGCCTTGAAGGTCTTGCGGCCGGGCCAGCCATTGAAAAACGATTGGGAGTGAAAGCACAGACTTTGGCACCAGAAGAGCCATTTTGGAAAATCGAAGCAGATTATTTAGCTCAATGTGTCTATAACACGACATTGATGTATGCTCCTGAGCAAATTATCCTTGGGGGCGGCGTGATGAAACAACCCCAGCTTTTACCATTAGTGAAGGCTGCCTTTTTGAAAAAACTCCAAGGATACGTAGCGATTCCAGCCATCGATGAGTATTTGAAAACGCCGGCTTTAGGTGACAATGCTGGCTTAACCGGCTGCTTTGCTTTGGCGAAGAAAGCTGCTGACTCCTCAGTACCTTCTACGTCAGTGCTCTAAGAATCAAACTAAAAAATGCAAAGGTCTTGCTCCAAGTTCTATCAGAGGGACCTTTGCATTTTTTTATATGAAATTACTTTTGCTTTTCCAATATTTCTTTTTGCAATCGTTGTGCAGTTGGGGTCACAGCCAAGCCACCTTCAGCGGTCTCTTTAAAGATTGTCGGCATTTGGCGTCCGACTTGATACATGGCAGCGATGACTTCATCAGGAGGGATGACGCTCTCAATCCCTGCCAACGCCATATCAGCAGAAACCATCGCTTGGGAAGAACCTAGAGCGTTGCGTTTGACACAAGGGACTTCCACTAGACCGGCGACGGGATCACAAATCAAGCCCATCATATTTTTGATAGTGATGGCACAGGCGTGGGCGGCTTGGTGTGGGGTTCCGTTTTTCGCAGTAACCAAAGCCGCCGCTGCCATAGCTGCCGCTGAGCCAACTTCGGCTTGGCAACCTCCTTCAGCACCAGAGATTGAGGCATTGTTGGCAATTACCAATCCAAAGGCGCCCGCTGTAAATAGAAATTCCAATTGTTGTTGACGAGTCAGTCCTAGCTTTTCTCGGACAGCTACTAGAACGCCAGCAACCACACCGGCACTTCCGGCAGTAGGGGTGGCACAAATCAAGCCCATTTTAGCATTGACTTCGTTGACGGCAATGGCATTGCGGACAGCCTGAAGCAGGGTCTTCCCGCTATAAAATTCGCCGCCTTCAATATAAGCGTTGAGGCGGGGGGCATCTCCACCAGTTAGGCCAGTCACGGAGCGGACACCAGCGACACCCTCTGCAATCGAGTTTTCCATGACGGTTAAGTTTTTATCCATCAGACCCAAAATCTGTTGACGGCTCCGACCGGTCATTTCCATTTCAGTGGCGATCATTAATTCTGCTACGTTAGGATAGTGATTGGCTTGGGTTACAAGTTCAGCAATAGAAAAAAACATGAGATTCCTTCCTTTTTCGTGGGTTTAGTCGAAATAAGTAACATTGTAAATATGATCTAGTTGTTTAAGTTTTTCTTTGATATCTGGACGAGGTTCGTCCACTTCGATGATCATGATGGCTTTTTCCCCTTTGGATTCTCGGGTGACGGTCATGGTGCCGATGTTCACCGCCGCTTCGGAAAAAAGCTGAGTGACTTTGGCAATCATGCCTGGGACATCTTGATGGACGGTGATGAAGGTAGGGGTGCCCATGGTTAGGGAAATCTTAAAGCCGTTTAATTCACTGATTTGGATATTGCCTCCGCCGATGGAAATGCCGGTCACGGTCATTTTGCGATCACCTTTAGTTAGAAGCATTTTCACTGAATTAGGATGTTCGGCTTTTTCATTGCGAGGCACAAACAAGACTTCCATCTGGGATTCGTAAGCGATTTTGAGGGAATCTGCTAGCCGGGGGTCATCAGGAGCCATTCCCAAAAGACCACCGACCAAAGCTACGTCGGTACCGTGTCCACGATAGGTTTTGGCGAAGGATTCATAGAGATAGATGTCGACAGAATCTGGCTGTTCCCCGAAAATACTGCGAACGACTTTGCCAATGCGAGCAGCGCCAGCCGTATGAGAACTGGACGGGCCCACCATGATGGGGCCGATGATGTCGAATACACTTTTATATTTTAATTGATCCATGGCAGATACACCTCGTTGGTTAGAATGATTGTGATAAATGCTGTAATTATAGTAGTTAATAAAGCTGGTGCTGACTATTTCAGAGGTAGTGTAACACAAGTTGGTCCAGATGACAGGATTTGCTTTTTAAAATGTCCCTTTTTAAAGAAAAAATTAGCGAATCACCGTGATTTTTTAAAATAAAATAGTTATCTAAAAAAGCTTATAGCCAATAAATGACGCTTGTTTGACTTGGCGACTTTCGTAAGAGTGTTATACAATGAATGTAAACGTTTTATCTTGTTGCAAAAAAATAAGACACGGGGGCATTAGCGATGAAATTGATTATCGAAAAAGATTACCAAAGCATGAGTCGGGTGGCAGCCAATCTGTTGTTGGGGAAGATGTATAGCCAAGGTCGCGTCAATCTGGCGATTACTGCAGGGGCCACGCCTAAAGGAATGTATGACATCTTGATCCCAGAGGTTAAAGGACGGGACTACTTAAGCAATGTTCATTTTTATAATTTTGATGAAATTCCAATTCGTGGGTCGAAGCTAGGGGTTACGATGCAACATTTGACCGACCTCTTCTTTGAGCCAGCTGCTGTACTAAAGGAAAATATTCACGAATTAAATGAAACAAACTGGCAAGAACAAGATCAGCGCTTGGCGGAAGCTGGCGGTTTGGACTTGATTTTGATGGGAATCGGTGCAGATGGGCATTTTTGTGGGAATTTGCCTGGGACGACTCATTTTGGTGACGGGACTAGTCGCGTAGACGTGGATGAAGAGATGCAAAACTTATTGACGGAAGAAGTGGGGGGCGACAAGACAAAAGTGCCAGACTTCTACGTGACGATGGGGCCTCGTAGCGTGATGCAAGCCCGTCAACTCGTCTTATTTGCTAATGGTGCCAAAAAAGCCGCAATCATCAAGCAAGCCTTCTTTGGCCCGGTCACAGAAACAGTCCCATCATCGGTGATGCAACTCCATCCCAATCTGACAGTCATTTTAGATGAAGAAGCGGCGGCAGAGATTTTACCGCTGTTGTATTGATAGCGATGGCGTAGTTTCGTTTAGCGGAAAAATTAGCTATTGTTAGCTATTGATAGAAAAGATTGATAAAAGCTGGTCGGGTATACCGAGAGAGGGGCCGACCAGCTTTTTATTGTGCCAAATAGGAAAAGTAAATACTACTTGCAATTTTCCTCGAGGATGCTATAATATTTTGGTGTGTGTCAACACTATTTTTTGTGTTGCCATGGCGCACACGCATAAGCACCAAGGTTTCATACGTGGGAGGGGAAATCTTGATCCCCAATTAACCACATCACGGACTCAAGGAGGTATGTCTCGTGGCAAAAAAAGTAGAAAAACTCGTTAAACTGCAAATTCCTGCAGGGAAAGCAACACCAGCTCCCCCAGTAGGTCCTGCATTGGGTCAAGCAGGGGTTAACATCATGGGCTTCACCAAAGAATTTAACGCCCGCACCGCTGATCAAGCAGGTTTGATCATCCCT
Organism: Enterococcus diestrammenae; assembly: GCF_049384045.1. Lineage (NCBI taxonomy): Bacteria > Bacillati > Bacillota > Bacilli > Lactobacillales > Enterococcaceae > Enterococcus > Enterococcus diestrammenae. The sequence continues at coordinate 18,365 of NZ_JBMRGR010000001.1, forward strand.
GTAGTGATCTCTGTATACGAAGACCGTTCATTCACCTTCGTTACCAAAACACCGCCAGCAGCAGTCTTGTTGAAAAAAGCGGCTAAGATTGAAAAAGGCTCAGGCGAACCAAACAAAACTAAAGTTGCATCAGTTACTCGCGATCAAGTTAAAGAAATCGCTGAGTTGAAAATGGAAGACCTAAACGCAGCTGACGTTGAAGCAGCTATGCGCATGGTTGAAGGAACTGCACGAAGCATGGGGATTACTGTCGACTAAGCTCGTCACCCCGATTACGTAGCTTCTCAGTTGGTTCTGTATTGAAAGATATGGAAAGACGTGGGAGGTCCTACCGTTATAACCACATCAAGGAGGAAACAAAATGGCTAAAAAGAGCAAAAAAATGCAAGATGCATTGAAAAAAGTTGACAATAGCAAAGCTTACTCTGTAGAAGAAGCTGTTGCATTGGCTAAAGATACAAACATCGCAAAATTCGACGCAACGGTTGAAGTGGCTTACCGCTTGAACGTTGACCCTAAAAAAGCTGACCAACAAATCCGTGGTGCAGTTGTACTGCCAAACGGAACTGGTAAAACTCAAAAAGTTTTGGTTTTTGCTAAAGGCGAAAAAGCAAAAGAAGCAGAAGCTGCTGGCGCTGATTTCGTAGGCGAAGGCGATATGGTTCAAAAAATCCAAGGTGGCTGGTTCGACTTTGATGTCGTCGTAGCAACTCCTGACATGATGGCCGAAGTCGGTAAATTAGGTCGGGTCTTGGGTCCTAAAGGCTTGATGCCAAACCCTAAAACTGGTACCGTAACAATGGACGTAACCAAAGCTGTTAACGAAGTAAAAGCTGGTAAAGTAACTTACCGCGTTGACAAAGCTGGTAACATCCATGTGCCGATTGGTAAAGTTTCTTTCGACAATGAAAAATTAGTTGAAAACTTTAAAACCATCCATGACACTTTAGTGAAGGCAAAACCTTCTGCAGCTAAAGGGATTTACATGCAAAACATCTCCATCACAACAACATTTGGACCTGGTATCCACGTAGATAGCGCTTCTTTCTAATTGAAAAAAGTGTAATGTCCAAATAAATTTAAAAGCTAAACTTGACTTGACTGCCTTTTCTATGATAAGGTAGTCAAGGTTAAAGTTTAACTGTACCGAAGACAGTAGGTGACGCAAGTCTTAATTTCCTACCGAGGACAACGTTGAGAACAGTCAATGGTCCCTCTATGTCTACGGTGGCATGGGGTTATTTTTTTGCCCTAACCCATCAAATCTTGGAGGTGAAATACAAATGAGTGAAGCAGCTATCGCTAAAAAAGCGCAATTAGTTGACGAAGTCGCTGAAAAATTTCAAGCAGCCGCATCTGTAGTCGTAGTTGACTATCGTGGGTTGACTGTAGATGAAGTGACTCGTTTACGTAAACAATTGCGTGACAACGGTGTGGAAATGAAAGTTATCAAAAACTCTATCCTTTCTCGCGCTGCCAAACAAGTAGGTCTTGACGGATTAGACGAAGTATTCACAGGTCCGACTGCCGTTGCTTTCAGTAACGAAGATGTCGTAGCCCCTGCGAAAATCATCGACGAATTCACAAAAGATGCGAAAGCTTTGGAAATTAAAGGTGGTATCATCGAAGGTAAAGTTTCATCAGTCGACGAAATGATCGCATTGGCAAAACTTCCAAACCGCGAAGGTCTCCTTTCTATGTTGCTGTCTGTATTGCAAGCGCCAGTCCGCAATGTTGCATACGCAGTCAACGCTGTTATCGAATCAAAAGACGGCGACGCAGCTTAATCGCAGCGTAGCATGAGTAATAACCAATAAAACTTACCTAAAATGGAGGAAATCAATCATGGCATTGAACATTGAAAACATTGTCGAAGAGCTTAAAGGCGCGACAATCCTTGAATTGAACGACTTAGTTAAAGCTATCGAAGAAGAATTTGGCGTATCTGCTGCAGCTCCTGTAGCAATGGCTGCTGGCCCTGCTGCTGCTGAAGAAGAACAAACTGAATTCACAGTTGAATTGACTGCAGCTGGCGACCAAAAAGTTAAAGTTATCAAAGCAGTTCGTGAAGCAACTGGCTTGGGCTTGAAAGAAGCTAAAGCAGTAGTTGATGGCGCTCCTGCACCAGTTAAAGAAGGCATCTCTAAAGAAGAAGCTGAAGCATTGAAAGCATCTTTGGAAGAAGTAGGCGCTTCTGTAACTTTGAAATAATCACTTTAACAAGTGTTGAAGATCGGTATTCCTGGTTTCACCAGGTGCCGGTCTTTTTTTTTCTTGAGAGAATCGTTTGAGTATTTTTGCCTTTGATTTATTCGTATTGAAGGAAGGTGCTGGAGGTGGACCACCTTCTTTTTCTTTTTTTGAAACAAATGGTATGGTAAAGAAAAGGGAGGGGATTCGGATGGATTTTGATGTCTTATTTTTAGGAAGTGGTCAAGGGGCTTGGAATGGTGCCATCCCGATGGCAAAAGCCGGACTGCGGGTCGGGGTTATTGAAGAAGGCTTGTTTGGTGGCGTGTGTACAAATCGTGGCTGCAATGCCAAAATTACACTAGATCGTCCTGTCGCTTTGCTTAGACAAATCGAAGCAATGCAAGGGCAAGGCATCACCGGGGTGCCCCAGTTGAATTGGGAAGATAATATGTCTCATAAACATGCCGTGATTGATCAGTTGGCGGCGGCGAATCAACAAAAATTAATCGCAGCGGGTGTCAAAACGATAATTGGTCATGGGGTATTTCAGGATGAACATACCCTCGTGGTTGACGGACAAAGCTACACTGCTGAAAAAATCGTCTTGGTTACTGGGCGGCTACCCCATCGACTGACGATACCTGGCAATGAACTATTTCATGATAGTACCGATTTTCTTGCGATGCCGCAGATGCCTGCACGGGTAACCTTGATTGGTGGTGGCTATATCGCCATGGAATTTGCCACAATTGCGAATGCTTTTGGGGCGGATGTGACGGTTATTTTGCGGGGACAACAGGCTTTACGGGATTTCTATCCGCCTTATGTGGAGGAAGTCGTCAAAGATTTAACACAACGAGGCGTGAAATTTCATTTCAATGAAACCCTTCAGGAAGCTCAAGAAACCAGTCAAGGCATTGAATTAAGGGGTGCCAATGGCTATCGTCATTTAACCGATTATGTGGTAGATGCTACTGGCCGTTTGCCTCGTTTGGAAGGGATGAACTTCGAAAAAATTGGCTTGGCTACTACGGCGGAGGGAATTCCTGTCAATGGCTATTTGCAAACTAATTTACCTCATATCTATGGGACAGGGGATGTGTTAGTGAAAACGGTTCCCAAAATTACGCCAGTAGCAGCCTATGAATCGCAATACCTGGCAAGACTTTTCACTGGAAAAACGACAGAGCCCATTCAATATCCGATCATCGCTCAAACTGTTTTTACCTCTCCACGAATTGCCACAGCTGGTGTGAGCCCGATGGTTGCCGCAGCCCATCCTGATCGTTACACCGTGACGTCTGTGGACTATGCTGCGAAAGACTGGTTTCATCAAGTGGGCAATGAGCCACTGAACCTGATTACTTTTGTTCATGATCAGGAAGGCTATTTAGTAGGGGTAACCAATCTTGGCCCAGATGCTGTAGAAACGGTGAATGGCTTATTGGACGTGATGAATCAAAAAATCAAAGCCCCTGATCAAGAAGAGCTAATCTATATCTTTCCTAGTCTCGCCCATTCTTATATGAAATACATTTGAGCTGTTTGACATTTCAAGCGTATGGGATGGCGAGTACTGCGGATAATGGTTCAGCGCAGAGTACACGATAAAAAGTGTCTTTGCGCTTTTTTTGTGGCGATTGTTTCGGTGTTATTGGTGAATATCATAGCCCCACTAATCACTTGTTTTGAAATGGGGGTTCGTTTAGCGACTTGGCGACAGACCCTTGAAGTGCTGCCTTTTATCTGGCTTGTGGTCATCTTGCTAGTTTTGCTTACCCACGAGCCCGCTTCAAAACTGACAGCCAAAGTCATTGGCAAAGGGGACCGTTTTGCTGCCCAAATGATTGTCAATTGTTTGATTATTGTGGTGATGATGTCAATTATTTTAACGGTTGTTGCTACTTGGATTGGTATGAGACAATTCTCACTTATGCCGATTGAGCAGTTCTTTTTATGGCCAAGAAATTTCAGTATTTCATTTTTTGTCGAGTTATGCATTGCACAGCCTCTGGCAAGATTTGTCCTTTATAAAAAGCATCTTCTGTGTGATCGTAAATAAACGTGTGGATGCTTCTTGTTGCGGTGGTGCATCTAGCTAGTATCTGGTAAGTGATCCCTCTCAGCTTCTTCGGGATTCTTTAGAGTATCTTAAGCTGTGGCAGATTGCAAAGAGGTGAGTAAGCCGATATACTTAAGTTGAAGGAAGCGTTTTCTTTATGCTGTAGCGTGTCATTTTATAGGGAAAGTCAGGTGTAAAGTGACTGTTGCAAGGGTATGTGTAGCGGCTGAGGGCGTCATAAATCAAAGGAGAAAACCATGAAAACAGATTACGGGTCTTGGAAAGTCGCAAGGGGGCAAATGCGTGGGGGACGGCGTTTGAGTTGGGTCAACTTGGTCTTGGGAGGAGTTCTCGTCTTTTTGTCATTGATGGTTGGTGGCCTTTTTAGTAACGCCGAGACGTTGGACCATTCCCGCTTTTTTAAGGCGGAGGAACAGGAGGTACTTAGGTTTTGTCGTCTCGATGTCACTCAAGTAACGGAGGCAAAAGAGGGGACTAACAAAGTATTTAAAGAGCAGCTTTGGGCAACCACGGCGCAGCTGCAGTCACAAAAACAGGGGCAGGTACTGGTTCGTCACCTTGATCGGGAGGGGCAACAACTGCTTCCAGACTGCCTTTTGACGGGGAAACTTGGCACGGCGTATCAAATCAAAGGAGATGGATTCCGGAATTTTTGTTTGGTGGCAACTGAAGGGTCCCCGACTGGTCAATTTTCCGCAAGACGGCAAACCCTTACCTGTATCTACGAAGAACAGCAACCTCCCCGCAAGCATGCTAATCAAGGTATACTAGGGGGGCAACAACAGCAGCGAAGACAGCATGACAATCAAACAAAGCCGGGGCAAGTAAAACCTTCGCCTCAGACACCTGCCGAGCCAGCTGAAGGAAGCCAATCGGCAGATCCTGCTGTTGGGTCTCAGACTAGACGGCAGCAACGGATTCACCCTCAATCTCCCCACCATTCTCCAACGCGTCAACATCATGGTAGGCGCTAGTCATTGGGCAAGGGAGCTGTTGGCGAAGAAAGGCTCTTTGAAAGAGGGACTCATTCCTTTGGGAGGAGTCCTTTTTTATAAAAAATTCAGCTTCAGAAAGGCTGATGTATCGGGAATTAAGAGGGGGATCATGACATCATTTTGCTGTTACAAAAAAGGGGGATTTAGCTCCGTAGAATTGAATTGACAGTAGATTGATTTTCCTTATTTTGACTGCTGTGAGGAGACTTTTAACGGTTACATACCTGAAAAAAATAGTGGAGGGATGGTCTAGTTAACATGTATAAAATCGCTTTTTTTGATATTGATGGGACTTTGGCGGACAATGAATTGCCTGCTGACATGGGGATTTATCGACGGATTCCCGCTTCTGCTAAAGCGGCTTTGGTGAAGCTACAGGAGTTGGGAATCGAACCAGTGATTGCTACCGGGCGGAGTCATCAGGTGATTGCCCCCTTGGCTGCGCAGTTGGGAGTGACAAGTATTATCTCCTCAAATGGGGCACATGTGGTGTACCAAGGCCAACTGCTTGTCACGCATCCTTTGGGGCCGGCTACTTTGGCTGCGGTGAGAAAACGAGTGAGCGCCACTCAACGTCCGTACATGCTGGAGTCAGCGGCAGCCCTCTATGTCTCAGATTTGCGACTTTTTGCTGATGAAAAAGGGGAACAGCCCCTTTTACCGGTGACGGAGTTGGGACAACAGGCTGATTTGATTTTACAAGTCAGTTGTCGTGGTGTGGATGGGAAAAGCTTGGACCCCTTGCCAGTGGAAGTGAAGGCGGAAAAAGTCGCTCCGGCAGTCGTGGATATTCATCTGGCGCAGGTTTCGAAAGCCACCGGGATTCAAGAGATTTTGCAAAAGGTCGGCATTTCATCAGCTGAGGCCCTCGCTTTTGGTGATGAAGAAAATGACTTGGCGATGTTTGAAGTGGTGGGCTTGCCGGTAGCGATGGGCAATGCGTATGAGGCGCTGAAAGCCAAGGCGGGGCATGTGACGGAAACGGTGGGAAACCACGGGATTTGGGCAGCCTGTGTTGCGCTAGGTCTCTGGCAAGAAGCGTGGACTGACGCGAGGGACTACTAGATTCGCCTGTTTCTTTGCGGTTTTCCGTTATTTTGACGCGCATTTTTTTAATAATAAACGGAGATATTTAAGAATTGCTTTAGCTCTTTTCATCAGTCTCCCTTACGCAAATGAGAATCTTTTTCGTTTAGTTTGTGATAAAAAACACATTTATAACACAAGTCTTTTCCAAAAGTGTTGGGAAAGGCTTGTGTTATTTGCTTTAACTCGCTTCATGGAACAGCGATAGGCACAGGATTTGTGAAGTATTCCTTAGCGTTATAGTTGGATAACGAATGATTATTTCTTATTTATAGGGGATTCCCTTATTATCAGGGTTGTAGAAGCTGGTCAGATCGACCGAATAAGTTCAACTTATCACATTAATAAAAAAGGAGCCACTACCATGACTAAGAGTTATGCACTGACAGTCGCTGAAATGGATCAATTATTCGCGAAACTGTCAGAACGTTATGCCATCTATGCACCGACACGGCTGCACAACGGCGGTCGTTACGCCTTGGATGACACGATCCTTTACAAAGAGGTTACCAAGTATTCCGATATCGAATGGAAACAACGCTCAATCTTCTCCATGAAAGAAGTCTTGACGCCTTTAAGCCAAACCTTGTTTTATTTTACAGAAGACGAATTTAAAGAAGCAAAAGTCAAAGATGAACGGGATATCTTGATCTTTGGCCGTGCCTGTGACTTGAATTCTGTCAAAATCCAAGACCAAATCTTCTTGGAAAACGGTGGCGAAGAAGATTACTTCTATAAACGCCTGCGGGAAAAAGCCCACTTTGCATTGATGCAATGTGATGAACAATTTGATGGTTGTTTCTGCTGCAGTCTCGGAACCAATGTCACTGATTTGCATGATTTAGGCGTCGCTTTCGCTGAAGATGGGGCCAAGATTCAATTGACTTCTGATTTGTTTGCACAATATTTCACTGAAAATGATGAAACCTTGTTTGAAGTCAGCTTCCCGGAAGAAAATGACTTGAAAGTTGATTTCCCTCATATTGAAACGCAAGAAGAGTACCGTCGTCTGCAAGTTCACCCGATGTGGGATGAATATGACAAACGTTGTATCGCTTGTGGCAAATGTACGATTGCTTGTAATACTTGTACTTGTTTCACTACGACGGATATTTTCTACGGCGAAAATGCCAATGTCGGCGAACGTCGTCGGGGCTGTGCTTCTTGTATGATCGAAGGCTTCGATACGATGGCCGGTGACCATTGCTTCCGTAAATCTGTCAAAGAACGCTACCGTTTCAAGATTTTACACAAAGTTTATGCTCACGATGTGCGTTTCCATACAGGCCCGATGTGTACGGGTTGTGGCCGTTGTGACGCTGACTGTCCAGAACTGATCAGCTACTCAGCAACATTGGAAAAAATTAACAACGCCTTGGCGGAAATTCGCCAAGACATCAAGGAAGGAGTGCCGTTTAATGTGTGATAACTGTCAAAACCACAACCACGCTGGCACTGCAACAATGACCAAAGAAGCTAATCCGGTATTGCCAACACCTCATAAAATCATTGATATCATCAAAGAAACGGCGACAGAATGGACCTTCCGCATGGAAAACCATTTGCCGATTGAAGATGGTCAATTTATGCAATTGTCGATTCCACGAGTGGGGGAAGCACCGATTTCTGTTTCGGGCTATGGCGACGGTTGGTGTGACTTTACCATCCGTAACGTCGGTAAAGTGACCAACGAATTGTTTAACCTCCGCAAAGGGGATACGATCTTTATGCGGGGAGCCTATGGTCATGGGTGGCCAGTGGCAAAATTTGCTAAGAAAAATATGCTCGTCATCGCTGGTGGGACTGGGGTTGCACCAATCAAAACCTTGGTCGAAAAATTCTTCGCCAATCCAGAAGCGTACGGCGATATCTACTTGATCTTTGGCTTTAAAGATGCGGAATCCATCTTGTTCCGCCAGACCATCGACAAATGGAAAGAAGCACCAAACTTCCATGCAATCTACACTTTGGATCGCGATCAATACCAAGACTGGGAAACGGGTCTAGTTACCAAATTTGTGGAACGGGTACCTTTTGCTGATTTTGGCGACAACTACGAATGTGTCGTCGTGGGACCGCCTGTCATGATGAAATTTGCAACCATGAGCTTGGGCGAAGCAGGCATTCCTGATGAAAAAATCTGGGTGTCTTATGAACGCAACATGTCTTGTGGTATCGGCAAATGTGGTCACTGCCGTATCGATTCGACTTATGTGTGTGTCGATGGGCCAGTCTTCAACTATGCCTTTGCCAAAAATCTGAACGACTAGAGAGGGAACCAAAATGGAAGATATCAATATTAAAGAACTTCGTCAAATGTGTTACCGCCAGTCTAAGATTCCCGGTGAATTCTTATTGCAATTGCGCTGTGCAGGTAACTATATGGATGCAAAATGGTTGGAAATGGTGCAACATGTCTGCCAAACTTGGGGCAACGGCGATTTCCACATCGGAACCCGCCTAACTTTTGACATCCCTGGAATCAAGGCAAAATCAGTACCAGAAGTCAACAAATATATCGAACCATTCATCGTTGAAATGGAAGAAAATATGTGTGGCGTTGAAATGGATACCAAAAATGGCTATCCATACATCGGCCCTCGTAATGTGGTGGCCTGTGTTGGTGGGATTCACTGTATCAAAGCCAACGTCAACACCCAAGAAATGGCTCATAAAGTCGAAAAATTGATTTACCCAAATCCTTACCATGTAAAAATCGGGGTAGCAGGTTGTCCCAATGACTGTGTCAAAGCTCAATTCCAAGATATCGGGATTGTTGGTGTGACGATGCCTGTCTATGATGCTGACCGTTGTATCTCTTGTGGCGCGTGTATCAAAAAATGTCAAAAAGCTGCCACTGGCGTTTTGGAACCAGATGGTCGCGGACGGGTAGCCAAAGATTTGTGCTGCTGTGTCGGCTGTGGGGAATGTGTCACGGCTTGTCCAACAGGGGCTTGGAGCCGTCAAGAAAAAGTCTTCTATAAGATTTATATCGGTGGCCGTTCCGGGAAACAATACCCACGGATGGGCAAAATGTTTGCCAACTGGTTGAGTGAAGAAGCTGTTTTGGCCATTATTAAAAACTGGCCGGCATTTTCTGACATGGCTCTTGGTGGGAAAGCGGAATACTTGCACGGGGGTCACTTGATCGACCGCGCAGGTTACCATAACTTCAAGAACTTCATGCTTAAAGATGTCGAATTGAATCCAGAAGCGTTGATTGCGGATAATGTTTATTGGGCAGAGCAAGAATACCGGAGCAATATCCATTTGAAATCGTTGGATCGTCATATGAACGTGCAACCTTAAGCAAGAAAACGGTCACTTTGAGTTGCTGTTTTGCCCAGATGAGGAAGCAATTTTGACTTAACCTGATGGACTGCGGGCCCGCCTTGGACCCTGGTTGACCATTTCACGATGCCAGCCTGATAAGCAGTCCTTAGGTGAGGCTGAAAAACCACTTTTGCTATTCAGAGGATGGCGAAGTGGTTTTTTTTGAAGTGAGGCCATATCTTTAAAAGAAGTTACCGGAAGAAATGTCTGGTAAACAGAACAAGTTGTAGTGATTTTTTTGTGGGTGCCAAGAGACGAACGCGGTGGTTGGCCTGTTGGTTTCTTTTTAAGGAGAAAACCGCTAATATAGAGAAAGAAAAGGCCTTTGTAGTGGAAACTAAGCAAAGGCAAAGGAGCAGACTATGAGTAAAGTTTATCTGGTGGGGGCTGGTAGCGGTGACCCCGCGTTATTGACCATCAAAGGACGCCGGGCTTTGGCTCAGGCAGATATCGTATTTTATGATCGGCTGTTGAATCCACTGTTGTTGTATTTGGCGCCAAAAACGGCCGAGTTGGTCTTTGTCGGCAAAGCGCCTGATCAACACGCCATGAAACAAGAGGCCATCGAAGCTGCTATGATTGCCGCGGCCCAAGCCGGTCAGACGGTGGTACGTTTAAAAGGGGGCGATCCGGGCTTTTTCGGTCGTGTAGGGGAGGAAATGGTGGCGTTAGCTGAGGCCAACATCCCTTATGAGGTTTACCCAGGAGTGACGAGTGCCAGTGGTGCCAGTCTTTACGCTGGTTTTGCAGTAACCCATCGCCACTTGGCGGAAAAGTGTCTGATCGTGACCCCGACGGCCAAATTACAGGCATTTGCTAGTGAACCAATCGCCCAGATTGCCGCCGGTGGCACGGTGGTCATCTATATGGGGATGGAACGTTTAGCCGATTTGACCCAGATTATTTTAGAACAAGGAGCCAAAGCCGATTTGCCGGTGGCGGTGATTCGCTGGGGGACTTGGGGACGACAGGAAAAAGTCGTGGGAAACTTATCAGATATTGCCAATAAAGTGGCAGATCATGGACTGACGAATCCCGCCTTAATCATTTTGGGACCCACGGCGCAGTACGCGGCAGCGACTTCTTGGTTTGAAGAATTACCCAATTTTGGGCAACGACAGGTGTATGTGACAGAAACGGCTTTATCCTTTGATGAGATGTTGGACTTTACCGATGAGGGAGCGGATTTTTACCCGGTTTTGGTAGGGGCAGCACAAGATGAACGGTTTACGCCGCTGCATCAGCGCTTGCTCCCAGAATATTTGGCAGATCCACAAACTCAAATCAGCTATCATGGGCCAGCCGCTGAAGTGTTATTTCAACAGTTGCAAGCGTCAGTAATGGAGGCAAATCATGAAAACTGAATTCAAAATTGGCACTCGGAAAAGTAAATTGGCCCAAATTCAGACCGACCGGGTGATAGCACAGTTAGCCGCCGCTTTTCCAGAATACCGCTTTACCAAGGTATTGATGGAGACCAAAGGGGATTTGGACCGGAAAACGGATTTGGTGCAGATGGGAGGCCAAGGGGTTTTTGCCAAAGTGATTCAAGAGGCTCTCTTGGCAGGAGCGCTTGACATGGCGGTCCATAGTGCCAAAGATTTGCCCTCTGTAGAACCACGAGGATTGATAATTGGTGCCTTTCCCGAACGTTTGACGGTGACCGACAGTTTGATTTTGCGGGAACCCTACCAGAGTCTAGCTGATTTACCAGTACAAGCAGTGGTGGGCACAAGTAGTCGCCGGCGCCGTTTTCAATTGGCTAGCCAGCGTCCGGATTTGCAGTTGCGCTCATTACGAGGCAATATCGATACCCGTTTAGAAAAATTGGTGAGTGGCGAGTATGATGCCATCGTGATGGCGCAAGCGGGAATAAAACGCTATGGCCTCCCGATTCAAGAAAAAGGGTTACATGAATTTCCTTTGCCACTGCCGGCGTTTCTACCAGCCATTGGCCAAGGAGCGATTGCGGTGGAATGCTTGGAAGATTCAGCAGCAGCGACACTTTTGCAGGCTATTGATGATGTCAAAGTTCGTGAGGCGTTAACTTGTGAACGGGCATTTTTAGCGGTTTTCGGACTGGGGTGTAATGTTCCTTTGGCGGGCTATGCGGAGTGGTCAACCGGGACAAATCCAGAATTGCATTTTACCGGATTATTAGGCAATGAACGCACCAGAGAAGCGATTGAAGGCGCTTCTTCCACGAAGGCTGGCGGTTTTTCAGCCACCGAACTGGGAGAAAGTGTGGCGCATGCCATCTTAGAACAAGCGGATTTCTTGCCAGAATAGGGCAAGCGCCGACTGCAAATGATGGGTTGGGATTTGCAGGGAGTCATTAGACAAGGAGTGTATCATCGTGCTGGATTACCATTATCTGACGTTTTTGACCGTCTGTGAGACGTTGAATTATACGGAGGCGGCGAGACGGCTGAACTTGACTCAGCCGGCAGTTTCCAAACATATTGCCCAGTTACAAGAAGAGCTGGGCGTGACATTGTTGGAATACAAGCAAAAACGGCTCTATCTGACGGAAGCAGGCCAATACCTGTATAAATTAGTCGCCCATATGAAAAAAGAAGGGGACTTAGGGTTAAGCTCGATATTCGATGATGACCGGCCGTTACCTATCAGTTTGGCTTGTACCTTTACCATCGGCAATTTTTTGATTGCGCAGCCTCTGATGGGATTGTTGCAACGCTTTCCCAATACACAACTGAATCTAGTGGTGGAAAACACCCGGACGTTGTTGCGGGATCTGAGTTTGGATCAGGTGGATTGTGCGTTTGTCGAAGGGCACTTCGACCATAAACAGTACCAGCATCGTCTCTATCGGCGGGAACCCTTGGTAGCTGTCGCTGCTCCGACGCATCCTTTGGTAGGACAGGAAAAAGTCTCGTGGGAAGATTTACGGGACCATCAATTGATTACGCGGGAAATCGGTTCGGGCTTAGGACGTTTGGTGGAGGATTTGTTATCAGCTCACAACTTGTCCTTATCTGATTTAAATACGAGCCATATCGGTAATTACCAAGTGATCAAGGAATTTGTGATGAACGGTTTAGGGGTGGCTTTTTTATATCGCTCTGCGGTAGTGAAGGAGATTGCCAATGGTTCTTTGAAAGAATTGCACTTTGATACCCCCTTACCGGCACCGGAAATGTACTTTATCTACAAACGACCCAATGCCGCGGTGGAACGCATTTTAGCCAATTACGATTTGTTTGAAGAATCACCTTTTTTGTAAGTGAAAAACTTGCTTGACTGAAATCCAGTGACGCGGGTCTGTGTAAGCTAGTCATTCTTAGTCCCACTACTAGTGAAAGGCTTCTCCAAAAAGTAAGGCGATCCGTTTTTTTCAGCGAAACCACGAAGAATTCTCGGTAAGTGTTGGGTTGTTTTTTCCTAGTTAGTGGACGTTTGCACATTTTTGTTGCACACTAGACCTAGAAAAAAATTGGTTAAGTATGTTGAATCGACAAAAGAGGAGCGTTCAAAATGGCAAAAATTGGTTTTATCGGAACGGGGAATATGGGACGTGCGATGGTGAAGGGGTTGGCCCAATCAGGGTTGTACCAGCAACAGGATTTGTATATTTATGACCGGAACCTCGCCGTCGCCAAAGAATTGGCGCAAGATTTAGGGATTCAAAGCACGGAGACCCCACAAGCATTAGTAAAAGCCTGTGACCGGATCATCTTTGCAGTCAAGCCCAACGTTTTACCGGCTGTTTTAAGAGCACTAGTCCCTGAAGTCACAGCGGATAAAGTGGTAATTTCAGTGGCTGCAGGGATTTCCCTCGAAAAACTGGCAAGTATCCTGGGAGCGGATCACAAAATAGTGCGGGTGATGCCCAATACACCGGCTTTGGTCGGCATGGGGATGTCTGCGGTGACGCAAAATGACCAAGTCACACAAGCAGAATTGGCCGAAGTACTAGCCATTTTTGCTAGTTTCGGTAAAGCAGAAGCCGTCTCAGAATCCTTGATCGATGCGGTGGTCGGGGTCTCTGGCTCGGCACCTGCCTATGTCTATCTTTTTATTGAAGCCTTAGCGGACGGCGCTGTCATGGAAGGCATGCCCCGGGCGCAAGCCTATGAGTTTGCGGCTCAAACCGTGATGGGATCCGCTCAAATGGTTCTGGAAACAGGCCAACATCCCGGTGAGCTGAAGGATATGGTTTGTTCACCAGGGGGGACCACCATCGCTGCTGTCAAAACCCTTGAAGAAGCCGGCTTCCGAGCAGCAGTCATCCAAGCCGTCCAAGTCGCAGCCGAAAAAAATCGGGAAATGGCCGAAAAAAGCGCCGCAAGTAACAAGTAACTAAAAAGAAGCGTTTGATGTTTTAAAAATCCTCGCTGGCTGTGCCGTAGTCAGCGAGGGTTTTGCGTATGTATTTTTGAAGACTAAGTGTCGGTTATCCCACACTGGAGACTTCGAAATCAGATACGGAGGAAGAAATATGAAGGAAAGCTGTCAGCTACAAATGGACTTTCAAAAAATCGAGAAGGATGCCCCTGAGTTTCAGCAGGGCTATCGACAAGAATTGTTACGCTTGGAATTTTCAGAACTTTTACAAACGTTGCGGCAGGAGCAGGGACTGTGTCGGAAACACTTTGCCAGTTTGGTAGGGGAAAAGGAAGCGGTGATTGCTGATATTGAAAATGGTCTCTGGGAACCGTCTTTATTTACCATGCAAAAGCTACTCTTACCTTTAAATCTACGACTAAGTATCCAGGCAGTTCCCTTGTGTGCTCCAGTACCAGAGCAGGAATAAGACACGCTAAGGCAGGTAATCAAGTCCGCCAAAGAAGCCATCTTCCTAGTGGGAGGTGGCTTTTTAGCTGATGTATCAGGAATTAAGAAACAAAGCTAATCAATCGATTATCGACAAAGTACGTCTGCCCGCTTTTCATAGAGATTAAAAGAATTAAGGTTGTCTTAGTTTTTATTTGCTGCCCTAGAAAAAATTGAACAAACTTCGTGGCGCCTCACGGATAGCCGGCTCAGCTTGCAATCTTTTTTGAGTAAAGAAAAAAGGGGATAAGGAAGGCATTTAAGGAATTAAACTAAAACAATTTTAAAGAGAAGCGCTTCGATAATCGTTAGGATTTAGCGTCTGTTTCATGTCTTTTATTTCACAAGTGGGAGCTTTCGCGATAAATTCTGATTAAAGGAAGCTAATAATAAGTTCAACACATTGCTTATCATTCTCAATTAGCGTAAAATGAGTGAGAATGAGAAGGAAGAATTACTTGGTGAATGCTTCATCGGAATACTTCTTTTTTGGAAGGCGCGATAAATTGCAAGCAAGGATTCAACAAGAAATGAGATGACTCAGTTCTTGGCAATCTCGCTTTCAGCTAAAGACGCCTTAACACGCATTTTATGGAGGGAAATTTATGTCAACGTTAGCAATCAAAAATCTGCACGTATCCATCGAAGGCAAAGAAATCTTAAAAGGGGTGGACTTAACCCTTAATACTGGCGAAATCCATGCCATCATGGGACCAAACGGCACGGGAAAATCCACGTTATCAGCAGCCATCATGGGCAATCCAAACTATGAAGTGACAGAAGGGGAAATCTTATTAGATGGCGAAAATGTCTTGGAAATGGCTGTCGATGAACGGGCTCGGCTGGGCTTGTTCTTGGCGATGCAATATCCGTCAGAAATTCCTGGAATCACCAATGCGGAATTTATGCGAGCAGCCATCAATGCCAAACGAGAAGAAGATGACAAACTCAGTGTGATGCAATTTTTGAAGAAACTAGATAAGAAGATGGCCTTGTTAAACATGCCAGAAGAAATGGCGGAACGTTACTTGAACGAAGGCTTTTCTGGCGGTGAAAAGAAACGCAATGAAATCCTGCAATTATTGATGTTAGAACCTAAATTTGCCATCCTGGATGAAATCGACTCAGGTCTTGATATTGATGCCTTGAAAGTGGTTGCCAAAGGGGTTAATGAAATGCGCGGGGACAATTTCGGCGCCTTGATTATCACCCATTACCAACGTTTGCTAAACTACATCACCCCAGATGTCGTGCATATCATGATGGAAGGGCGGGTTGTGATGACAGGCGGTGCTGACCTTGCAAAACGTCTGGAAGCAGAAGGCTATGCCGGCATCAGTGAAGAATTAGGTATCGAATACAAAGAAGAAGTGTAAGGGAGGCATTTGACATGACACAATTGAAAGACCATCTTTCCGCCGTGAAAATGTTCTCTGCCACTCAGGAAGAACCGGCTTGGATGTTGGCATTGCGAGAAGACGCCTTAAGCAAAGTGGACGAAATGCGTTTGCCACGGATCGACCAAGTGAAATACTTTGACTGGCCTTTATTGGCTGTGGGTGAAGAGACCATGGAAGCAGCGGAACTACCGGATGCTGTAGGGGTGATTGGCTTTGATGAGATGCAGGACCACCCTCTTTTGGTGCAGTACGGCAGCATCACCGTCGCCCAACAATTGCCCCAGTCGTTAATCGATCAAGGGGTGATTTTCACAGATTTATTTACGGCGATGAAGGAACACAGCGAGCTGGTGCAGGCCTACTTTATGACCAAAGCAGTGAAGCCAGAAGAAGACAAGCTGACAGCGGCCCACCTCGCCTTTTTAAACAGTGGTGCCTTCTTGTATATTCCCAAAAATGTCGTTTTGGAAGAACCTGTCGAAGCGCTCTTTTATCAAAACGGCACGAGTCACTTTTTCCATCATGTCCTGATCGTGGCTGAAGAAAATAGTCAGTTTTCTTATTTGGAACGATTCTTATCTGATGAAAGCAACACGACCCCGGTTTCCGCTAATATCGTGGTGGAAGTCATCGCCAAAAGTGGCGCTCAGGTGAAGTTTTCGGCAGTGGATCGTCTAGGCAAAAACCTGACCACCTATCTTAACCGTCGGGGATATCTGATGCGGGATGCCATGGTGGATTGGGCGATTGGCGTGATGAATGAAGGTAACGTGGTGGCGGATTTCGATACCGATTTAGTTGGCGACGGTGCCCACTCAGAAATCAAAGTGGTTGCGATTTCCGGCGGTGAGCAAGTGCAAGCCATCGATACCCGGGTGACTAATTCTGGTAAGAGCAGTATCGGCCATATTTTGCAACACGGGGTGATTCGTGGTCATGGTACCTTGGTATTTAATGGAATCGGCCACATCATCAAAGGGGCAAAAGGAGCCGATGCCCAACAAGAAAGTCGAATTCTGATGTTATCAGACGGCGCTCGCGGAGATGCCAACCCGATTTTATTGATTGATGAAAATGAAGTAACGGCCGGCCACGCCGCTTCTGTCGGGCGGGTAGATCCTGATGAAATGTACTACTTGATGAGTCGTGGGTTACACAAAGAAGAAGCCGAACGTTTGGTAATTCGTGGCTTCTTGGGATCCGTTTTGACGGCGATTCCGATGAAAGAAGCCCAGAAGGAATTAATCGATGTTATTGAAGGGAAGTTGGACGCATGACCTTAGATGCTACGAAAATTCGTCGTGATTTTCCGATTTTAGATCAAATCGTCAATGATGAACCTTTAGTTTATTTGGATAATGCCGCCACCACCCAAAAGCCGGAAGCGGTCTTGCAAACTTTGATGGATTATTACCATCATGACAATGCCAACGTCCATCGGGGGGTGCATACCTTAGCCGAGCGGGCGACGCAAGCTTATGAAGCCGCTCGAGAAAAAGTTCGCCAGTTTATCCATGCCAAAGAAACCGCCGAAATCCTTTTTACCCGTGGGACGACGACCAGTTTAAACTGGGTGGCTCGTAGCTTTGGGGATGCCTTTGTTGAAGAAGGGGATGAAATCGTGATTTCCTATATGGAACACCACGCCAACATCATTCCTTGGCAACAACTGGCACAGGCCAAAAAAGCCAAACTCATTTACATCGATGTGACGCCAGAAGGGTTTTTAGATATGGCCGATGCTCGACGTAAAATTGGTCCGAAAACTAAAATCGTCGCCATCGCTCATGTTTCCAATGTGCTAGGTGGCATCAATCCGATAGAAGAGCTGATTGCTTTGGCGCATGCCCATGACGCTGTGATGGTGGTGGATGGGGCCCAAGCTGTGCCTCATATGCCAGTGGATGTTCAAGCGTTGGACTGTGATTTTTATGCTTTTTCCGGCCACAAGATGTGTGGCCCTACCGGAATCGGCGTCTTGTATGGCAAACGGCAATGGTTGGAGCAGATGGAACCAGTGGAATTTGGTGGCGAGATGATCGATTTCGTCAATCTCTATGACAGTACTTGGAAAGAATTGCCATGGAAATTTGAAGCCGGTACCCCCAACATTGCTGGTGCTATTGCCTTAGGACGTGCCATTGATTACTTAAATGCGATCGGGATGACCGCTATCCACGAATATGAACAAGAACTCGTAGCGTATGTTTTGCCGAAATTGCAAGCCATCGAAGGGGTGACCATTTATGGCCCTCAAGATCCAGCTAAGCACACAGGTGTCATGGCTTTCAATCTCGACGGCCTGCATCCTCATGATGTCGCTACCGCATTGGATATGGAAGGGGTGGCGGTGCGTGCGGGTCACCACTGTGCCCAGCCATTATTGAACTATCTGCAAGTGCCCGCCACTGCGCGAGCTAGCTTTTATTTATACAATACCAAAGACGACGCCGACCGCTTAGTCGACGCCATCCTTGCGACAAAGGAGTTTTTCCAATATGGCGCTCTCTAAACTTGATAATCTCTACCGCCAAGTCATCCTTGATCACTCCAGTCACCCCCATCACCGGGGCTCATTAGGCAAGTCTACCTTGTCTGTGCAAATGAACAATCCGACTTGTGGGGACGTCATCCATCTAGAAGTAGAGGTGGCGGATGGTGTGATTAAAGACATCGCTTTTGACGGCTCAGGTTGTTCGATTTCTACCGCCAGTGCTTCCATGATGACGGATGCCGTGATTGGTAAACGAGTCGATGAAATTGGTGATTTAACCTTGATGTTTTCCGATTTAGTCCAAGGCAAAGAGGTTCCTGAGGCTGAACGTCTTGGTGAAGCTGAAGTTTTGGCAGGTGTATCCAAGTTTCCAACGCGGATCAAATGTGCTACCTTGGCCTGGAAAGCCTTGAATAAAGCCGTGAACGAATCAGAAAGCGGAGTGGCCGACAGCGGTCATCTCCATAACCATAACGAAGAGGCTTAAATTTCAAAAATAGTGGTTGATGTTTGGCGTTAAAAAACGTTGAAATCAACCCGAGAAAGCAAATGACAGACAGTTAAGCCGTCGTTTATTGAAGGAGTGAAACAGCACATGGCTGACATGATTTTACCTGAATCAGAAGAATACAAATATGGTTTTCACGATGATGTCACACCGGTCTTTACTACTGGTGATGGCTTGTCAGAAGAAGTCATCCGCCAAATTTCCGCCGCAAAAGGCGAACCTGAGTGGATGCTGGACTTCCGTTTGCAGTCCTTAGAAGCTTTTAATGAAATGGCTATGCCTAAATACGGTCCGGATCTCAGTGAATTGGATTTCAATAAAATCAATTACTTTATCCGTTCCTCTGAAAACAAAGCCCGTAACTGGGAGGATGTACCGGAAGATATCAAAAACACTTTCGAACGTTTGGGGATTCCCGAAGCCGAGCGGGCCTACCTCGCTGGGGCCTCTGCCCAATACGAATCGGAAGTGGTCTACCATAATATGAAAGAAGAGTTTGAAGAATTAGGGATCATCTTTACCGACACGGATTCGGCCCTCAAAGAATACCCGGAACTCTTCAAAGAATACTTTGGCACTTTGGTTCCTCCCCGAGACAACAAACTAGCTGCCTTGAACTCCGCAGCTTGGTCTGGTGGCACCTTCATCTATGTACCAAAAGGTGTCCGCACTGAAATCCCGATTCAATCCTATTTCCGGATCAACTCTGCCAACACAGGACAGTTTGAACGGACCTTGATTATCGTCGACGAAGGTGCCAGCATCAACTATGTCGAAGGGTGTACAGCGCCAACTTATTCCAGCGATTCACTCCATGCCGCTGTGGTGGAAGTCTTTGTTAAAAAAGACGGCTACATGCGTTATACCACCATCCAAAACTGGTCTAATAACGTCTACTCTCTTGAAACAAAACGTGGCGTGGCCTACGAAAACGCCACGATGGAATGGGTGGACGGCAACCTCGGTTCTAAAGCAACCATGAAATACCCAAGCGTTTATATGAACGGTCGCGGTGCTCGTGGGACCATGCTGAGTATCGCAGTCGCCGGTAAAGGAATCGTTTTGGATAACGGTGCCCGGATGATCCATAACGCTGAAGACACTTCTTCCACCATTATTTCTAAATCGATTTCCAAAGATGGGGGCGAGGTGGACTATCGTGGGGAAGTCCGCTTTGCTGAAAACTCAGCTGGCTCAAAATCTCACATCGAGTGTGACACCATCATTATGGATGATCTATCGAAATCAGATACGATTCCTTATAACAAAATTTTGAACCACGATGTGACCTTGGAACACGAAGCTAAAGTCTCTAAGATTTCCGAAGATCAGCTTTTCTATCTTATGAGTCGTGGCCTCAGCGAACAAGAAGCCACTGAAATGATTGTCATGGGCTTTGTGGAACCCTTTACGAAAGAACTACCGATGGAATACGCAGTCGAGATGAATCGGTTGATAAGTATGGAGATGGAAGGTAGCGTGGGCTAACCTCGGAGTATTTTTATACGATAAAAGGGACTTATCATCTTAATTGGAAGGGCTAGGAGAGGCTGGATAAGGCCAATCCTAGCTTTTTTGAGTGAAAGAAGAAAATCTCATCCCTCCTCTACTGTCAGTGCCTATTCAAAAATAAGCTTGACCTTTTCTAATAATAAGTGCCCTTTAGTAGCGAACGTTTCTACAGAATCTATGATGGGATATTCTAGAATCTGTGTGAGTTCTGAGCGAAGATTTGTGTAAGAAGAGCTATTGATACTTTTCAATTACGTTGGAGCACTCGGTTGGTAAATATCAGCTATAATGGAATTCGTAGGAGGATGAGTTGATGGCAAAAATGGATGAAAATTTTGCTTTTTTAATATTGTCAATCGTTGCAGAGATTCCTTCGGGTAAGGTTGCTACTTATGGCCAAATTGCTGAACTGGCAGGTTATCCAAAAAATGCGCGTCTGGTTGGGAGAGTCCTACACCAAGCTGATTTCTATGGAAGTTATCCTTGCCACCGAGTGGTCAATAGTCAGGGGATGTGTGCTTCGAGTTGGCCACAGCAGCCTGATTTATTAGCTGGAGAAGGGGTTGGCTTTAAATCAAATAGGCAGGTCGATTTAAAGCAGTATCAGTGGCAAGGTGATCTTTAATAGGTGAATAGTAAGAAAGCATCATCTGATTAATAAGACAAAGATTGCTGTGGTCAAATTAAACCAGATTGATAAGGATAAAAGCTGAATCGGAGTCAATCCAAAACTAGTCGTTGAATTAACGATCCTTTATCTAGGGCTTTCCAGTGGGAGAAAAAAACGCTACAATGAAACTATCTTAATGAAAGTAGGGATTAATCAGTGAGACCAAATTTGGGCTACTATGTACAGACCATCAATGATATTGTTCAAGATACCGAAAAGATCGGCGAAACTATGAATCCAGACTACGAAGTGATTCGCCAAGCCATTGATGAGAATAAACTGCAAGAGCTGACTTCTGAACAAATGGCACAGACGTTAACCACTTTCCGTGAAGGTACGGATAAATATCAAGCGATGCTGGAAAAAATTACCCGCTTACGACCACCAGCAAAAGTATTGGGTATCCATAAAAAATTCGAGCGTTCGTATCAGAAGTATGTGGCTGGCTGCGAAGAGATGATTGCCAGTTTGCAAGGTGAAACAATTGATGTCACAAGTTTTGATGCTTCTGAAAAAAAACAAGATGATGCGACAGATGAAATCAGTTTTGCTATTCAACGGATGACAAAATTGTTGCTTGGTCGTTAAAACGAGAGTTATCTAATTTAAATATAACGTTATTTTTATGAAAAAAAGGTGGTTGCCGGTTATAGTAGATACATAACCAACAACAACCTTTTTATTTTTCATTTTACTCCGTTAAAGAGTAATTACTCCTTTTTCCACCGGACCTAACCAACCCGGTGGTTTTTTTGTGTCCAAAAGAATCTTATACTAGATATATTAAGAGCGTATGGGGCTTTATTTGGATAAGAGCAACAAGTTAACTCGATAGCGAGATGATGAATATATAATTACAAAAATTATTGGGATATATTGCGAAAAAGATTTTTTTATTAGTTTTATAAATGTTATTCATAGGGATAATAAATGATTTTTTTATGTTTTATCTTTAGCAATTCTATTTACTTGTTAGAAAAAGATAAAAAAACGTTTTTTTTCATAAAATACAACCATCTGAAGAAAGCTGCGGGATCTAAAATAATTGTCTAGTAAAAAGTAAAAAGGACAAGTCATCTGGGGACTTGTCCTTTTAAGGTTCTAACTAGGGTGGACTTCACAAACTCCTTCTTTTTTGCGTTCATACAAAATCGTCTCATGGTATCGTGCATCATGTGTCGAGTATCTATGAATTTTTGAAAGCAGAAGGAGTTTTTTCAGCCTTTCTTCTTTGGTCGGGTAACCAAATAGAAAAGTATCGTTTAATGTTCGGTATCGTGGATATAATCTTTGAAGTACTGGAGTAAATCAGCTTTTAACTTTTGGTATTCTTCTTCGGTATACTCTTTGTCTTCCAGCTTTCCTTCAAAGCGAGGGATACCCAAGTCTTCTTTTAGTCGTTGGCGGATTTCTGTTTGATCCATAGTGCTTCACCTCATCTTTGGTTTATCCTTTTTTGGAACGGACAATCATAGTTTAAATTAGCTAAAAACTGCCGTCAAGGTTTCATATTCTCGCTGCATCAGTTCGAGGCTGGTACGGAAAGTCTCAAAGTCATCATTGTCATGAAAGAGGATTTGTTTTAGTTCAAAGTAAAACTCATCGAAGGCGTTGACAAAGCTTGCAACTTCTTTGGTTTGAAGTTCTAGGTTTTGGTCACAACGAATGTAGGCTTTTTCTGCGAGAGCATAGGCTTCAGCTGTGGTTAAGATGGCCAAATATTGGTTGTAGCGACGATTGGTGACCAAATCATAGCAAGATTGACATTTATTCAGTAGGTTGGAAAAATCTTTCAATAACAATTCGCTAGGTGTTTTTGTAAACATGGACTTCCTCCTTTATTGGATGATACAAGTTTTCTCTAGAGATATCAGCAGAGGCAATCAGACTTTGGGAACATAGACGCAGACAGCTTCGGGAGCGAAAACATCTTTTTCCAAGAGAGCTAACTGACCGGTTTCTGGATTGCGGCGATAAAGAGTTAGGTTGTCGCTATTTTGATTGGCACAGATGAGGAAGTTTTCTGTTTGATCCAAGTTGAAATCCCGTGGGAAATCCCCTTCTGTAGCGATCAATTGTTGTAATTCCAAGTGGGTGCCGTCAGTGTTAGTGGCAAAGACTGCGATGGAGTTGTGACCACGGTTTGATGCATAGACGAAGCGTCCGTCAGAAGACACCCGAATTGCCGCACCACCATTGAAGTCGTTAAAATCACTTGGTAAGGTGGAAATTTTTTGTAATTGGGTGAAACTACCAGTGGCAGCTTCATAGCGTAAGACTGTCACGGTGCTGTCGAGTTCCCCAAAGAGATAGGCGATGTCATGGTTAGGATGAAAGGCCAGGTGTCGCGGTCCAGTACCATCCTCAGCGATATAAACGGCGACTTCGGTCAATTTGCCTTCAGAAGAAACATCGTAGGTATAGACGCGATCAGTTCCCAAATCGCAAACGGCAAGGCGATCATCTGGTGTTAAGTCGGTGTAATGAACGTGTGGCTTGTCTTGGTTTTCATGACTGCCACAAGGTTCATCATGATACAACGAGTCAGCAGCGACTAAGCGGCCGTCTTCCATTAGTTTGTAGACATTGACTTCCCCTTTGTGGTAATTGGCGCCATAGACCAGGTGACGTTTGTCATCGACGGCGACATAACACAAAGGGGCGCCATCTTCAGTGACCGCATTTAAAAAATGCATATCTGTGTCGTAAGCTGAACAGCCGCCTTTGTCTTCCACAGAGGTGACGGAGTAAAGGCGACCAGCGGCACTTTTCGTCAAGTAAGTAGGACTTGTTTCTGGTACGACTAACTGAAGGTCAGTCAGTGTTTCATCGTCAGTATCCAAGGTAATCTGGTAAATTCCTTGGCTTTTGCGGCGGGTATAGGTGCCCAAAATCAGAGTCTGTTTCATATTGAGAAGCTCCTTTTTAATGTCATTGAAAATTCTTGTAAGAGTTGGAGAAAATCTTTGAAAGCGTCTTAGCTGAAGGTATAGCCAACTAAGTGACGTTGCTTCAAAAACAAGAACTTTCGGTTGTTTTCTTCCATTATTGTAACATAATTAGCTGAAAACGCCGGATATAAGTGTCCTTGTGCTATACTAAAAATAGCAAGAAAAACGTTGACATAATTGCTTATGGCAAAATAAGAATTATCGTCAGAGGCTACTTACTAGAGGCGAAGGAGCAACAGCCATTTTTATAAAGGCGCAACGACGATAAAGTGGGAAAATGAAATAACGCGTAACAAAGGAGTGTCGTGCATGATTGAGGCAAAAATTATTGAAATCGGCAATGAGGCGTATCAGCCAGAAGATAACATGTTGATTCTTTTCGGACCGAAAGCGACAGCTGGGTTGAAACCGTACGCTATTATTCAGGAAATACCTGATCGATATGGGATTTCACTAAAAGAGGGGGATTCCTTGGTGTTGGGAGAGCAGACCTATACGATTGAACACGTGGGACGACTGGCAGCAAAAAATCTGCAAGAAATCGCCCATACGGTATTGCTTTTTGCACCGGTACCCGGAGAAGTGAATATCCCTAATGGTATCTATCTTTTCCCTTATGCATTGCCACAATTGAAGGCGGGGGACCAGATTGTTTATCCAGGAGGTGTGAATCATGGAGCGTAAGCCACGAGAAGGATTAGGAGCTCGCAAAAATTCCTGGTTCTGGAAATGGTTTTTGAACAATCAAGTAGTGACAGCACTATTGATTATTTTGCTGGTGCTCTTAATTTTGAATGCCTTTACGAAAGTCTCTTATCTGTTTGATCCAATCTGGCAGTTTATGGCAGTAGTGGCCTTGCCAATCGTTTTAGCAGGTATTTTCTATTACCTGTTGAATCCAGCGGTGGATTATCTAGAGAAAAAAGGGATGAAGCGGATTTATGGCATTATCCTATTGTTTCTAGTGGTTATCGGGCTGATTGTCTGGGGAGTAGTGGTCATCGTGCCAAAAATCCAGGAGCAAAGTGTCAGTTTTGCCAATAATTTACCAGACTATTTGGATACCATTGATGAGAAAGCGCGGGAGATTCTCAGCGATCCAATTTTTTCACAGTTTCAGACGCAAATCGAAAGTTATTCTGATCGTTTGATGAGTTGGTTGACGGACTTCATCCAAAACTTTTCCAAGAGTACCATCAGTGGCATTGGTCGCTTTGTTGGTGCCGTAGCTTCTGTGGTGGTAGCAATTATGACCTTCCCCTTCATCTTATTTTATTTGTTGAAAGATGGGCGGAAATTAGCGCCTTATGTGGTGCAGTTTTTACCAAATAATTGGCGCAAACCGACTCTAAACGTGATCACCGAGATGAATGGGCAAGTCTCTTCTTACATTCGCGGGCAACTGACCGTCGCTTTTGCGGTGGCTCTGATGTTCATTTTGGGCTTTTCAATTATCGGTTTGGATTATGCAGTAACCCTCGGCATTGTGGCGGGAATTTTGAATTTGATACCGTACTTGGGGTCGTTTCTGGCGATGGTTCCGGCAGTCTTTTTAGCGATTGTGGCAGGACCGTTTATGATCTTGAAAGTCGCGATTGTTTTTGTGATCGAACAGACTCTGGAAGGTCGGTTTATTTCACCGTTAGTATTAGGCAGTCAGTTGGCCATTCATCCGGTGACCATCCTATTGGTATTATTGACTTCTGGCAAGTTGTTTGGCTTGGTGGGTGTGGTCTTTGGGATTCCCGTCTATGCAGCAGCCAAAGTGTTAGTTACCCATCTTTTTGAATGGTATCAAGAAGTTTCCCAGTATTATTACAAAGAAGAGGAAGAAACCCCTCCGCTGAAAGAAGAGCAATAAAAATCGACCGCAAGCATCCTTTGACTGATATCTAAGTCAGGATGCTTGCGGTCTTTTGATTATTAAGTGGATCGATGGGTGTACTTAGTTAAGGCAGCGTAATAGGCTGAGACTGCGTATGCCTAGCCGAGATCGCAGTCCTGAAATACCGACTCAATTATGGAATAATCAGTCAGTTGTGTAGCTGGTCTAGCATCTGATATTGCTAGACTAAGGGAAAGTCGAGTGCTGTCGTAGCCGAGCTTCCTAGCGTCAGCAACAGTGGCTTCCCATTTGTTGATTTAGGCCACTGTGGCGGCAACGTGACGGTAAGCTCGCATACCACCAATCACGTGCACAGCGTTAAAACCGTTATCTGTCAAAAAGTTTGCCAAGATTTCTGAACGGCGGCCGGAATGGCTCAAGATAAAATATGTTTTGTCTTTGTCTAGTTCTGATAACCGATTTGGTAAACTTGTCGCTGGCATAGAAACTGCCTGTGGCAAATGATTTTCTTCAAAAGCACCATGGTCGCGAGTGTCCAAGATGACCACGTCTGGATTGTTCATTTGCAATGCGAAGTCCTGCACTGAAATTGAATTCATTTTATTCCCAACTTTCTTCTCATATGATGACCAAATCTTATTTCAGATTGGCAAATATTTCAATTGTTTTGATGCATTCTAATAAATCGATGGCAAGCTTTATCATCATATCTTATTATTTTTTTGATAAAAAATGGTTAAAAATAAACGAAAGGGGTTGTCTTAAAAAGCTATAGAAAATGAAAATGGTGATAAGCACACCATTTTAAACGCTATGATATGCCTACGAGTGTTTTACACAATTTTTTAGATTCTGCAATATTTGAATTACGATCCTGTCATTGGGGTTAAGGAATTTTTAAAATCCCCACCCTTCCTGTAAGTGGACTGGGACGTTTTCTCTCTTTGATGAGGAGCAGGTCAGAAGGAGGCTTTCTTTAGTAAAAAAGGCAAGGAAATTTTGGTTGAGGTCTTTTATGGAATAGACCAATTGTTTAAATATAGAAATAAAAAATAATTGAAAGCGCTTGTAAATTTCTGTTCATCAACTTAAAAATCGAGTACACTAGAAGTAGACCTATGTAACCTTTGTCACAAGTTGTGCTAGACGCCGGCGACCCCCAAGAAATGGAGGCCTTTTTTGATGATGTTTTTACGACGTTTAACGATTGATAATCACCTGTGGTATGCCTTGAAGATTGGAATTGGCAGTGGCTTATCCATCTATTTAGCGGAATTACTGCAATTGGAATATTCTTCTTCGGCAGGGATTATCACCTTACTAACCATTGCTAGTACCAAAAGAGAAACGTTGCGCCTTGGCTTATATCGGATCGTGACTTTTCTGGCGACGGTTTTCCTCTGTTGGCTGATGCAAGGGCTTGTGGGTTCTGAGTGGATTAGCTACGGGATTGTCATGGTGGTGGTCACTTTTTTCTTGAATGTGCGCAATTTACTAGCCACCCTTTCAGTCAATGCGGTGGTGGTAAGTCATTTGTTGCACAATCCTGAGCGCACCATCAATAATGAGGCGATTCTCAATGAACTGTTACTCTTGGCGATTGGTTTGGTGATTGCGATTGTGGTGAATTATTTTCAAAATTATGAATCCCAAAAGAAATACCTAGAGCAGTCGGTCAAAGCTATAGATTTGAGGATGCAGCGGGTTTTGACTAAATTAGCTGCTTATTTAAGGGATCCTGAGCTGGATAATCACGTTTGGGAAGACATCATTCAATTGGAAAAAGACCTCCTGACCTATGCTAAATCAGCTTTTGACTATCAACAAAATCGGCTCCCGCTAACAGATGATTTTTATGTTGATTATTTTGAAATGCGTTTGCAACAATGTAGTGTCTTGCACAATCTACACTACGAAATAAAGAAGATTCGCGTATTTCAAAGTGATTCGCAAATTATCGCTGATTTTTTAGGAGAAATAAACGAACATCTCCCTGTGGTGGCGGCACCCAAAGCGCAGCTGCATCACTTGGATGATTTGGTCTTAAAAATTCAAGAGGAAAACTTACCAGAATCCCGGGAAGAGTTTGTTAGTAAAGCGCGGTTGTATCATATTTTGATGGACTTGGAAGAGTTTTTGAAATTCAAACAGCGATTTGTAGCTGGCTTAGAGACTCCGCAACAACAGCAACAAGAAAGCAGTGGGTTGTCATCCTTGCGGGAAAAAGTACCCAATTAAGTAACTGTATTTATAAAAAAACAACCAGGTTTCAGCAAAGGAAAACGTTCCTTCGACTGAAGCCTGGTTATTTTTCGGTTTGATACAGCTTTTTGATTTTTGCAAGGGCTTCTGGATGGGGGGCGTGAGGCATGATCCGACCAACGTAGGTTTTACCATCCTGTTGAAAAGTCAGGTCACTTGCCGATACGTTGTCGGTATCGTAACGGCTAACAAAATCAGTCACAAGACTTTCTTCCATCCAAATGATATCAAATTCTTGGGCCGCCAGTTGATTGGCGAAGACTTGATTGCTTTGGACATCATCGATATTGGTGTACTCAACTGTAATCTGCTCTTTGCCTACTGGTTGCAATAAACTGTCGTAACTTTCTTGTAAAGCAGGAACTAAGGAAGCATCCTTACTGGCTTCGGTGATGACTCTTGCATTGAAAATCGTGACGGGTTTTGTGGCATAGCTATAGACGATAAACCCAACTGCCAATAAGACACCAATAATGGCGATAAATACACCTTTATAAGCGTAGAAAAAATAGCTCACTTTATCTTTGCCATGCTTTTGGGCAAGGGTTTCTTTAATGACGGTTTTCATTTTTGACTCCTTCTTCCGGATGTATGGATGATTCAATGTAGAAAACTCAGGCCACCTGGCAAGGCGGTCCTGATTTTACTTTACTGTCAATTAACCGAGCTATTGGCTCCACCGCTGTAGCTTTTCCCGAAGTAGGACGTTATTGCCAATCATAGGAAAAAAGCAGGGCAAACAGGTTAGATTTCCTCAAAGCGGTCTCTTCATTTTACCATTGCCCAAGAGAAATGCAATTGCCAAGGGAGGAGAAAGCGTGAATAAAGTTGGGAGCTTTGATGAAATTTATGGGGAGCAGCGGCGCTTTTCCATGGGGGACTGGCTCTTTTGCAAGCTTTTGAGTACAATAACCAAAAAGGAGGGGAGTCCATGAAAAGAAAAACACGATTTGCGGTAGCAAGTTTGTTGGTGCTTAGCGTCTTATCTGCTTGTAGTACCGGGGGAAGTCCACAAACAACGGAAGTTACCAGCAATACAAGCCAGCGATCCCAAGAGTTGGCGGTCACGTTGACATTGCAAGTAGAAGGTAAAGAATTCGCTAGCAAGCAAGTGACTGTTACCACTGGAACCTCGGTTTATCAAGCTTTATCAGCTAATTTTGAAATCCAGGATAACGAGGGCTTCATCACTGAAATCGATGGGGAAAGTCAAAATGCCGATGAAGGGAAGTATTGGCTTTACCAAGTCAATGGCAAAGACGCGGTCGTAGGGGCCAAAGACTATCTTTTAAAAGCTGGTGATCAAGTCGTCTTTGATTTGAAAAAAATGTAAAAAAACACTAGTTCCCCTGTTAAGATGACGTCTTAGTCGCTATCTTAACAGGGGCTAGTGCTTTTTTATAGATAAAGAACTTATAAAAAATAAGCTCCAAAAGCCTGAAGTATCAGTAATTAAGTGACCTATCATGCCGACATTGTGAAGCCTGAAAAAGGTAAAATTTAGCAACCTAGGAATTGGGTTGACGGTAGCTAGACCGGCCGGCTTGCTCATAGTCTATGTTTTATAACGTTACAACCTCCCGAAAGACTAATGTACCAAAAATCACAGGGAGGCATTTCTGAAAGTAAGCTCGTTTTACTTTTTAGACTAGGGTATTATGTTTGGCTTTACGAACGAGTCTAGCTTTTGTGGTTAAGGAACAAAGTGAATATAAAGTTCTATCACTATCCAACCGGCGACATATGCTACTACTCCATAGGCAAAATAACTGATCGGTATAACGTTGGTGCCTTGATTCGCTACCATGACCAAAAGCCACGTCGCAATGGTGAGAGCGGTCAAGGTCCAATAAGTCAACAATTGATTACTCTTTTGCACATAGCGCTCATCTTGGGAACGTGGAGGCTTGACAGGATTTTTCCGCTGACGGAAGGCGACTAAAAAAGCGGATATCAATAGAGCAATCCAATAGAACGGATTTAAGAAAAAACGACTGTTTGGCTGGAAAAGTATGTAGGCAATCCCCGCACCTAATACTACTGGATAGAGTCGACTTACCATAGTATGAATTATTTTCATCATGAATCCTCCTTGTCTAATCTTTATTTGGTTTTAGTTATCTTGCGAATGGTTATTCATCTTCTAGTTTGAACAAAGCTTCGACAGTGACGCCAAAAAAACGGGCTAACCCTAAGGATAGTTCCAGGCTAGGATTGTATTTCCCTACTTCGATGGCGTAAATGGTCTGGCGGGAGACATTTACAGCAAGGGCCAATTCTTCTTGCGACAGCCCAAGTTCTTTGCGGTATTCTTTAATGAAATTAATAACAGCCATCTGTCTTCCTCTCCAATTACATGCAAGCTAGTTTCAAAGTTGGTGATGCTTTTACTATACGTGGGACTTTTTTGATTGCAAAGATATCTTTACAAAAAAAGCATAACATAACAAAAAATCGGTGTAAAGATATCTTTACAAAATAACTTTCGTTGTCGATTGCTAGTCGCTGCCTGGAGAGCGAGGGTTTAAATTTGCCGGAATGGGAAATTGTCATGTAGAATGAAGGCAGAGGAGCGTGGATGACCGTGGAATTTAAATTGGGGAAGGAAACGCAGCTTGAAACAGTTGCAGTACGTGTAAAAAACCGTGATCAGATGATTGATTTTTATCGGAATATCATCGGATTCACGTTGAAACGAGAAGAAAATGAGCTAGCCATCATGGGCAATAGCGCAGCCAAAAATGAAAGTTTATGGCTTGAAGAAAGCCCCCGGGCTGAGGACCATTTTGGCGAAGTGAAAAAATTACGCCGCTTCTGTTTGGTAATTCCTACTGAAGCAGAATTAGAGGATATTTTAGGCCGTATTAAACAAGCGGATTACCCGATTCAAAATGCTTTGTATGATGAAGGGGTGATGGGGATCTTGTTGGGAGATCCTGAAGGGAATCAGTTGGAATTATACTACGGGGCTGAGCAAGAGCAAAACACGGTGATTAACCCCGAGCCTTTGGATGTGGCTAAGCTTATGACCAAGGCTACTGGTGAATACCCAGTCTTATCCGAAGCGGTTTATTTCGATAAAGTACACTTGAATACTGCTGATTTGGCAGAGGAAGGCCACTTTTTAGCAAATATCTTAGGCTTTGCGATTCGGGATGAGAGTCGGGGAATCCATGTGCTGAACGAAGGGCGTTTTCATGTAGGTTTGAGTGAAGCCCATGGTGGTACGGTGGAGCTACCAACGGATCAAGTCTTGGGCTTGGACTTTTTGAAGTTTCGTGTGACGGCAGCAGACATTGAAACACTAGCACAACATTTAACTGCCGCTGGTCAACCTTTTTATAAAGACAAAAAAGGGTCAATCGTCACTGTTTATGATCCTACGGGTGTTGAATGGTGGTTTGTAAATAACTAATCAAAGACTTGGCATAATGATGAAAAGGGCAGAACTCACCGTGTTTAACAGTTTACGGTAGTTTTGCCCTTTGATGCTGGCTAAGTTTTTTTTGATAACGAAGGGCTAACGTTTCAAACGTCAAGAAGATAAGTGAAGAAGAATCAAAGGAGCAAAGACGATGTATCCAGAAACCAGAAAACAAATAACTGACAAGCGGTTACGTGGCGTCTATCCAGGTGTCGTCTATGGTTTTATCAACGGCGCTGGTGAAGAGGTGGTAGCAGAAGGTCTGGCTCAGGTATTAGAACAAGAAGTCACCATGACGGCGGCTAAACGCTTCGATGTGGCCTCATTAACGAAGGTCATCTGTACGACAACAGTCTTATTGAAATTGTGGGAAGCGGGAACGATTGATTGGGATCAGCCCTTGCGACATTATTTGCCAGCTTTTGGTAATGACCAGATTACGATTCGTCATCTGCTAACGCATACTTCTGATATTCGGACTTGGATTCCGCAGCGGGATCAGCTGGATAAAAGGGGCTTGCGGGCAGCCTATTTGCAGCTGGAACCAGGAGCAGATTTGGGTCAAAAAGTTGTTTACACGGATGCTGGGACGATTTTGCTGGGCTTTATGTTGGAGGAAATCTTTGGTGGATTACCGGTAGTTGAGATTTTTCGTCAGGAAGTGTTGCAACCGTTGGGGATGCATCATAGTGGCTTTTTACCAACCGCTGAGGAACTAGCAGATGTGGTGCCGACTGCGCTGTTGGCAGATGGCCGCTTGTTAAAAGGTGTGACCCATGATCCCAAAGCTCGGGTTTTAGAAGAACATGCTGGCAATGCGGGACTGTTTACTGATGTTGACGATTTGTTGATTTTTAGTCGGATGCTTCTAGCTAAGGGGGTGTTGCCAGATGGGACGCAGTTTTTAAAACCTGATACCATCCAAATGTTGTTACAAGACCAAACACCTGATGGGCGAGGCCATCGTAGCTTAGGATGGGATTTGCGAGCTGGTGGAGCGGCTACTGGTCAGCCGGCGTTATTTCACACTGGCTATACTGGTACTTTTTTGCTGGTGGATGTCGCTAGTGGTGAAGCATTTGTTTTTCTGAGCAATCGCGTCCACTTGCAAGACCAACGAGAGGCCTATATTGTTCAACGGGATGAAATAATTGCCCAGTATCAAAAAGAACGGGGTGCATTTAGCGAAAAAGTGCTATAATGGACTGGATTTGTTTAACGAGAAAAAGTCGTAGTTTGCGGCGTTATTTTGAAAGGGGTTTTTAAGCACATGGAACCATTATTTATGAAACCTGTTTTCCAAGAAAAAATCTGGGGAGGCAACAAACTTCATACGGTTTTTAACTTTGATTTGCCTTCTGAAAAAATTGGTGAAGATTGGGCAATTTCTGCTCATCCTCATGGGGTCAGTGTCATCGAAAATGGGGAGTTTGCCGGCCAACGCTTGGATGATTTGTGGAAGAATCATCAAGAACTTTTTGGCAACCAACCTGAAGCAGTCTTTCCATTGTTAATCAAGATTTTGGACGCGGAAGATGAACTATCGGTACAAGTTCACCCAGACGATGCCTATGGTCAACAACATGAAGGAGAACTTGGCAAGACTGAATGCTGGTATATCATCGACGCTGAGCCGGGTGCTGAAATCGTTTATGGCCACAATGCAAAGACCCGAGAAGAGTTGGCAGCCATGATTGAAGAAGGGCGTTGGGATGATTTGTTGACCCGCGTGCCAGTCAAAAAAGGCGATTTCTTCTACGTGCCATCTGGAACAATCCATGCTATCGGCAAAGGGATCATGATTTTGGAAACGCAACAAAGTTCTGATACGACTTACCGCGTGTACGACTATGATCGGCGGGATGATCAAGGCAATCTAAGGGAATTGCACATCCAACAATCCATCGACGTAACGACAGTTCCTGCCCGCACCCCTGAGCTGAACATCAGTGAAGTCAAACACGGGGCTTCTTCAGTAGTGACTTATTTACAAACGGACTTC
The DNA here is from genome assembly GCF_049384045.1 of Enterococcus diestrammenae. Classification (NCBI taxonomy): domain Bacteria; kingdom Bacillati; phylum Bacillota; class Bacilli; order Lactobacillales; family Enterococcaceae; genus Enterococcus; species Enterococcus diestrammenae. Next base: position 51,918 of record NZ_JBMRGR010000001.1, read on the forward strand.
TTCAATGTCTACGAATGGCAAGTGCGGGGGAGTTTGGATTTGAAAGCTGGGGCACCTTACACTTTGATGACTGTGGTTGATGGGTTTGGTAAATTAGTCATTGACAGTCAAAGCTACGATATGGCAAAAGGGACGAGTTGCATCATTCCTAATGGCATTGCTAACTGGAAAATCGAAGGCAATTGCGACATTATTGCTTCAGAACCTGGTATGAAAGCATAATTTTCTATTATTCTAAAAAAACTCGTCTCACCTAGGCTTGCGTAAGCGTTTAGGTGAGGCGAGTTTTTTATTGTGTTTAGCCATTCTTAGCGAGGATGTTTATGAAATTGTATGGTAACTAGGAGTAAAACTAGTAGTAACAAGACCAATAAGCTGCCTAATACGAGTTGTGAGCCGAAAATCGTTCCTTGTTGGAAGTCTGTGGCATGGCGTTGTGCTTGATTGATGACGGTAGCAGCGAGGGCAGTAGCTACTGCACCGGCAAACTGTTGTAAGGTATTGAAGATGGCATTGCCGTCTGTATACGCAGCTTGTGGCAAGGCACTTAAACCGGTGGTCATCAGATTGCTATAGGAAAGGCCAATCCCGATCATATAAAAGACATGACCTGCTACAAACCCCAGCAAGACAGGACTGCCGACGAGCCAAAGCAAGCCGAACCAACCGATAGCTGCCAAAAGCAAGCCGCTAATAATCGGCTTTTTGGGGCCGATATGGTCTAACAGACGACCGGAAAGAGGCGCTAAGATGGCGCCCACAGCAGCACCAGGCAACATCATTAAACCAGCTGTAAAGGCATCTTTTTTTAAGACGATTTGTACGAAGTTTGGTAAGACAAAGCTGATGGCTAATAATAAGCACTGGCAAAGGAGAAAGCCTAGCAAGAAACGACGATAGGCGGCGTTTTTCATGACTTGCAAATGAATGAGGGGATTGCGTGCGCTGACAGACCGCTGATAAAAGAGGATGAAGCCGCCAATCCCAACAAGTAGAGCGACGATTCCGGTCAAACTTGTCAGTTGCTCTAAAAATAGTAAGAAGCCACTGAACATCAAAGCGATGCCTAAGAGACTGAACCAGTCCATGGTGCTAGTTTTGCTGACGGGTAGTGAGGGAATCGCTTTTAGACCGACTACTAAAGCCAGTAAAAGAATCGGAATCAAAAAAAGGAAGATTGCCTTCCACCCTGTCGTGGAGGTCAGGATGCCACCATATGTCGGGCCAATTGCTGGCGCTATCGAAGTAGTCAAGTTTCCGAGACCAATCATGGCACCCCGCTTTTCTAAAGGGGAATAGGTCAAGATGATATGAAACATCAACGGTAAGGCAATGCCTGTGCTGATTCCTTGGGCTAAACGGCCAATCAGCAAAAAGGCAAAATTCGGTGAACGATAATCAATCACCAAACCAAGGATGAAAAACAGGTTAGCTGTGAGGAATAAATGCCTTAGGGAAATATTTTTTAAGAGATAGGTGGACAAAGGGACGATGATGGAAATCACCAGTAGATAAATCGTCGTGACCCATTGCACCCCACTGGTAGAGATTTTAAATTCGGTCATCAAGGTGGGGAAGGTGACATTCATGGCGGTTTCAATCAAAACCCCAGCGAAGGCCATGATTCCTGTGGCCAACACAGCCGGGAGAAGTTTTAGTTCTTTGTTCATAGTTCCACTTCCGTTCATAGAAAATTTCGCGTTCAGATAACCAGCCTCAAAGGCAGTAGCAGGAGGTGAAGACGCAAAAAAGAGAGGAAGGCTTCTATTTTCATAGAAACCGCCTCTCTCTCGACACCAACTGCTAAGGCAGCGGTGTTATCTGTACGATTACGTTAGCTATTTTAAAAGAATTTTTTGCTGAGGTCAAGAAGGACTGTGGAGATTACGTTTAAATACCTTAAACGTTACTCCTTCAATTGGTTTCCTCATTTTCAATGACTGTCTCACGAATGATGAGTTTGTGAGGGACGATGACTTTGACGCCGTCTGTCAGTTGATGGTTGATTTGGTCCATCAGTTTTTGCGTGGCCAGTTTTCCTAAGCGAGCCACGTCCACATCGATACTGGTGATATAAGGGTGGGTCAAGGTAGAAAAGATGGAATTATTGAAACTGATAACGGATAAATCCTCAGGGACGCGGTAGCCATACATCGTAGCAAGTTGCATGATACGCATGGCAAATAAGTCGTCAATGACCACTAAAGCAGTGGGTTTAATCTTGTGTAAAATCTCTTCAAAATCGATAAAGTCCGTGGGTTCTTCAAATTTTACCGCCGGATAAGTGGTTAAACCAGCCATCATCAACGCTTTTTGATAACCAAAATAGCGTTCGAAGTAGAGATTTTCGCGAGTGGTGTTGGTGGCAAATAAAATGCGTTGATGCCCCCGCTGAATCAAAAACTCCGTGGCTTGTTTTCCTAATAATTGGTTGTCGTTGTCCACGAAGACAATTTTTTCTTCGTGCATATAGGGTTGCCCAATCAAGGTAAACGCTATCTTATTGGCGTATAAATAATCAATCACTGGGTCATGGTTATCAGAGTAAGTCAAAATAAAGCCATCGATTTGTTTTTGCAAGTGCATCCGTTTGACGTTTTTCAAGAGGGTTTCGAAATTGGGCGCCGAAGCAACAGCCACTGACATTTGAAAAAGACTTGCTTCTTCGTTGATCGCTTCGATGGTTTCCAAGTAAAAAGGATTTCCCAGGCGCTCTTTGGAGTTTAACGGGGGCAAGATGACCCCGATAGAGCTCGCTTGTTGTTTACCCAGATTACGGGCAGCAACATTGGGTACATAACCCAATTCTTCCATCACTTTGCGAACTTTCCGTTTGGTTTCCTCGGAAATACTAGGGTGGTCATTGATTACCCGGGAGACGGTGGAGGTGGCAACCCCCGCTTTTTTTGCAACATCTTTGACAGTGATACTCATGAAAGTTCACCTCTTTTCAAAAAAAGTATGAAAACTTGTATCCAAGGGGTAGAAAACACCAAGAGATGCAAGCGGATTTCATCAGATTGTTCTTATCATAGCAAAAACTTCTTTCAGATACCACGGGTAAAAATAAAAATAACGCAGTCTTGGATGGTTGCCCAAATTTGGCAAGACTGCGTAAACAAAGTGAGTTACCGGTTTTGATTAGCGAATTTTAGGGTATCAGTCAAGGTCACTGCTTCATCGTAAAGCTGCAATTCCAACGCTTCTCCGGTGACTAATTGGAGGGAAACTTCGGCCGGTGTCACTTGAATGAATAACAGCCGTCCGCGGTAATTGATATGGAAGCTGTAGCCCGACCAAGCTTTTGGTACAAATGGAGCAAAGCGCAACTGGCCATGATCAGTTTTCATTTGGGCGAAACCTTGAACAATCGCCAGCCAACTGCCGGTCATGGAAGTAATGTGGAGGCCGTCTTCGGTATCGTTATTGTAATTGTCCAAATCTAAGCGAGCAGTACGTTCGTACATTTCCATCGCCTTTTCTTCCAGGCCAAGATCTGCTGCCAAAATAGCGTGAATACAAGCAGAAAGGGAAGACTCATGCACAGTCATGGGTTCGTAAAATTCAAAGTTGCGGCGTTTTTCTTCTTCGGTAAATTCGTGGCTTAGGAAGTAAATCCCTTGCATAACATCCGCTTGTTTGATAAAGCAAGAGCGCAAAATCCGATCCCAAGACCAGTTCTGGTTTAATGGCAAGTTCGCTGGATCGAGGTCAGTGACCGGCATCAAATCTTTGTCCAAGAAAGTATCGTGTTGCACGAAAATGCCCCGTTCCTCATCTTTCGGGAAGTACATATGGGCGATGATATCTTGCCATTTGGCTTGTTCCTCTTCGGAAATTGTGACAGTGGTGCTATCTTTGAATTTCTCATAATTTTCTAAGGTATAACGCAAGACCCAAGTGGCCATAGTGTTGGTATACCAGTTGTTGTTGACATTGTTTTCATATTCGTTAGGACCAGTGACGCCGTGAATCATGTACTGGCCTTTCGCTTGGGAAAAATGAACCCGATCCGCCCAGAAGCGGGAAATCGCCGTCAACACTTCCAAGCCTTCTTTTTGAATGTAACTCTCGTCGCCGGTGTAGTTGGTGTAGTTGTAAATCGCATAAGCAATCGCGGCGTTTCGATGAATCTCTTCAAAAGTGATTTCCCATTCATTGTGGCATTCAATCCCGGTGAAGGTCACCATAGGATAAAGGGCGCCTTTTAAACCTTGTTTTTGGGCGTTGATATGAGCTTCTGGCAACTGGTTGTGGCGATATTTCAGCAAGTTGCGAGTGACTGTTGGATCCGCTAAGGCTAAATACAAGGGCACGCCATAAGCTTCTGTATCCCAATAGGTTGCGCCACCGTATTTTTCGCCGGTAAAGCCTTTTGGTCCGATGTTCAAGCGCTCATCTTCACCGTAGTAGGTGGAGAAAAGTTGGAAAAGGTTAAAGCGAATGGCTTGTTGGCCAGCTGGATCCCCATCAATCACCACGTCAGCCAAGGCCCACCGTTGTTTCCAAGCAGCGATTTGTTCTGCTTTTAAAGTATCGTAATCCGCGTTATATGCGGCGTAAAGTTCACTGATTTTCGCCAGTTGGTCAGCGGATGCGATATCACGACTGGTGACGATGATGACTTTTTTGATGAGTTCGATAGTTTCGCCGGCTTGAGCCTGTAAGGTGAAGGTTTCTGACACTTTTAGCGGGGCTTTTTCGTAGCTGCCACCGCTGATGGTGTGGGTCATAGCTGCTGTCACAGTGAAGCGTTCGATGCCAAAATTATTAGGGATTGTGCGGACGGTTAAGTAGTCGTATTCCTCGGATTGACCTGCGTCGATTTCTTCCCAAAAAAGTTCATCGTAGTTGCTATCTTCATTGGTTACGTGTGAATCTAAGGCACTCTCGACAATGATTTCTGCTGTGCCAGTGAGGACTTCGGCAGCCATCTTAATCAAGCCTAGTTCTTTTTTGACGATGGAGAGGAAGCGCTGGAAGCTGAAGCGTACCGTCGCGTCACCAGCTGTCACGGTAAAGCTACGGCTAAGAATCCCTGTTTGCATATCCAATTCTAAATAGAAATCTTGATAGGGAATTTTGGCTAGGTCAAGGCGTTCTCCGTTAACTATGATATCCATTGCAATGAAGTTGACGGCGTTAATAACTTTACCGAAATAGTCGGGATAGCCATTTTTCCACCAGCCCACACGCGTTTTGTCGGGATACCAAACGCCCGCCAAATAAGTGCCTAGATGATGATCACCAGAGTAACGCTCCTCAAAATTACCTCGCATCCCCATGTAGCTGTTGCCAATGGATGTCAAGGACTCTTGTAGTCGCCGGTTTTCTTGATCTAGTTTGGTTGTGGTGATTTTCCATGGATCGATGTCGAAAAGGCGTTGAATATGATTCATAGTGAATACCTCCTGATTTTTAGGCGTTTTGGTAGTGTTCAGGCAAACCGACTGTGCGGTAAACCGTTTTCGTCATCTCCATAATAAACGCAATCGATTGCGTAAGTCAAGTTAATTGTTGCAGAAAATCTGAGCGGATGCAAAAAATAAGTGGAAGAAACTGATAAGACAGAGTATTTAGATGATTTTTTATCGATTAATAATCAGGATAGTACAAATAATTCTGAGACTTCAGATATAAGAACTTAAAAAATCACTGACACATCTGGAACCGATTGCGTTGATGCTACAATTTTTGTGCAAAAAGGCGGCTTCTGGTAAGATGAGTGAAGGTAAAGAGTTGAGAGAAGAGGATGACGCGATGAAAATTTTGACGTTAAACACCTATAGCTGGGTGGAAAATGTCGGGGTGCAACAAATTCATGATTTGGCCACCAAGATTGCCGAGGAAGATTATGATTTGGTGGCTTTGCAGGAAGCCAACCAAACCTTCGATGCCCATCAAGCTGTGTTGGACGGCTTCTTTTGCCCACCCACTACCGATCAGGAAATCAAAGCAGATAATTTTGCCCTGAGACTGGTGGAAGCCTTGCAAGTAAAAGACGTGGAGTATTACTGGACATGGGCTTTCACCCATGTCAGCTACGGTCGTTTTGAAGAAGGAGTCGCTCTTTTGAGTAAACAACCGCTGATTGCTGAAGACCATAGTGTGGCACCAGTGGCAGCCTCAGACCCCGTGAAGGACAATGTTCGCCGGATCCTCTGGGGATTGACTGAAGCGGATGGTCAACTAGTAAAATTAGTCAGCGCCCATTACAATTGGTGGGATCGCGGTTTTATTGACGAATGGCAAAAGACGGAAGCGCTACTTCAGGCTAGCAATCAAGGCCATACCAAGGCCCCTCTGATTTTGTGTGGGGATTTCAATCAACCAGCCGAGACAGCGGGGTATCAATTGATTGCCGATTCGGCATTAAACCTGGTAGATGCCTACCAGATTGCTAAAACCCATCGAGGAGGTACGGCGACGGTTCCTGGTGCCATTAATGGTTGGAATGATAGTGATACGCCAAAGCGAATCGACTATATCTGGTTGGACCCAACTTTCAAAGTCAGTGAATATGCTGTAACCTTTGATGGCAAAAACGGGCCAGTGGTAAGTGATCATTTTGGCATCACAGTGCTAGCCGAATTAGCGGAATCTAAGTAACAAACAGGAGCAACCTGAAGGATAAACTTCAGATTGCTCCTGTTTGTTTACGTCTCATGTATCGTACATGTTTGATTCAGAGGTCCAAGCGAAAAAATTTGTCACGACCTAATTTTTATTAGTGAGTTGGACTAGTTACCCCTTGCTGTGTCTGATCGGCAATCCTTTCATAACTAGGTAAGTCCGTTAGCTTGTCGGCACCGTATTTTTTGGCCAAGGCTGTTTTTAACAGGCGGTAAGCCAGGATTTCGTTACGGGCGAGGATTGGTCCATGGAAGTATGATCCGAAGACGTTTTTGTAGATGACCCCTTCTGAGCCGTCTTCATTGTTATTGCCATGCCCTTGTTGGACTTTGCCAAGGGGGCGTTCACCGGCTCCTAAGAAGGTGCGACCATTATGATTTTCAAACCCGTAGTAAGTTTCGTCAAATTCTTCATTGTGAATCACGATATCGCCGATGTAGCGGTTGTTGTCTTGGCTTAACGTGTAGTGATCCAAGGCGCCAATACCGGCGATTTTTTCGCCACCGGCTCCCATATAGTAGTGGCCCAGCAGTTGGTAACCGCCACAGATGGCTAGCATCACGCCGTCATTTTCGATATAGCGAGTGATGTCGGCTTTCTTGTCTTGGATATCTTCTGAGACGATCAATTGTTCAAAATCTTGGCCACCACCGAAAAAGACCAAGTCGTATTTTTCTGGAATAAACGCTTCGTGAATGCTGACGATTTCAGTGGTGAGGTCGATGCCCATTTTTTTGGCTAAGTATTTGAGCATCAACAAGTTGCCGTTGTCGCCGTACGTGTTTAAGAGATTGCCGTAAAGATGGGCCAAATGCATCGTATAGTTAGCCACGAGTCATGCCTCCTTTGATATAGCCTTTATCCGCTAGTTTTTTTCGTAGTTGTAAGACAGCGGTATAGGTAGCGAGAATATAAACGTGTTGGGTAGGTAATTTAGCGATTTCTGAAATAACGGTATCTAAATCAGGTACTTCTGTCAGTTTTTCTTCAGCAATGCCAGCAACCTTCAAGCGCAATGCCATATCCGTATGACGATCGCCACCAGCGATTACAGCCGGAATAGCCATCTCTGCAAAGGCTTCGTGATTGCCATCCCAAATCCAGCTGACATCCACGCCGTCAGCATAGTTAGCATTTAACAACGCGACGAGGGAGAAAGGATAGGGGGACAGGCCAATCATGTCGATCACCTGATTGAGACCCACTGGATTTTTTACTAAAACGAGGGTGCATTTTTTGCCATCGATATCGATGATTTCTTGACGGCCAAAAACTTTTTCATCATAAGCCAGTCCAGCGCGAATTTTTGCAGGAGGAACATTGTACATTTCGGCTACGGCTGTCGCAGCGAGGGCGTTGTAGACATTGTACATGCCACCGACTTCAATCCCGTAGCTTTCACCATCAATGACAAACTGAGCAGAGGTATTATCCATTTCTCGCATTTCTGTCAATTTGTAATCTAGTTCAGGACGGCTAAAGCCACAGTTAGGACAGTAGTACTTGCCTAGGTTGGCGTAAGTGATCATCTTATAGTGAAGAATATGGTGACATTCGGGGCATAAGACGCCGTCAGTATTATAGTGGGCCATCTGTTCATGGTCCGGTTGATGATCAAAGCCATAGTATTTCCGTGGATTGACAGTCGCTAAGGAATTGAAAATGGGCGAGTCACCATTGGCTAAGATCGTGGCAGCTGGCGCTTTAGCCGCACCTTCGACGATTAAGCGATAGGTGGTGTAAATCTCACCATAGCGGTCCATCTGATCGCGGAAAATATTGGTAAAGACGAAAAGCTCAGGCTTGATATATTCCGTCACTTTGGCAAGGCTGGCTTCGTCGATTTCTAGCACAGCAAAGTTTTTTTGATTTTTCTTGGGTTTAGCCGAAAGAAAAGTCGAAACAATCCCTTGTACCATATTGGCGCCAGTGGGGTTTGTCAGCACTTCCTCGTACTGTTGTTGCAAAATATTGACCGTCAAAGCTGTGGTCAAGGTTTTGCCATTTGTCCCAGTGACCACTACGACTTCGTACAAGTCAGAATAATGATCGAGAATTTTCGGGTCGATTTTCAAAGCGAGCTTGCCAGGGTAACTGGAGCCGCCCTTCATAAAGGTTTTCAAAAACCACTGAGCACTTTTGCCGACAGTGATTGCGATAGTACTGCGTAAACTCATCCTAGTTGAGCCTCCAATAACAAGTGTCCGGCGCAAAACAACGCCGTCTATTGCCGCCTGATAGCACGGCAAAATTCTCGTTAATCATACCATAGGAATAAAAAAACGAAAAATACCTTTGCTGATTCTTTAAATTTTCCTTGTTTCAGGTAGCTGGCTAGCTGAGGAAAATGGTGAAATTGAACGGGCTACTTTATGAAACAATAATAATCATGGACTTTTGGAGAAACCGCATAATTGCTATTTTTAATTAAAAAAATGGCGCTGATGCAATTCATCAACGCCATTTTTCATATAGAAACTAACCGATAATAATCTGTTCGGAAGGGTATTCGTAACCTAAATCTCGAGTTTCCTTTGGTACAAATAAGAGTAAGGTATACAACATGCCAATCCGCCCGATAAACATCAAGGCTGCGATAACCGCTTGCCCCACCCCAGATAAATCTGCGGTAATCCCAAGTGATAGCCCGGTGGTTCCGAAAGCTGAGCAGACTTCTACGATGATGGCAATCAAGGGCTCTTCTTCGGTGGCAGTCAAAAAGATAATCGCAAAAAAGCACATACTCATCGATAGCATAAAAACCACGACGGATTTGCGAATATCGATTTCAGGAATTCGCCGACCAAAAATATTGATATTTTCTTCGCTTTTTAAGAAGGCGAACATATATAAACCGATAATGGCCATGGTAGTGGTCCGGATACCGCCACCGACAGAACTTGGGGAACAGCCGATAAACATTAAAATAGCGAAGATAATCAAGGTGGTCACCTGAAAATCAGTCAAATGATGGATTTGCAACCCGGCATTACGAGTCGTCATGGAGTAAAAGGCGCTGTTGACCCAAGCACCAAAGCCCGACAAATCGCTGAATAGATGGTTTTTTTCCAATAGCCAAATGATCACCGTTCCGCCGACGAAGAGGACCACGAAAGCCAGAACAGCGATTTTCGTAAAGAGGGAAAAGCGAAAAGGTAATCGCGCTTGGCCTTTTTTTCTTTTCAGCTTGTAATGAAGCCATTCGTGGAAATCCATCAGTACGGGAAAGCCAATACCGCCAAGAAAAATCAAAAACATGATGCAAATCAAAAAGAAATAATCATGGGCAAAGGGGGTGATGGAATCCCCTGTGACATCAAAGCCGGAGTTGGTGACGGCGGAAATTGCTTGGTAAAAGCCGTAAAATATCGCATCTCGCCAACTTTGATAATGCCCCTGCACCATAAAGTAGATGGAGAAGAAGGCGCCAAAAATCAGCTGGGCTACTAGCAACATGGAAAAGGTAATGCGAATTAACCGGACAATGCCTGAAAGTCGGGGTTGGTTCATGTCAGTCATAATTAGCTGTCGTTGTTTTAAGGAAATTCTTCTTTTGGAGACGATGAAAAAGAAAGTGGAAATCATCATAATTCCTAGGCCGCCAATTTGAAAGAGGACCTCAAGTAAAATGACGCCACGATCATTGAAGACGCTGTTGATATCAAAAGTCGACAGTCCCGTCACAGAAACCGTGGAAATCGCCATAAACAGCATGTCCATAAAGGTGACTTGACCATAAGAATCCGGCTCGCGAAACAGCGGCAAGTAAAATAAAATCAGCGAAATCACAGTCATAATCACATAATAGGTGACAATAATCTGGATTGAGCTGACATTGTTCGCAATAAAATGACGTAACTTCCGGGCTTTCAAATCCCAGAAACGTTTATAATGATCCATACTAAAACCTCAAATCTTAGGTAGTGGGCAAGTGATTTATTGACCGGCTGTTTCCAGTCAAGAAGTGTCATCATTCACCTTATCTTAAGTATATCAGAAGAAAAAGGAAAAAGAAGGTTCAAACCAAGGGCAGTTTCGAGACTATCGTACCAGAGGCATTTGGTAATCCTAACAGTAACAAGTTACGAGGTTTAAGAATCGCTGTTTATGGAAAAATAATCTGAGCTGGATATTGCGAAGATGAAACACAAAAAGGAAGCTTTTTACGTATATTATTAAAAGAGAATAGAGCTACATAAAAGGGGAAGTGAAGAAGAACTTATAAAAACACAGGAAGGATGATTGATATGAGCCTTTTTGAAATAACCCGGACAAATATTGTTTTAGATGGACAAAAAGTTAATTTGCCGATTGAGGGAATTTTCAATCATGAAAAATACCAACATTTTATTGGTGTAACATATTCTTGCTCGCCACGGTTTATAAATCAGTTTTTGAAAGGATTTGAAACTGTTGAAATAGTTGTTGGCATTCCAGAAGAAAGCCACCTCCAAAAGGCGAATGCCGAAATTACAAAAATTACTTATGAAAAGCAACTAAATAATGTTTTAGAATCAGAGCCGCCTAAATTTTTTAGAGATCTTTCCCCTGAAAATCAAGAAGCTTTTCAACAGCAAAAATTCAAGATGTGGGCCGCCTCTATTGGCTATGTTATCCATTCAAAATTCTATTTACTATGGAACGTCGACAAGTCAAACACACGTCTTATTTTTGGATCCGCCAATCTTTCCAATCATGCTTTTAGCAATCAAATCAATCAATTAGAAGAGGTTCTCATTTTTGATAACAACGATTTATTCGAAGTGATGAAACAGCGTTATGTGGATGATATCAGTCAAGTGATTACACCCTACTTTCCTAAAAATATTTTGAATGTCAAGTCGAGAAAAAAAGTAAATACGACAAATGGTATTGAAGCTGTGATTTTGACATCAGATGATTTGGTAAAACTAAAAGAAGAACAAATCAAAGAAAAACTAGATGATATTACCGAAAAAGTGAGTGTCGGTGTTTTACCAATACAAATATACGCAGATATCAAAGAACTACCTCGCGAACAAACGGAGTTGATGCGATCGAGACAAGACCAATTAGAAAGAACTGAAACTATTTATGAATTGTCAAAGGAAATTGTTTCTAGTCCTACAAAAAATCCGAGGTTTAAAAATACAGCAGCCCTAACAAAAAGTATCAAGAAAAAAATCACTTTGAAAATCATACAACAGGCTGCTTCTGCTGACATACCAGAACGACCAATATTGTTTTCATCACCTAATCAACGAGATATTTTGCTTGATAATTCAGGGTTATTTATTGAAAATCCGTTAGACAAAGAAAAGCCCATCCCATATGGAAAGAAAGCGACCTTGGTTCAAATCCAAGAGAGTTTTAAAGTGATTCATAAATTACTAGCAAATTATGAAACATACACGTTGAATTATGAACCGGAATACGGATCACGAATATATGAGGCGTTGCTTTATATTTTTACAGCCCCGTTTATCTATGAATTAAAACGACAAGCAAAAACGGTAGAATCTGCCCATGATATTCCACAGTTTTTATTTCTTGGCGGAAACGCTGGTTCTGGAAAATCTAGTTTACTTAGAGTGCTATCAAAAATGACAAAAGTATCACCGGAGTGTTTGGCTTTTGTAGATTATGATGACATTCTTCCCAAGAATGAACATCATCGGAAGTCAAAGATTATCCAGCAAATCATTTCTTGGATTCAGGAGGAAAATGTTGCCCCATTACTAATCGATGAGATACCTAATGAGTTTTTTACTAAGGAAACTTACGGTGAAGAGCTAATTGTGAACAATACAAATCATCGTGGACGTGGGGGTGACCCTTTTCCTGTATTTATCGGAACAACTAATACGGAAAACTATTCTTTACCGGAACGAGCAGCTAGGCGTAGCTACTATCTAAAAATTGATAAACCTTTCGATGAAGAGTTTCGCGGGAAAACAAATCAAGCATATAACGATTTGTTAAAAACAATAACAACGGACTTATATCAAGATTTTGTGTTGCGTTTTGCCCAAAAATTAGACGAAGAAATTAGTATCTGGGAACTTTGTGAGGGAAAGGGGAAAATTGATTTTCTTTACTATACTCGAGAAATATTTAAAGAGTATTATGCACTGATTGAACAGCCACTACCAGTTTTCTTTCCTTCGCGTCGTTTTGATGACTCCCAAGAATCCAATCAAGAAAAATGGCGGAAACTCTATCTAGGCTCTAGTCGAGAAGATTTTTATTATCAGCCGGACGAACAACTTCTTATTTTTAAGATTACTAGTTTGGACAATAATTTGCCGTTGCGTTACGGTGAAGTGAAGCCTTCTGTACTTTATAAGAAAGCCTTGCCGCCTAAAGTAGTCATTGGATCCTTAGACTCAATGGATATCGAACTTTATGCTGATAGATTTTTTGAATGGATTGGTGTTGAAAATCCTTATAAGAAAAAGAGTTGGTTGAAAAAAGTGTTCAAAGGTTGAAAGTCTAGAAATAAACTTAAACATTTTAGGATTATGATAACTTTGGTGATATCAAAGTTTACGTATCTGATTCTAGAAGATTCCTCTGTAAAAATCACGGCATTTCCGCTATAATGCTTAAGGAAGAAACGGGAGGGCAGATCATGGCACAATTGTTTTTTAAATATGGCGCGATGAATAGTGGCAAGACCATCGAGATTTTGAAGGTAGCCCACAATTACGAAGAGCAAGATAAACCAGTCGTCATCATGACCAGCGGCTTGGATACGCGCTCTGGGGTGGGACAAGTGTCTAGTCGGATTGGTCTGGAACGGCCGGCGATTCCGATTTTTGAGGATACAGATATTTTCCGCATGATTGTGGAGATGGAATACAAACCTTATTGTGTGCTGATTGATGAGGCACAGTTTTTGAAAAAAGAACATGTTTTGGCTTTTACTCGGATCGTCGATGAACTCGATATTCCTGTGATGGCTTTTGGACTGAAAAATGATTTCCGCAACGAACTTTTTGAGGGGTCACAGTATTTGTTGTTGTATGCCGATAAGATTGAGGAAATGAAGACAATTTGTTGGTTTTGCCACAAAAAGGCCAGCATGAACCTCCACTATATCGATGGTCAGCCCGTTTATGAAGGGGATCAGCTGCAAATTGGTGGCAATGAAGCTTACTATCCAGTCTGTCGTAAACACTATTTCCATCCAGAGCTTAAGACCGAAGCGACCACCGGACATTCGGAAGACTGCACGTGTGTCCATCATTAGCTGATGTGACCGGTTGCTGTCTGTCCCTTAAGGAAGCAAAGCATACGAAGGCCTTGCTTTTGAGTCACTATAGAAAGGATTTACTATGTACGATCAATTACAATCTATCGAGGACCGCTATGAAGAGCTGGCGGAATTATTAAGCGATCCGGATGTTGTTTCGGATACCAAGCGTTTTATGGAGTTGTCTAAAGAAGAAGCCAATACCCGGGAAACGGTGGCAGTCTACCGCCGTTACAAAGAAGTCGTCCAGGGGATTGCCGATGCGGAAGAAATGCTCGGGGAAAATTTGGATCCAGAAATGGCAGAGTTAGCCAAAGAAGAACTGAACGATTTGAAAAAAGAAAAAGAAGCATTGGAAGAGCAAATTAAAATCTTATTGTTACCAAAAGACCCTAATGATGACAAAAATATCATCATGGAAATCCGGGGCGCAGCTGGTGGAGATGAAGCTGCGTTGTTTGCTGGGGATCTTTTCAATATGTACCAAAAATATGCTGAATCCCAAGGTTGGAAGACCGAAGTGATGGACGCTAACGTGACTGGTATCGGTGGGTACAAAGAAGTCATCATGATGATTACCGGTGACAATGTTTACTCTAAACTAAAATACGAATCTGGGGCCCATCGTGTGCAACGGGTACCGTCGACTGAATCACAGGGGCGGATTCATACCTCGACTGCCACAGTGGTGGTGATGCCAGAAGCTGAAGAAGTCGAAATCGATATCGAGGACAAAGATATCCGAACCGATATTTATCATGCATCTGGTGCAGGTGGCCAGCACGTCAACAAAACGGCGTCGGCTGTTCGTTTGACCCACTTGCCGACAGGGATTGTAGTAGCCATGCAAGATGAACGTTCTCAGTTGAAGAACCGGGAAAAAGCTATGAAAATTTTGCGGGCGCGGGTCTATGACCAAATCCAGCAAGAAGCCCAAAGTGCCTATGATTCTGAACGAAAATCCGCTGTGGGAACTGGTGACCGCTCCGAACGAATCCGAACCTTTAATTTCCCACAAAATCGGGTGACAGATCACCGCATTGGCTTAACCATTCAAAAATTAGATCAGATTTTAGCTGGTAAAATGGACGAAATCATCGATGCCTTGATTATTTATGATCAAACGGAAAAATTAGCGGAGATGCAAAATGGCTACTAAACCTACCTTGCGAGAAGTCCTTGATAGGGCTTCTTCTTTTTTAGAAGAACAAGGCGTGGAAGGCGATAGCGTGTTGTATGTTTTTTTGCGCAGACAAGGTTGGACGAAGACTGACTGGCTGCTCAATATGGGGCGTGGGGCGACAGAAGAAGAGCTGGCCCAAGTCACAGCGGATACTGCAGAGCTGGCGCGGCATGTACCAGCACAGTACCTGCTAGGCTCTGAGGAGTTTTGTGGTCATCTTTTTAAGGTGAGCCCAGCGACTTTGATTCCGCGTCCAGAAACGGAAGAATTAGTGATGCGGGGAGTGGCAGCATTTGACACAAGGGCGAGTCAGCCAATCCGGGTCGTGGATATTGGCACAGGGACAGGGGCAATTGCCATCTCCATCAAATTGGCCCAACCTTCCTGGCAAGTGGTGGCGACGGATATTTCACCGGAAGCCCTGACTGTGGCCAAGGAAAATGCTGCCAAGCTACATGCCGAGGTGAGTTTTCGTTTAGGGGATGCTTTGGCACCTTTTTTGGCAGATGAGCCAAAAATTGATTTGCTCTTGTCTAATCCCCCCTATATCTCTGAAGAGGAATGGGATTTGATGGATGAAAGTGTTCGTCGTTTTGAACCGAAAACGGCTCTCTTTGCTGAGAATCATGGGTTAGCGATTTACCAGCGCTTAGCTGCCCAAGCCCCAGCGGTTTTGGCAACTGACGGGCAAATTCTTTTAGAGATTGGTTTCGCTCAAGGAAAAGCGGTACAGCGTCTGTTCCAAGAAGCTTTTCCAGAGAAGCAGGTAACTATTTTGCAAGATATGGCTGGACTGGACCGAATCATCCACGTCTACTAGCCGAGGATAACTATTACGTCGCCTTGTGGAAAAAAAATTTTTTATTTTGTTTCACAGCGAAAAAAGACTAACAGACTGACTGTTCCACAGAAAAAGGACTTTTCAACAAGGTTATACACACTTGACAGATGAGTTATCCCCAGAAAGTGGATAACTACTGCTAGATTGTTGATAAAATCCCGATTTTGCCAAAAAGGAGTGTGGATAAACTGTGGATACCAAACGATACCACGAAGATGAAATCACAGAAGCGGCCCAGCTTTTGCAAGCAGGGGAATTGGTGGCGTTTCCCACCGAAACCGTCTATGGTTTAGGAGCCAATGCACTTTTACCGGAAGCGGTAATGCAAGTCTTTCAAGTCAAAGGACGACCGCAAGATAACCCTTTGATCGTCCATGTGGCTGACTTTCAGCAAGTGAAAGAGTTTGTGGAAAACTTTCATCCTTTAACGGAAAAAATCGTCAAAAACTTCTGGCCTGGACCGCTAACATTGATCTTTTCTATAAAAAAAGATAGCTTAGCCCCTGTTGTGACTGGTGGGTTGTCCACAGCTGCTTTTCGGATGCCAGACCATGAATTGACTTTGGAATTGATTCGCGAGGCTGGCGTGCCTTTGGTGGGTCCCAGCGCCAATACTTCTGGCAAACCCAGTCCTACTACCGCAGATCACGTGCTTCATGACATGAGGGGAAAAATCGCTGGAGTGCTTGATGGTGGGGCGACGCAAATTGGGGTGGAATCCACTGTGTTAGACCTTAGTGATCCTTCACAGCCACCGGTGATTTTGCGACCTGGAGCGATTACACAAGAGACTTTGATGGCAGTTTTAGAGACAACTGTCGAGGTGGATGGTCACTTGGTGTCAGAATCAGAAACCCCTCGAGCGCCTGGTATGAAATACAAACATTACGCGCCAGATACCCAAGTTTTGATGGTACACCCGCAGGATTGGGAACAGGCTTTGCAGTGGGTCACGGAGAGTGGCGTGCGTGCTGGGGTCATTGCTGGGCCAGAAATCGCTGAATTGATGCGCTATCAAGCGGCGGCTGTCTTTATGCTACCTCAAGATACAGTAACTCAAGCGGCGAAAGGGTTATTTGCTGGGCTCCGGGCCTTGGATGAACCGCAGTTGGCCTTGGATGTCATTTTAGTGGAAACCTTCCCGGAAACTGGCCTGGGGGTGGCGTATATGAATCGCCTTGGCAAATCAGCTGGGAAACGTTGGTTTGAAGCCAAAGCAGATTGATTTTTTAAGAGATACATGGAGGAGCTACTGGCAATCTTAGGTTGCTGGTGGCTCTTTTGTGAAAAAATAAGACGACCGATTCGACGCTCTGAAATGTCAAACAATTTTGACTATTTACGAAAAAACTGCCAATTTTGTGGTACAATGCCAGTAACTAGAAGGTTCTAGCAGAAATGTTCGGATTTTACTTGAATGCTTGGCAACTCACAAGCGGATACGTTGCAAAAAACAGCTTTTTTCTGCTATTCTCGGTTTTAAGGTGAAAAACAGTTCGGAATGACTAACAAGTTTGTGTGAGGAAAGGGCTGATTTGCAAGCCCTCTTAAAACCTGGCTGGACTTTTACCGACAAATCAGAAAGAACTTTCTTACCTGTGTAAACCAAAAATGTGAAGGGGTGCTTTGGAATGACTTATCGTGATTTTGATCCGGATTTATGGCAAGCCATCGATGACGAACTAAACCGTCAACGAAATAACTTGGAGTTGATTGCCTCCGAGAATATCGTTTCGGAAGCCGTGATGGCGGCTCAAGGAAGTGTATTGACCAATAAATACGCAGAGGGCTATCCGGGCCGACGCTACTACGGGGGCTGTGAATTTATTGATGTGGTGGAAAACTTGGCGATTGATCGTGCAAAAGAACTTTTTGGGGCCAAATATGTCAACGTTCAACCACATTCCGGATCACAAGCCAATACGGCTGCTTACTTGGCTTTGATTGAGACAGGGGATACTGTACTAGGGATGGACTTATCCGCTGGGGGACACTTGACTCACGGCTCGCCGGTGAACTTTTCTGGGAAGACCTACAATTTTGTAAGTTATGGTGTCGATCCGAGTACGGAAGTCATTGATTACGAAGTGGTTCGGATTTTGGCTCGGAAGCATCAGCCCAAACTGATCGTCGCTGGAGCAAGTGCTTATTCACGAACGATTGATTTTGCTAAATTCCGGGAAATCGCGGATGAAGTTGGGGCAAAATTGATGGTGGACATGGCGCATATTGCCGGATTGGTGGCTGCTGGATTGCACCCATCACCAGTGCCTTATGCGGATATCACTACCACGACTACGCACAAAACCTTACGGGGACCTCGTGGGGGGATGGTCTTGACCAATGATGAAGCATTGGCGAAAAAAGTCAATTCAGCTGTTTTCCCAGGAATTCAAGGGGGCCCTTTGGAACATGTGATTGCGGCTAAGGCCGTTTCTTTCAAAGAGGCGTTAGCTCCAGCCTTTAAAGACTACGCCCAACAAGTCATCGATAACGCCCAAGTGATGGCCAAAGTCTTCAATCAAGCACCGGAAGCACGCTTAGTTTCGGGAGCGACGGACAATCATTTATTGCTAGTTGATGTCCGCGGATTTGGGTTAAACGGCAAAGAAGCTGAGGCGATTTTGGATAGCGTCAGCATTACGGCGAATAAAAACTCGATTCCTTTTGAAACCTTGAGTCCTTTCAAAACTAGTGGCATTCGGGTGGGGACACCAGCGATTACCAGTCGAGGCTTTACAACCGAGGACGCGGTGGCGGTGGCCAATTTAGTCGTACGGGCCTTGCGGGAACGGGAAGATGCTGAAGCGTTAGCACAAATTCGTAAGGAAGTTCAGGCCTTAACTGAAAAGTACCCATTGTATCCAGACTTGTAATTTAACTTTTGGTAAAAACTAGATTTTTAAACAAACGCTGCGATCTTTTACTATCGTAGCGTTTTTATTTTTTAGTAATCGAGAGGCTAGACAGCCTTTGTGAACAAGGGTACAATTGAGGCGAATTTTAGAAACCCTAAAGATTGACGTTTCTAGGAGTAAAAGTGAACCAATGTCGAAAGTGAGGGACCTAGCAATGATTGAATTTCAACATGTGACGAAAAAGTATGATACCAAAACAGCGTTAAACGATTTGAACTTGACCATTAAAACCGGAGAGATTTTTGGTTTTTTGGGACATAATGGTGCCGGAAAATCTACCACCATCAAGAGTTTGGTATCGGTGATTGAACCTACAGCCGGTAAGATTGTGGTGGATGGCAAAGAACTGAGCGCCAATCGTCTTGAAATCAAAAAACGCATCGGCTATGTACCCGATACACCGGATTTGTTCTTACAATTGTCAGCTGGTGAATACTGGGATCTAATTGCTGCTGCTTATGAGATGACCGACAGTGCCAAAGCCGAACGTTTGGCGGAATTGGCGGGTCTGTTTGATATGTTGGATCACCAAGATGAAGCGATTGGAAGTTTTTCCCACGGGATGCGGCAAAAGACGATTTTGATTGGGGCTTTGTTGCCAGATCCTGATATTTGGGTCTTAGACGAACCTATGACGGGTCTAGACCCCCAAGCGTCTTATGATTTGAAAGAAATGATGAAAAAACATGCGGCTCGCGGCAATACCGTGATTTTCTCCACCCACGTCTTAGATACTGCACAACAGCTGTGTGATGAACTAGCTATTTTGAAAAAAGGCCAACTGATATACAACGGCAATACGGAAGATTTATTGGCCCAATCCCCGGGAGAATCCTTGGAAGCTATTTACTTGAAGATGGCTGGTCGCCAATCCGACAGTGAAGTGGTGGCTCAATTGGAGGAGGCGCCTCATGAGTAGGAAAAAACTGCTAGCGTTACTGACGACGTCCTTGCGTTTTGCCAATCCTCAATATACGGAGCAAGCGCGTAAGAAGGGGAAAGCCGGTGCCAAGCTAACCCGTTCTTTAGTATTGCAATTTGTGATGTTGGCGGCCATCTTTACAGTGATTTATGGTGGCGTTTTGTTTATGATGGATTTTTCCCAGATGCCGGGCTATTTCACGATGTATGTCGGTTTATTCTCCGTCTTAGCTATGTCACAGGGAATCTCGGTGATTTACAACATCTTTTTTGAAAGTAAAGATTTAAGTGCTTATCTGCCGTTACCTTTTCGCCAGTCGGAAATTTTTACTTCAAAAATTTTGGTCGTCATGCTGACGGTGGTGCCCTTTGTTTTGCCTTTATTGGTGCTATTTGGGCTGACTGCTTGGCAATCAGGTATTTTGATTCCTTTTGCAGTGGTGTTGGCACTGTTGAGCTTTGTTTTATTGGTGGGTATCTTATTATTTATTTGTGCGCTAATCGTTTTGGGGCTGACCCGTACGAAACTTTTTCAAAAGCACAAAAAATTGATGACGACAGGCTTGATGTTTTTCTCCACTGGGATTGCTGTGGTGGGGGTGTTAGTAATGCAGAATTCTACTGGCGACGTGTCCCATACCGCCACGGATCTCGGCTTACTTGACCGCGGGAGCCTCCTTCCCTTTTTACCGCTTTATTGGAGCCTCAATCGACCACTGACGCTACAAGGTTTGTTAGGATGGGGCAGCCTGATCGCCGTGTTTGGCCTGTTGGCGTTGATTATCAAAATCTTCTTTTTACCACGTTTGTATGAGCAATTGACCGAAATCAGCACTGCGCAAGCCATCGTCACACGCAAACGTAAAAATGGGCGCACCATGAACCAATTGTTGCGGGCTTATAATCTTCAGCTGATTAAAGATCCCAATCTGGCGATGCAGGTGCTATCCAGTTCAGTGGTGATGCCTTTAGTCATGTTGATTTCCGGTGGCGGGGCTGCAAGCAAACTGATGGGAGCACAGCTGCCTGATAAACTAGTGGGTGTCACCTTTTTAGCCGGTCTTTTTCTGGCTTTTCTTTCGTGTAACGGGACTTCGTTTGTCGGCAATATCATCTCATTGGATCGAGAAAACTATGATTTTATCAGTACATTGCCGATTTCGAAAAAAGCTTACTTGAAACAGAAATTTTTGATTGGCTTTGGTGTGCAAGCGGCTATTGTGTTGGTCATGATTCTAGTAGCAGGAGTTATGTTTAAACTTTCGCCTCTGTTGTTTATTGCAGTGATTATTGGCGGTTTGTTGGGAAGCTTTGTGATGAGTTTGTTGTACTTTGCTCGAGATCACCGCTTGCTTTTGACTAATTGGACCTCCGTGACGCAGTTATTCCAACGAGGTGGCGGGACCATCTTGATGATGATTACCCTCTTTGTTGGTTTTTTGGTTGGTTTTGCCGCGATTGCCGCTTATGCTGTAGCAGCCTTTACGTTACCATTTTTCCCACTGAATCCCATCGTCATAGGGGCTTTGCTATTGATTTGTTTGGGAATTATCTTCGGGGTAAAACGTCTTTTTTGGGACCGATTGGATACTTTGGATTGGCAGCGTCGGGTAAGCTTAACAAAAACTGGGCGGGATCAAGAAAAAGCTTCTGACAAAAAATATTTTCACTAAACACAAAATAGGACTTGTGACAATCGATAATAGATAAAGCAAGGCTGCCCTGTTTTCTTACGTCTCACCTATAGTAATGTTCGATTCGGAGGACTAAACTGATGCTTTTGTCACAAACCCTTTTATGGTGATTTGACAAGTTGGGAACTAGAAGTAATCGATTTCTTTAAAAGGAAAGCATTTTGTTAGTTGTGAGAAATGCTATCTTGCATTACAATAAAAGAAAACTTGGGAGCGACAGAGCTTTGTGACCGTCGCAGCCCATGAAAGAGGAGCATTATAATGGGAAAATTTCAAGTAATTGATCATCCACTTATTCAACACAAACTGACAATCATTCGTGATAAAAACACTGGTACCAAAGTCTTTCGGGAAGTTGTCGATGAAATCGCGATGCTGATGGCATATGAAGTCTCTCGGGATATGCCGTTGGAAGATGTGGAAATCGAGACGCCAATCGGTAAATCCACCCAGAAAATGTTATCTGGTAAAAAAGTCGCTGTTGTGCCAATTTTGCGTGCAGGAATCGGCATGGTGGACGGTATTTTGGAATTGATCCCAGCGGCCAAAGTCGGCCATATCGGTATGTACCGTGACGAAGAAACCTTGGAACCTCATGAATACTTCTTCAAAATGCCGGATGACATCGCTAGCCGTCAGTTGTTTGTGGTGGATCCAATGTTGGCGACAGGTGGTTCAGCCATCATGGCCATCGATTCATTGAAACAACGGGGAGCTTCTAACATCAAGTTTGTTTGCTTAGTTGCTGCTCCAGAAGGGGTCAAAGCATTGCAAGACGCCCATCCAGACATTGATATCTACACAGCCGCTTTGGATGACCGGTTGAACGAAAATGGTTATATCGTTCCTGGTTTAGGGGATGCCGGCGACCGTTTGTTTGGCACCAAATAAGTTTGCACCCAATGAATCCAAAACCTCCGTTGAAGACGACTTCAGCGGGGGCTTTTTTTGAATGAAAATATCTCGGAGTCATTAGTTCGCACATTTTCAGCAAGCAGGTGGAAACTGCTGTAAAAATTAGCAGGTTGAAAGTTAGACCGATAAGAACCGGTTGGAAACACTTTTTTTGCAGAGCGGAAGTTAGTTCATTCATGAAAATCAAAAGAATCGAAACTTTCTCTTTACAAATTTTCGATTTTTCACTATACTTTTATTCGTTGGCAACTTATTGCAACTGCCGACTTAGCTCAGTAGGTAGAGCAACGCACTCGTAACGCGTAGGTCGTAGGTTCGATTCCTATAGTCGGCATCTCAGAAACCCTTGATTGATGGGGTTTCTTTTTTTTTGCACTTTTCATCGCTGGGAGAGTTAAAATACAGTTTGAGATCAACTCTTGGCTCATGAGTGTCCAGCGTTAAAAGGCCTAGTTAACCTGGATGAGTTAGACGGCTAGGTGGCTTTTATGTAATTGTATGATGGTAGTTGAAGGAAAAGGGTAGCGTAAAACGCTCAAAGTATTCACCTTTAAACAATCTATGTGAAGAAATTCTTAACGATGGAGGTGGCGGAGGGAAGATTCCTGATTTTTTTCACAAAGTGTGTTACAATAGGTAATATAAAGGGAGGTATTTTATTTTGGCTACTTTTGGAAAGTTTGATAATACTGTCGTCCCGTCCGATTTGGGTAAGAAATTTCAACCCGAAACCCATGTGCAATTCTTGATTTATGGCAAACCCCAAACTGGTACTGTTACCAAGCAGTTGAAAAATTCTGCGGTGGTGGAGTTGGATCATACGCCTGAAAATGAGCAACTGATCACCCAAAGCAACGGAGTCATGATCATCAATTACAAAAAAATGCAGATGCTTTAATTTAGCAAGCTCGTGCAATCATAAAAAAGTCGTTGCCAACTGGCAGCGGCTTTTTAAATACTTTCGCAAAAGAAACCCATTTCCGGTCACTGTTTTCTTAAGATTTTTTACGGTTGTCAAAGGCGAGGCTTTCTTTTCAGGAGGAAACACTCTATAATAATTGAGTATATCTGAAAATAAGTGATTGCCATGCTTCCTGGTCGTATTTTTTGGCGAGTGACGCATGCGTAGATTAGAAATGAGTGACTAGATGGAGAATAATCTTTCCCAACGACAAGCACGGGCCCCTCATGACAGCCGGATCGACTATGGTGTCATTTTACCCGTTTTTTTATTGTGTATGATTGGTTTGATATCCCTTTACTCAGCACTGTCCCATGATCCTACTGGGCCGTCAGTGATTAAGGGTGTCGTGATGCAAGGATTGTGGTACGCTATCGGGACGGTAGCGATTGTCGTCATCATGCAACTGAAGTCCAAATGGTTGTGGAAATTGACGCCGTTTATTTATGGCGCCGGCTTAGCAGTGATGGCCGCCTTGCTGAAATTTTACGATAAGGAATTGGCTGTAGAAACTGGTTCTAAAAACTGGTTTCGTGTGAGTGCAGGTCTGACTTTCCAACCGTCTGAATTGATGAAAATCGCCTATATCATGATGTTAGCCCTCGTTGTGACCTCTCACAATGTCAAACACAAAAATCGCAACTTACGCTCTGATGGCATATTGATTGCGAAGCTTTTGGCTGTGACCGCCCCTACGATTGGGTTGGTTCTACTGCAAAAAGACTTAGGGACGATGCTGGTCTTTCTAGCGATTTTTGGCGGTGTCTTTTTGATGTCAGGGATTAGCTGGCGGATCATCTTGCCAGTGGTAGGCATTGCGCTCATTCTGGGAGCTGGTCTGATTTTGCTAGTGATGACTGATTTTGGTCGGGATATTTTGACCCAAATCGGCTTCCATCAATACCAATTTAAGCGGATTGATTCTTGGCTAAATCCTTTCCACGATATCCAAGGAGACTCGATGCAGCAAGCTTACGGGATGATGGCGATTGGCTCGGGTGAAATGTTTGGTAAAGGCTTCAACATGTCTGACATCTATGTGCCTGTGCGGGAATCGGATATGATTTTTACCATGATTGGTGAAATGTTTGGCTTTGTAGGTTCCGCTTTTGTGGTATTGATTTATTTTGTTTTGATTTATCAAATGGTTAAAGTCTGCTATGACACCAATAACGAGTTTTATACCTATATTTCGGTAGGGATTATCATGATGCTTTTGTTCCACGTCTTTGAAAATATTGGCGCTAATATTGGTCTCTTGCCCTTGACCGGGATTCCATTGCCCTTCATCAGTAAAGGGGGATCCTCGATCTTGGGGAATATGATTGCCATAGGACTGATTTTATCTATGCGTTTCCAAGCGGGGGCATCCAAAAATAACGAATAACTTAATTTTTTAGCGAGAACAGTTGACAGGGGAGGTTCATATGTTTACATTGTATTGGTATCCAAAATGTAGCACTTGTAAGAAGGCCAAAGCGTGGCTTGAGGCGCAAGACGTCTCTTTTGACACCGTGGATATGATTCAAAATCCACCTAGTGCAAGCCAGCTACAAGCTTGGATGACAGCGAGTGATTTACCGATACGCCGCTTTTTCAATACTAGCGGTCAGAAGTATCGGGAAATGGGCTTGAAAGATCAAGTCCCAACTTTCTCAGTAGCAGAAGCGGCTGAATTGTTAGCAACAGATGGCATGTTAATCAAACGTCCGCTTTTAGTAAAAGATGGTCAATTGTTGGCTATCGGGTTTAAAGAAATGGATTACGAAGGAGCAATCAATTAATCATGGAAAAAAAATGTTTGAAAACAACCGATAACTTGTGGGTACTGTTTAACGGATCAGAGTATGTCGTAGGTTTGACGAACCAAGCCCAAGAAGAGCTGGGAAAAGTCACTTTTGCGAACTTGCCTAAAGCTGGTACTGAAGTCAAACAAGGGCAACCCGTGGTGGAAGTGGAAGCTGAAAAAGCTGTCCAAGAATTTGTTGCGCCACTGTCTGGGGTTATCTCTTCAGTCAATGACAAAATTGCTGAAAACATCGATGTCTTAAATGATGAAGATGAAATGAACGCTTGGTTGTTATCCTTAAAAGGTGTCGATACGGCTGAATTTGATAATTTGTAAACTAAGTTACTAGAGTAAAGCCAGTAAAGCCTACAGAGAAATCTGTGGGCTTTTTTTAATAGATAAAGAACTCATAAAAAGTTAAGCTCCAAAAAGCCTGATATATCAGTAATTAAGTGGCCTATCATGCCGATATTGTGACGCCTGAAAAAGGTGCTTGCCACCTTTCAAAGGAAGGTTAATGATTAAAGAAAAGCAATCACTTATCGATAAAACAAGGAGGATTTCTCGGAAGGTGGTTCGCCTGGTTTTCTTTGAATCAGATAAGATGGAATGAGGGGTTATAGATAGCTTCTTATGAGTGTCGTGTCAGTCCCCTCAATGGAAAATCTTTAAAAATCTTAGCAGCGAATAAAAGATTATGCACACCTCCATGACGACTCTTCAAAAAAAGCGAAGGAGAAACAGCTTTTTTATGGTCTTTTTACTTTTCTTTAAAGAGGGTTAATTAAAATAGTTTTCATAAAACGAACAAAGTGGAAAACTGATAGGAGTGATGATTGCGGGAAAATTTAAAAAACGACGGTAAACTGAAATGAGATTTTCCTTTTTTTAGCTGAATTTATTTAAGAAAACTAGACTTGAACTTTCTTCACAACAGGGCTATGCTAGTCAATATAATTTTCTGAAAATTTTCTTTTTAACAAAGGTTAGGAGTAGTTAGTAGAATGGAAAAAGAAAAAACATTTATGGGACAACCTAGAGGCTTATCCACCCTCTTCTTCACAGAAATGTGGGAACGATTTAGCTATTACGGCATGCGGGCAATTTTGCTGTACTACATGTACGATGCTGTGACTAGTGGTGGGTTAGGCTTGGAAAAAGGAACGGCTGTCGCCATTATGTCGATTTATGGTTCCTTAGTGTACATGTCTAGTATTGTCGGTGGCTGGATTTCTGACCGCTTATTAGGTTCTCACAAAACGGTCTTCTTCGGTGGGGTCTTGATTATGTTCGGGCACATTGTTTTAGCCACCCCATTTGGTTTGCCAGCGCTATTTATCTCGATGATTTTGATCGTTATCGGGACCGGGATGTTGAAGTCCAATGTTTCCAGTATGGTGGGCCATTTGTACAGCCCTAAAGACTTGCGACGAGATGCTGGGTTCTCGATCTTTTACATGGGGATCAACATCGGAAGCCTGATCGCACCGATTATTGTCGGGGGCTTAGGACAAAATGTGAACTATCACTTAGGTTTCTCTATTGCAGCGATTGGGATGTTCTTTGGTTTGTTACAATACCATTTCCAAGGAAAGAAAACGTTGAACAACATCGGGACCCAAGTCACCAATCCTTTAGTTGGTGCTGAAAAGAGTGCCTTCTTTAAACGTTTGGTAGTGGCTGTCGCAGTTGTCGTTGTTTTATTTGGTGGAGCAGCTCTCTTAGGTCAATTGACAGTGGACTTCTTCATCAATTCCATCAGTGTCTTAGGGATTTTGCTGCCAGTTTATTACTTTACTTCTATGTTGCGTTCAAAAGATGTGACACCAGATGAAAAACAAAAAGTCCGGGCGTATATCCCATTGTTCCTTTCAGCGATTGTCTTTTGGTCATTAGAAGAACAAGGTTCATCCATTTTGGCCTTGTTTGCGGCGGAACGTACGCAATCAACCTTGTTTGGCATTCATATTCCAGCAAGTATGTACCAAACGTTGAATCCTTTGTTTGTTGTCTTACTGACACCAGTCTTTGTTTGGCTGTGGACGAAGATGGGCAAAAAACAACCAACCACCGAAGTTAAGTTTGCAATCGGTTTGATTTTCGCCGGTTTATCCTTTGTTTTGTTGATGTTCCCAAGTATGTTCTTCGGTGTGGATCAACGGGTCAGCCCAATGTGGTTGGTAGCTAGTTTCTTTATCATGATCGTCGGTGAAATGTGCTTGTCGCCAGTTGGCTTATCTGTCACTACGAAACTAGCACCGAAAGCCTTTGAAGCGCAAACTATCGCTATTTGGTTGCTAGCAGATGCTTCTTCTCAAGCAATCAATGCCCAAATCGCACGCTTCTACACGCCAAGTACAGAAGGCATGTACTTTGGTGTTGTCGGTGGGATCGCCGTGGTAGTCGGGATTGGCTTATATTTGATTCGCAAACCTATCCGTCATTTGATTGGAGAAATTCATTAAGGGGTTTGTGAAGGTTGAGAAAGCTCAACTAGTGGAAAGTCTCCGAAAATTTCTGAAAGTTTTTTATTGACACCGCTAGGGCAGCTTGCTATAATCATCATCAATAACAACATACAACTGAAAGCTTTGAAAAGAAGAGTACATGTCAGAGCCGTACACAGAGAGCCCTGTTTGCTGAAAAGGGGTAACGGAAGATGAGATGGAAGATGGTCTTTGAGCAGATCAAGTGAGCCGTGGCGAGCTTGGTACGGGGACGCCCGTTATAGCGTCACGGTATACGATTTGTCTGCCTCACAGATGGTGGAGATGGGATTAAGTCAAGTACCGATGGAGGTTATTATTGTGAAATAATAACGAATTAAGGTGGTAACACGAAATGGTTAGTCGTTTCGTCCTTTGCAGCAGCAATGCTGGATTGTGACGAGACGACTTTTTTGGTATTCCAGGTGGAAAATCAGCGCTTTTCAGCAGGTTTTTCTGCTATAGTGAAACCATGAGGGTGGCGAGAGTCTCAGGGAAGGCCGCCACCGTTAACAGTGATAGAAATGGAGACAAAACAATGGCATTGATCCAATTGAATCATGTGAAACGTATTTTTGATGTGAAAGGCAAGGAAATTCGCGCCGTGGACGACGTCAATCTGACAGTCGAAAAAGGGGATATTTATGGGATTGTCGGTTATTCTGGCGCTGGTAAAAGTACCTTAGTCCGTTTGCTCAACGGGTTGGAGTTAGCGACAGCCGGCGAGGTGATCGTGGATGGCGAAAATATCGCCGCGTTGAATAAAAAAGACTTGCGCCATTTCCGTAAAAATATCGGGATGATTTTCCAACATTTCAACTTGCTTTGGTCCCGTACGGTGGTGGAAAATATCGAGTTTCCTTTAGAACTTTCTGGAATGAAAAAAGCCCAACGCCGACAACGGGCGGAAGAACTGATGCAACTGGTGGGGCTGGAAGGTCGAGGAGATGCGTATCCTAGCCAATTGTCCGGTGGCCAAAAACAACGGGTCGGGATTGCCAGAGCCTTGGCAAATAATCCCAAAATCTTATTATGTGATGAAGCGACCAGCGCCTTGGACCCCCAAACCACTGATGAAGTGTTGGAACTTTTGTTAGATATCAATCAAAAATTGCATTTGACCATTGTTTTGATTACCCATGAAATGAATGTCATCCGCAAGATTTGTAATAAAGTCGCCGTGATGGAGCTAGGGAAAGTGGTGGAAGAAGGCGCAGTAGCGGAAGTCTTCCGGCATCCACAACAAGAAGTCACCAAGCGTTTTGTCCAACAGGATTTGAAACCAAGTGAAGATCCGCAAGAAGTGCTAGCAGAATTCATTCAGGAAAATCCCGATGGTGCTTTGCTGACTTTGACCTTTAAAGATGATAACGCCAATGAGCCGGTAATTTCTCAAGCTATTCGTCAGTTTAATGTGGATGTCAATGTGGTTTATGGAAATATCCGCCAAGGAAAAGAAGGGTCATTTGGGACGTTGACGGTCTTATTGACCGGTGACAAGGAAGCTATCAAACAGGCAATCGATTTCTTTAATCACCAAGAAGTAGGCGTGGAGGTATTGCATCATGGATAAGAGTTTTTCGGAATTATATTTGAACTTTGATAAGGTAAACTGGGAACGAATGCAAGAAGCTACTTTCGCTACTCTGGCGATGACGGTATTTTCTTTGGTAGTTGTCTTAATTTTAGGTTTCTTATTAGGTCTCGTGTTATATAGCCTTAGTCGTAAGAAAAGTCCGGCCTATAGTATCTTATACAATTTAGTCTCGGTGATTAGCAATATCTTCCGCTCGACCCCCTTTATGATTTTGATGGTGCTGATCATGCCCTTTACCAAAGCCATCGTCGGAACGATTATCGATTGGCCGGCTGCCTTGCCTGCTTTGATTTTATCAGCTGCGCCTTTTTACGCGCGGATGGTGGAAATTGCCTTGCGGGAAATTTCTCCTGGTGTCATCGAAGCGGCCAATGCCATGGGTGCCAACAGTTGGCAGATCATGTATAAAGTGTTGATTCCTGAAAGTATGCCAGCGTTGGTCTCTGGCTTTACCGTGACGGCGGTTTCCATGATTGGCTTTACGGCTATGGCTGGAGCAATCGGTGCGGGGGGCTTAGGTTCACTGGCTTGGTCAGAAGGCTTCCAGTTGAACAACCAAACCGTGACGTTGGTGGCCACCGTGATCATCTTAATCATCGTATTTATCGTCCAAGGTTTAGGGGATTTCTTGACTAACAAGTTGGACAAACGGTAAACCTGCAACAATTTAATATTGGGGATTCGCCGCACCGGAGCAATCAAATCGCGGCTTTGGAATAGTGGGTTTTTGACAAATACAAGAAAAAAGGAGAACTGGATATGAAAAAGATTATTGGACTAGCAGCAACATTTTTATTGGCTTTTGGCGCTTTGGCCGCTTGCGGAAACGCAGATCAGGGGACAGAAGCATCTAGTGGTGACAAGGATAGCAAAACTTTAGTGGTAGGGGCTTCACCAAGTCCTCATGCAGAAATATTAGAAGCTGCCAAACCGGTTTTGGAAAAAGAAGGTATCACTTTGGAGGTTAAGACCTTTACTGATTATGTAATGCCTAATAAAGCTTTGTCAGAAAAAGAGATCGATGCCAACTATTTCCAACATATTCCTTATTTTGACAAGCAAGTCAATGAATACGACTACGATTTTGCCAATGCTGGCGCAATTCACATTGAACCAATGGGGATTTATTCTAAAAATATCAAAGCTTTAGCTGATATTAAAGAAGGAACCAAAGTCATTACCTCAAACTCAGAATCTGACTGGGGCCGAATCTTAACTATCTTGGAAGATGCTGATTTGATCAAGTTGAAAGATGGCGTGGAAAAAACTACCGCTACGTTCGATGACATTGCCGAAAATCCGAAAAAGTTGGAATTCAAACATGATATTGATCCTGGTGTCTTGATTCCAACTTATGAAAACGAAGGGGATGCCCTCATCGCTATCAACGCGAACTTCGTCTTAAGTGCGGATATGACACCAACTGAAGACTCATTGTTATTGGAATCTGACAACTCACCATATGCCAACATCATTGCCGTCCGCAGTGGTGATGAAGACAAAGATAGCATCAAGAAATTGGTCGCCGCTTTGCATAGTGACGAAGTGAAAAAATTTGTTGATGAAAAATGGCATGGTTCTGTGAAAATCGTGGATGCAAACTAAGCAACTTATCTTTTGAAAAGCGTACTAAAACAGGAAGCAGACCGGCTTTCCCACTATCTTGGGAAGGCCGGTCTGCTTTTGTGTTAAAAGATTAAGCTACCAAGGCTTACAAAATGATGTTGCGATTTGTTAAATTAGCTCCGGCAATATTGAAAAAACAGACCAGAGTGTTAAAGCGAAACCGCAAATGGAACTTTTACTTGGTTTTGTCTAGTGAGTTCCCACTTAGAGGATCTTTTTTGATAGACGGAAGCAAAGCAGGGGTGTCTTTATTCAGCCTCTAAGATCCATAGCCGACTTGAGAAATCACTTTGAGTTTCTGGTGCGCCAAAAGTAGTAGTGGAATTTTTGCGGGTATCGATTCCGATGGCCATCAATTCATCACCTGTGTAGGTAATGGTTTCGCCAGTCGGGCCCGTGGTCAAGGTGTAGTGTTTGTCAGGAGCTAACCCAGCTAGTTTGACCCAGTTGAAAGGTTCATCCACCTTGTTTAAAATCTGGAAGAAACCGACGATGGCTTTTCTTTGATCTGGGGCAACCACCATCCAAGCGGTATCGTTGCCATCACCGAACCCTCCGGCGACTGTGGCAAACGGTGAGCGTAAACGATAGAAACGACCAAATTGCAATAAGTTCCGGTGTTCTTTCATAAAGGCTATTTGCTCTTTGACTTGGGCAATTTCTTCTGAGGTTAATTGATTCAAATCCAGTTCATAGCCAAACGTCCCAAATAGGGCCACTGCTGCCCGGGTAGACAGAGGAGTCATGCGTCCTACTTGATGGTTGGGTGTCATGGAGACATGGGCTCCCATGGCGGAAACTGGATAAACTAAACTAGTGCCATACTGGATTTTCAAACGACAGATGGCATCACTGTTGTCCGATGTCCAGGCTTGGGGGGCATAATACAACATCCCAGCATCAAAGCGACCACCGCCGGAAGCACAGGATTCAAATAAGATCTGGGGAAACTCGCTAGTCAGGCGTTCGTAAAGCGCGTAGACACCCAAAATGTAACGATGATAGATTTCCCCTTGCTGACTGGCTGGGCGACTACTGTCAAAAGCCTCGGAAATACTCCGGTTCATATCCCACTTGACGTAGTCGATTTTTGCTTCTCGTAAGATTTGGGCCATCTGTTGGTAAATGTTATCCACGACTTCTTCGCGGGCAAAGTTTAAGACGTACTGATTGCGGTATTGACTCTGCTGACGATGAGGCGTGTGAATAATCCAATCGGGGTGCTGGCGATATAGCTGGGAGTCTTTGTTGACCATCTCTGGTTCGAACCAAAGACCAAATTTTAGACCCATGTCAGCGATTTTTTGCGAAAGACCGGCAATGCCATTGGGGAGACGGTCTTGATTTGGGGTCCAATCCCCTAAACCGGCACGATCACTGGTACGTTGGCCGAACCAGCCGTCATCCAACACAAAAAGTTCTACCCCGACTTCTTTAGCCGTTTGGGCGATGGCGAGGAGTTTTTCTTCTGTAAAATCAAAATAAGTGGCTTCCCAGTTGTTTAATAAAATCGGCCGTGCTTGGTCCCGCCACCGGCCTCGTGCCACGCGTTTCTGCAGCAACTTGTGGAAAGTAGCGCTCATTTGATTCAGGCCTTTATCGGTATAGACAAGTAACGCTTCCGGGGCTTGAAAGCTTGTACCTGGTAAGAGTTGCCAACTAAACCCTTCTGGATGGATTCCTAATTGCAAACGGGTCATATCAATACTATTGACTTCTGCTTGGAGTAAGAAATTACCAGAATAAACAAAGGTGGTGGCGATGACCTCTCCTTGGGTTTCGTCAGCTGTTGGTCGTTTGAGGGCCGCAAATGGATTGTGATGGGGGCTGGAGTGTCCCCGCAAAGAGTAGATTGCCTGACTCCCGTGGGCCAATGGACGCTCTTCAATTTCTCGTTCTCGACCCCAGGCGCCGGCAAGCTGCACCCATTCGTATTTTTTGTCTGGTAAATCTAGACTCAAAGATAACAAACGCTCCACTTGCAAGTTTTCGTTTCCGTTATTTGACAACTTGACGCTGCGAGCGATAATGCCACCAAATGTCGGTGCGAAGAGGGTGTAGCTGAGGGTAGCGGTGACTTTGGTAAGGGCATCTAGCAGCTGGATTTCCAAGGTCCAAGCTTCCTTGGGATTTTCGACGTAACTCGCAGGAAGACCGGCCAGATTTTCCTTCCCGGCAAAGATGCGGTGGCTTTGGTAACGGAAATCCGTCACGGTGGCGCCGTTTTCTTGACGAATTTTGACAGCTGCTGAACGCAAATCTGTGGCCCCAAAATCAGGAAATTCCTGTTTGACGTTTTCATAGGAGTAGCTACTGTCATATTCCAGTATTGAAGCCGACATGGCATGGGTGGTGAAGTTGAAGAGGTGGGAGAAATTTTCGCGATGCTGGATCGGTTTACCGAAATACAGCTGGAGCAGTTTGCCGTAATCGTCGACCATCATGATGTAGCTGAGGTTGTCATTTTGCAGATGGAAGGTGCGGCTAGTTGCTTCATAATGAATTGCAAAGGGATAGTTTGTCATGTGTTCCTCCTTAAAATAACCCGAATTCAGATGTTTAAGCAATTTTTTGAAAGGGGTTTATTGTTGCCTATATTGTAAGAGTCGCAAGTATAAAAAGCGATAGCCTAATCTTAGTAAAATGTAGCAGAGTGTCAGGTGTTTTGGCTTTTTTTAGGGAAGAGCGTTGAGGTCAGGTAAGTAAAAAACCTACCAAAAATTGGTAGGTTTAGGTGTTTTTTCCGTAGCGACTGGGAGTGCAGCCGAAGTAGTCTTTGAAGGCTCGGGAAAGGCTTTGCGACGAGGTATAACCCACTTGGAGCGCGATTTCGGCTATGGATAAATCAGTGGTCAGCAGTAAATCTGCGGCTTTTTCCAACCGCAACTTCTTTAAATAAGCTTGCGGAGAGCGCCCCAAAAGTTTAGTCATCAACTGGCTGAAATAGGTTCGATTTAAGCCTACTGAATGACTGATTTCAGCAATAGTCAAATCACTACGGGAATAATGGTTAGCGACATAAAGTAGAAAGGAATCCTGATAGGTTTGGCGCCAGCTGTTACCACTAGTGACCGTTGGCGTGTGACTACTTTCAAAATGACTGAAAATCCCATAAAAAAGACTCTGGGCTTTAAATTTATTGGCGGGTTGATAAAGATCAAGGGCTAGTAGTTTTTCAAATAATGTCACCACTGTTTCCGGTGCAATGACCTGCCCACTGTGAACATCATTGGTTAAAGCAGCGGTGGTCAACAAGTTTTCCGCTTGGGTGCCATCAAAGCCCAACCAATAGTATTCCCAGGGGTCCGTATCATCTGCTTGATAAAAGATGCGTTCCCCCGGCCGGATGAGGAAAAAGCTCGGCGCAGTCAAGTTAAGGGTCAGACCATCAACTTGAAAGCGCCCCTGACCTTGGCTGACAAAGTGAAGCAAATAATTTTCTTTGACGGTGGGACCAAAGGAATGATTCGGCCAACAAACTTCATGGCCGACATTGAAAAAGTAAAAATCTTGCAACAGGCGCTCCTTGACAAAATGGTTGTCAAACTGATGGGGGCGGGTCATAGGTTTTCCTCCAGCGCCGTGTTTGTAGTCAGCAGCCAGTCAAACATTTTTGTAGCAGTGGCCAAATCGGGAAAATCATAAAACAATGTCCGACCCGTTTTAAAAATCGTCACATTTGGCTGGGGTTCTGCGGGCAAATGAGGCCCTTTTTTGGTTAAAACGACGCGTAAGGCGAGCTTATTTTGCAAGGGTTTTTCCTCGATGGCTGCCAAATGGTGAGCGATGACAGCTAGATCGATGGGGGCGGGTAATTGCCCTTGGAAGACGTGTCCGCAAACTTTTTTTAGTTGGGGAAGCGCCACAGATTGTTGCTTTGCACAAAGAGGACAAGCCGGATTCTTCGTTATCTGAAAGGTTTGTACCTGGCCTTGCCAGACATCGGCTACTAGTAATTGTTGCCAATCTAGTGACTCTGGCTCCAGCAAATAGCGATAGGCTTGTCCGACTTGGAGACTAGACACCAAAGGAATCAGGGGGGTGATGACGCCAATCGTTTCACAACTTTTTTCAGCTAGTTCCGCCATTTGGGGAAAGACGCAGTTGAGACAAGGGCCCTTTGCTGGGTGGAGGGCCATCACTTGGCCGGTGGTTCCGGCGCAAGCTGCAAAAATAAAAGGTAGTTGGTAATGAAGGCAGAAGGTGTTGATAGCCGAACGCACCAAAAAATTATCGGTGCAGTCCAAGACCAAATCCAAGTGCCCTAAATCTTTGACTAGTAATTCATCAAAAGACATCGGCAAGGCTGTGATAGTTACTTGGGAGTTAATCGCTAAAAGGGCGTCTTTAGCCGCGGCGACTTTGAGACGTTTTGTATGGGCATCGGCTTCTGTGAATAAGGTCTGTCGTTGCAAATTCGTAAAGGAGACGGTATCGGGATCCACCAATAGCAGTTCCCCGACGCCACCGCGGACTAGTTGTTCAGCAGTGTAAGTCCCCAACGCACCACACCCGACAATTAACAGGCGACTATCTTGTAATTTTTCTTGCCCGGTGAGACCAACTTTTCCCACTCGGATTTGGCGATCATAACGAGACATAGCAATTTCCTTTCAATCTGGTAAAATGAGAGTCGAACCTACCCACTAGCTGGTGTAGGAAGAGAGAAATCAATGTCATTAGCTATCAAAATCAATGGAGGCAAGTTCATGGAAGAATTGACCCATTTTAACCAACAACAACGAGCAAAAATGGTAGATGTCACTGAAAAGAATGTCACCTTTCGCGAAGCCACAGCGACTTGCAAAGTCATCATGGCACCGGAAACATTGGCCCGCATCCACGCTGGTCAAGTCAAAAAAGGCGACGTCTTAGCGGTGGCTCAGACTGCAGGCATCATGGCCGCCAAAAAGACGAGTGAATTGATTCCCATGTGTCATTTACTACCTTTAAACGGTGTCGATATCTTGTTTACAGATAATCATCAAGATACGCTAACCATCAGCGCCACCACCAAAGTCAGTGGCAAAACCGGCGTAGAGATGGAAGCCTTGTGTGCCGTTCAAGTGGCCGCTCTCACTGTTTACGACATGTGCAAAGCGATGGATCGCGGCATGATCATCAGCGATTGTCACCTAGTGGAGAAAAAAGGCGGCAAAAGTGGCCATTTTCAGTTTCAAGAGCCTAATGGATAACTGGAGCAGCTGCTTGCGGGCAGCTGTTTTTGTATACAGTTCAAAGTTTATTCCATAATTTTCATTAAAGCAACTGTATTTAGAAAGGGCTTTCGTATATAATGGGGAGGACAAGAAAAATATTCATGTAAACTAAAAAATAGTAAGAAGGTAGTGACATGGCTTTTATCAGATTGCAATACGAACCCATCGATGTACTGGCTTGTTACCAAAAAATGAAAGCGCCAGCATTTGGCGGTATCGTGACTTTTTGTGGCACGGTGCGGGAATGGACGGGGGAACTCCAGACCACCTTTATCGAATACACCGCCTATGAAGAAATGGCGGTGAAAGAGCTGCGAAAACTCGCGGCTCCCATTGAAGCAGCTGGTGGCAAGGTAGTGATCGTCCACCGCTTAGGACCGTTGGAGATTGAAGATGAAGCAGTCTTTATTGGGGTGGCTACTGCTCATCGGAAAGAGGCTTTTGAGGGCTGTCGGCAGATTATCGATCAGCTGAAAGAAGCGGTACCCATTTGGAAGAAAGAAATCAATACTACCGGTGAGCGCTGGGGAGGGGAGCTAGCCCATGACTGACATTAAACTGTTTGCCTACTTGGCAGAGACCTTGGGCGCTACCATCAAGGTCCAGCTACCCAAGACCTTCACCAAAAGCCAGCTTCTGGAAGCCGTGGCCCAAGGTTTTCCTTTAATGAAAAATGAAATCATGACTTGCAATGTGGCAATCAATCAGACCTTTGCTACAGAAGGGCAGGTCTACGAAGTGGCGGAAATCAAAGAAATCGCCTTGATTCCGCCAGTGAGTGGAGGATGACAAAAATGACAACAACACCAGCAATCGTTTGTAACCAGACTGCTAAAAAAGTTTTGCAGGAAGGACAGGCTGAGTTGACGTCGCCCGCAGAAACGACGACTTTGCGGGATTCTTATGGTCGGGTCCATGACTATATTCGGATTTCTATCACCGATCGTTGCAATCTCCGCTGTGTCTATTGCATGCCAGAAGAAGGGCTGCCATTTTTCCCAACAGATAAAGTTCTTAGCGGCGACGAAATCATTCAGATGGTAGAAAACTTCGCCCACATGGGAATCAGCAAAATTCGCCTGACTGGTGGAGAACCATTGTTGCGGCGGGATATATTGGAAATTGCACAGGGCATCGCCAATGTGCCAGGCATCACGGATTTGTCGGTCACCACCAATGGTTTAGCCTTGTCGCGTCTGGCAAAACCGCTGTGGGAGGCGGGCGTCAAACGGCTGAACATCAGCTTGGATACCTTTGATGCTGCTCGTTATAAAACTATTACTCGTGGCGGCAAGCTAACAAAAGTCTTGAAGGGACTGGAGGTTGCCAGTACCTTACCTTTTGAGCAAATTAAAATCAATACGGTGGTCATTCGTGGTCAAAATGAAGACGAACTGGTAGCTTTTCTTCGTTATACTTTGGAGCATCCCGTGAATGTCCGTTTCATCGAATTTATGCCCATTGGGACGGAGCGTAAACAGTGGGAATCTCAGTATTATGGCATCGAGGGCGTCTTTGAGATCTGCCGCCAAAATGGTTGGGACTATACCCCCATTGATTATGCAGGCAATGGCCCTTCGGAAAACTACCAAATTCGCGGCGCTCGT
This sequence comes from Enterococcus diestrammenae, assembly GCF_049384045.1. Classification (NCBI taxonomy): domain Bacteria; kingdom Bacillati; phylum Bacillota; class Bacilli; order Lactobacillales; family Enterococcaceae; genus Enterococcus; species Enterococcus diestrammenae. Next base: position 89,542 of record NZ_JBMRGR010000001.1, read on the forward strand.
GGCAGTTTTGGCTTAATTCACCCGGTCAGTTGCCAGTTTTGTGAAGGCTGTAACCGTTTGAGAGTGACGGCGGACGGCTGTTTGAAATCTTGCCTCTTTTGGGATGATGAAGACAGTCTTCGGGAAAGTATCAGCGATTTTGAAGCCTTTAGCAAAAAGGTTCACCAAGTTTTAGCCGTGAAACCGAAAAACCACGAGATGGCTTTGGCCCGCCAAGAGGAGGTCAAAGACAAAAAGCCCACCTGGCGTCATATGAGTCAGATTGGTGGATAAAGAAACAAACAGCGCTACTCCGGGGAGTGGCGCTGTTTGTGGTTGAGTTAGTTTAGTTTTCCAGTAAAAATATTAAGTTATCATTTTTGAAATTATCTGCCTAAACGCCTTTCAGCAAGTTGATAGACCTCTTCATCATCACATTTGCCGACAACAATAATTTCAATAATCTCGATTCCCAAATCAGATTGTCTAAAAACAACTCTTAATCCAAGCTTTTTATGCTTTAACTTGCGACAATCAGCCAGCTTTCCTCGCAATTGCTGGCCTGTCTGCATCCCTGATTGCTCAATTTTGAGCATCGACTTACGAATGTGGATTTTTTGGCTATTATCAAGTTTTTCGTAGTCTTGTAGTGAATCTTTCGTAAATTTGATTTTGAAAGTCATTCCCAACCATCCTCAACTTGATCCAAATCCTCCCGCCAATCCTTACCCATTACAGTTTCTGAACTATAGTATTTTTTCGTAGATAGTTCAAAAGGAATTTTCTGTTTTGCTACGATTTGTTTAAAGTAGATATTTATTGCTGTTGTAAAATCCAAGCCCAATTCTTCCAATGTTTCAGCAGTTGCTTTTTTCAATTCAGAATCTAGATTAACGTTTAATCTTTCTTTAGTAGCCAAGGTTATTCATCTCACTTTCCATACACCAATTATACTCCAAAAAGGTGTATGAAACAAATCTAGAATCCAAATAATGAATATTTTGCTTAGAATATTTAAATAAGAGAATGTCATATAAACATCTTTTTTAGATAGGCTTTTATGAGTTGTTTACGGCTTTCTAACTTACTCTGACGAAGGGTGGCAGTGTTGTCAAGCTGCTCAAAAAAAGCGCCGAGTCAAAGGAATGTTCGGAATTTGCCCGTGTCCTATGAGAAATATGCAGAAATTTTCAGAATTCTTTTGACATTATTTCTGCCATTCTCTATAATAACGAAAACAACATAATGACTGCTTTGAAAAGAAGAGTACGAAGCGTGGATTTTTACAGAGAGCTCCGAGGGGTGAAAAGGGGCATTTGAAGCGTTTGGGAAGATGGTCTTTGAGCAGACGAGGGCGAACGCCTCCCACCAAGTTTGGTGGAGTCGCTAGTTCTCGACGGGTGCGCCCGCTATTGCGCCACGGTCTTGCAAGCCAGTACTTATTCTTGGTTGCAGTACCTGGTGAGGTTGGTCCAGTGATGTACCGACGAATAAAGGTGGTCACGCGAATAGTCGTCCTTTCATACATTTTTTGTATGGAAGGCTTTTTTTTACCCTTTTTTGCTTTTGGCTGCAGTCATAAGTTAGCAATGGAACTAGAAAAGGAGGAGTCTGTATGCCTATCAAACTGACGGAGGGGTTTCCCGCCAAAGTCATTTTGGAAAAAGAAAATATTTTTGCCCTCGATTCCAAGCGAGCCAGGAGTCAAGATATTCGGCCCTTGCGTTTGGTGATTCTAAATTTGATGCCCACCAAGATTGATACCGAAATTCAATTGTTACGGCTAATTTCGCAAAGTCCTTTACAAATTGATGTGGATTTTTTGCGAATTGCCACTCATCAGCATAAAAATACTAGTCTCCATCATTTAAACAAGTTTTACCTGACCTTTCCGGAAATTGCGCAAAAGCGTTACGATGCTTTAATCGTCACGGGGGCCCCGGTGGAGCAGTTGGCCTTTGAAGAGGTGGATTACTGGCAGGAGTTGACAACAATTTTTGATTGGGCGCAGGAGCACACCACCATTCGGCTGCATATTTGTTGGGGTGCCCAGGCGGCTTTGTACCACTATCATCAGGTGGCGAAAGTTCCTTATGAGAAAAAGTTATTTGGGATTTTTGCCAACAAAGCGGTGGGACATCATCGTCTGACCCGCGGCTTTGATGATTATTTTTACACGCCACAATCCCGTTACACGGGGATTGATGAGGAGGCTTTAGCTCGGTGTTCTCAACTGATGACCATTGCCCGAAACCCAGAAATTGGTGGGACGATGTTTGTCAGTCGCGATCATCGCGAAGTCTATGTGTTAGGTCATTTTGAATATAGTACCGAAACTTTAAAAAAAGAGTACCAACGAGATGTGGCTCGCGGGTTGGCGACAGAAATTCCGGAAAACTATTTCCAGTACAATTACCCTACCGATGCTATCAAAAACACCTGGCGCGGGCACGCCTACTTATTTTTCCACAATTGGCTAAACGATGTCTATCAAGTAACTCCATATGAAATTGAGAAAATCGGTAGCGTCTTGCTGTTGCCAAAGCAGGCAGACCATTGAGCAACCCTTAGTAAAAAGCCCGCTAATTTGCTTGCAGCGGCAGCGCAGTTGAGTTGAAAAAAATAAAAAGAAGAAAGGGTGTCAGTTTATGACAAAGAAAAACGCAACATTTTTAGCTCAGATTGGTAATCACAGTGATCCTTATACCGGAGCAATTTCGGCGCCGATTCATTTATCGACTACCTATGCTCATCCCAAACTTGGTGCCTCCACGGGTTTTGACTATACCCGAACCAAAAATCCCACTCGTACTGTATTGGAAGAAGCCCTAGCGCAGCTGGAAGCTGGTAGTCAGGCAGTGGCAACCAGCTCGGGAATGGCAGCCATCCAGTTAGTATTTGGTCTTTTGCCGCGAGGGGCTCAAGTACTAGCTAGTCGTGATTTGTATGGTGGGAGCTATCGTTTTTTTAACTATCTTGAAGAACAGCAGGGGGCAACTTTTACTTATTTCGAAGCGCAAGAAGAAGTGTTGGACTTATTGGAACGAGACGAGGTGGCGGCGGTGTTTCTGGAAACGCCCACCAACCCTTTGATGCAAGTTTTTGATATCGCTAGGATTGCTGAAGCTGCTCATGCCAAAGGAGCCAAGCTAATTGTGGACAATACTTTTTTGACACCATTGCGGCAACAGCCTTTAACCTTAGGGGCCGATTTTGTCGTTCATTCTGGCACGAAGTTTCTCAGTGGACACAATGATTTATTGGCTGGGGTGGCCGTGGCTAAATCCCCCGAAGATGGTGAGGCGTTGGCTTGGTTGGCCAATACCACCGGTGGCACATTGGCGGCGTTTGATTCTTGGTTATTTATTCGAAGTTTGAAAACTTTGTCCTTGCGATTGGAGCGGCAAGAGAGCAATGCCCGCTACTTGGCTGAACAGCTACAAGCCCAGCCACAGGTGAAGGAAGTCTTGTATCCTGGAATTGGTGGGATGATTAGTTTGCGGGTGGGGGATGCGACCAAGGTACCTGCTTTTCTGGAGGCCTTGAAACTATTTACTTTTGCAGAAAGTCTCGGTGGAGTGGAGAGTTTGGTGACTTATCCCACTACGCAAACCCATGGAGATATCCCGCAAGAATTGCGAGAAAGTTACGGTCTGACACCGGATTTGGTACGATTATCGATTGGTATCGAGGAGGCGGCGAATTTATTGGCTGACTTACAGACTGCTTTGGCGGTTTTTGAGTAAACCGGGGAGACAAAAAAATCTTAAAAATCTGCCCTTAATCTGGTCTAGACATTTGCCATGAAAAACAGATGGTGCTATAATCGGACTATACCAAAACACAAGAAAGCAGGGCTGATCATGGAAATCATTCGCGTAAAAAATGCTGAAGAAGGCGGCAAAAAAGCTTTTGAACTAATCAAAGAAGGTATGGCGGCAGGAGTTAAGACTTTAGGATTAGCGACAGGCAGTACCCCAATCACTCTTTATCAAGAAATGACTAACTCGGATTTGGATTTTTCTGAGATGGTTTCAGTAAACCTTGATGAATATGTCGGGTTAGGTGGGGACGATGAGCAAAGTTACCGTCATTTTATGAACACTAACCTTTTTGATAAAAAACCATTTAAAGAAACTTTTGTGCCAAATGGGAAAGCCAGTGACTTGCAAGCCGAATGTCTGCGTTATGATGATGTGATCGCTAAGCATCCAGTGGATATCCAAATTTTGGGGATTGGTGTTAATGGCCATATCGGCTTTAACGAACCAGGTGCTGATCTTGAAGGGAAAACTTCTTTGGTACACTTAACTGAATCCACTATCGAAGCCAATAAACGTTTCTTCGATAAAGTAGAAGATGTCCCTACTCAAGCAATTTCTATGGGAATCGGCTCAATCATGGAAGGCAAGCAACTGATTTTGATGGCTTATGGTGCCAACAAAGCTGACGCGATCAACGAAATGATCAATGGCCCTGTGACGAACCATTTGCCAGCATCGGTCTTGCAAAACCATGCCAATGCAATTGTCATTGTCGACGAAGCAGCGGCAGCCAAATTATAAGCGCAAATAAGTGGGAAGCTGAAGGAATGTGTGAAAGCATTCTTTCGGCTTTTTTAGCTTGAATTTATAAAAATTCAAGCCCCAAAAAGACTGATGTATCAGGAATTAAGTGGTGTATCATCCTGTCTTTTTGATGTCACGAAAAAGGTGAAATTTAGCGATCTAATAATTGATCTGACGATAGCTAGACTGGCAAATGCCAAATACAAAGCAATTTGTCATTGTAAGTTCATCTTAGCGGTTTCTGCTTAGATGTAACTGTATGTGCAAATGCACCTTTAGCTTTGCCTTTGAACTACTGTCACATAACACTGCTTCAGCTGTGTTATCAAGCTCTTTTTTCAATTTTTACTAATCTTTTTTCGCGATTTCTCTGCTAAAGGCAACGGATTCATGAAATATACCAGTTGTAAAAGCTTAACTGAAACACAATAGATAGTGTTTTATAAATTGTAAGAACACAATATCTTGTGTTTTTTTGTGAGCAAAACTTTTGACTTCAGGGGAGGCTTCGCTATACTGAGACTACACAGAGAAAAGTAGGAGGACGAGAAGATGAATATCACACTCTATTCAAAAAATAACTGCATGCAATGCAAGATGGCTAAGCGTTTCTTGACTGAAAATAGTATTGCTTTTACTGAAATAAATATCGACCAACAACCTGAAGCAATCACGACGCTTAAGGCGGCCGGCTTCCAGTCAGTGCCTATTATCATGAAAGGTGAGAAAGCGATTGTCGGCTTCCGTCCCGATCAATTGCGACAACTTGCTTCTTAACTATGGACTAATTCATCGTTGGCTACTGCTACCAATGGATTTGCCAGCTATTGTGGCTGGTGAGTCCATTTTAATTTGATAACAGAAAGAAGGATTTCTATGAGTCTGAAAACATTGACGGACGTCAGTTATTATAAATTGAACAATGAAATCAATCGACCAGTAAATGGGCAAATCCCGTTAAACAAGGACCAAGAGGCGCTGGCCGCTTTTTTTGAAGAAAATGTTTTACCCAATACCATGACCTTTACGGATATCCATGAAAAACTAGCTTATTTGGTAGACCATGAGTATTTGGAAGCGGAATTTTTGGCCCAGTATTCACCGGCATTTATCGAAAAACTCTACCGCTTTTTGGAAGAGCAACATTTCCGCTTTAAATCCTTTATGGCAGCCTATAAGTTTTATTCTCAGTATGCCTTGAAAACCAATGATGGGGAATACTACTTGGAAACTTATGAAGACCGGGTGGCGGTGAATGCCTTGTATTTTGCTGAAGGAGATGAGGCGCTGGCCTTGACACTAGCAGATGAAATGATTCATCAGCGTTATCAGCCGGCAACACCATCTTTTTTGAATGCTGGGCGGAAGCGACGGGGAGAATTGGTTTCATGTTTCTTAATCCAAATCATGGACGACATGAACTCCATTGGCCGCGGCATCAATAGCGCCTTACAGCTTTCCCGTATCGGGGGTGGCGTGGGCATCACCTTGAGCAATCTTCGAGAAGCTGGGGCTCCGATCAAAGGTTATGAGGGGGCAGCTAGTGGCGTGATGCCGGTGATGAAACTGTTTGAAGACAGTTTTAGTTATTCCAACCAGTTGGGACAACGACAAGGTGCCGGTGTGGTCTATCTTAATGTCTTTCATCCGGATATCATCAATTTCTTGTCAGCTAAAAAGGAAAATGCCGATGAGAAAATCCGTGTCAAAACTTTGTCCCTAGGTGTTTTAGTACCGGATAAGTTTTACGAATTGACCCGTAACAACGAAGAGATGTACCTGTTTTCACCTTATAGCGTAGAGCGGGTATATGGTGTTCCTTTTTCTTATTTGGATATCACGGCGGAATATGACAAGCTTGTGGCGGACCCTCGCATCAAGAAAACCAAGCTTCGGGCCCGCGATTTGGAAAATGAAATTTCTAAATTGCAACAGGAATCTGGCTACCCGTATGTGATAAATATCGATACCGCCAATCGCAGCAATCCCATCGATGGTAAAATCATCATGAGTAATCTTTGTTCAGAAATTTTGCAAGTGCAGCAACCGTCATTGATTAATGGCAAACAAGAGTATGAAGTATTGGGGACCGATATTAGTTGTAATCTGGGTTCGACAAACATTGTCAATTTGATGGCTAGTCCCGATTTTGGCCGGTCAGTCCAAGCCATGACTCGTGCGTTGACTTATGTGACGGATCATTCCCATATTGATGTGGTGCCTTCCATCGAAAAGGGCAATGAAGAAGCCCACACGATTGGCTTAGGTGCGATGGGACTACACACCTATTTTGCTAAAAATCATCTGGAATACGGTTCGCCGGAATCCATTGAATTTACCGATATTTACTTTATGTTGTTGAATTACTGGACGTTGGTGGCTTCAAATAAAATTGCCCAAGAACGAGAGACGGTTTTCGTTGGCTTTGAAAAATCCAAATATGCGGATGGTAGCTATTTTGACGAATATATCCAAGGGCAACATCAACCACAATCAGATCGCGTAAAAGCGTTGTTTGACGGAATTTTTATTCCTACGGCAGCTGATTGGCAAGCTTTGCGAGATCAAATCCAAGCGACGGGCTTGTATCACCAAAATCGGTTGGCAGTGGCACCCAACGGCTCGATTTCTTATATCAATGACACCAGTGCCAGTCTTCATCCAATCACGCGGATGATCGAGGAACGGCAGGAAAAGAAAATCGGTAAAATCTATTATCCGGCGGCTTATCTGTCCAATGATACGCTACCTTATTACAAGTCCGCTTATGATATGGATATGCGGAAAGTCATTGATGTGTATGCGGCTGCTCAAAAGCATATCGACCAAGGTATGAGCTTGACGTTATTTATGCGTTCGGAAATCCCAGCAGGTTTGTACGAATGGAAGACCGAGACGGCTAAGCAAACTACGCGGGATTTGAATATTTTGCGCCATTACGCCTTCAACAAGGGGATTAAATCCATTTATTATGTCCGCACCTTTACCGATGACAATGAAGAAATCGGCTCCAATCAATGTGAAAGTTGTGTGATTTAGCAACTGGCCGAATAAAAGCCCGCAAGCATAGGCGGCGGAGGTAAATAAAAGGAGGCAATACTGATGAGTGAAACCTATTATGAAGCGATTAACTGGAACGAGATAGAAGATGTCATCGACAAATCCACTTGGGAAAAGCTGACCGAACAATTTTGGTTGGATACCCGGATTCCTTTGTCTAATGACTTGGATGATTGGCGCAAGCTGTCTGCCGAAGAAAAAGATCTGGTGGGAAAAGTCTTTGGTGGCTTGACTTTATTGGATACCGTCCAATCAGAAAGTGGCATGGATCAACTGCGAAAGGATGTCCGCACCCCCCACGAAGAAGCGGTATTAAATAATATTCAGTTTATGGAATCTGTTCATGCGAAAAGTTACTCTTCAATTTTTTCTACGTTAAATACGACTGCTGAGATTGAAGAAATTTTTCAATGGACCAACACCAATGTCTATCTTCAGAAAAAAGCAGAACGAATCAATGAAATCTATAAAAATGGTAGCCCTTTGGAAAAGAAGATTGCCAGCGTCTTTTTAGAAACCTTCTTGTTTTACTCTGGGTTTTACACCCCGTTATATTATTTGGGAAACAACAAGCTAGCTAATGTGGCAGAAATTATCAAATTGATTATCCGGGATGAAAGTGTTCATGGGACGTATATCGGCTATAAGTTTCAGCTAGGTTTCAATGAACTAGCAGAAGCGGAACAAGAAGAATTAAAAAGCTGGATGTACGATTTATTATATGAACTCTATGAAAATGAAGAACAATACACCGCTGAACTTTACGATGGCATTGGCTGGACGGAAGAAGTCAAAACTTTCCTTCGTTACAATGCCAACAAAGCCCTGATGAATTTGGGACAAGATCCTTTATTCCCAGATACCGCTGACGATGTCAATCCCATCGTTATGAACGGGATTTCCACCGGTACCTCCAACCATGATTTCTTCTCCCAAGTGGGGAACGGTTATTTGTTGGGGACGGTGGAAGCGATGAAAGATGATGACTATTTGTTAGGGATGTAACCAATCCTTGCTATGAGACCGTTTCTCTGAAAAGAGAGGCGGTTTTTTTTTAGATTTAGAACTTATAAAAATTAAGCTCCAAAAAGACTGATGTATCAGAAATTAAGTGGCCTATCATGCCGATATTTTGATGCCCAAAAGGTGAAATCTAGCGACCTAGGAATTGGGTTGACGGTAGCTAGACCGGCAAATGCCAAATGAAGACCAAATTTGTCATTGCTAGTTCATCTTAACGGTGTTTGTTTAGATGAACTGAATGCGCAGACGCACCTTTAGCTTTGCCTTGCGCATTCAAACTTAGAGTAAGTGGTGCAAGCACCACAAATTTAAGTAATTCATTACGCATCTTCAGAGCTACTGTCAATCCAATTCGACTCTGCTAAATCTCACCTTTTCACGGTACTCATGCTACCTACAAGAAAACAATTTGCTAGATTTACGAAGCAAAGGGAATTCATCCCTTATCGATAAAACAGGGTGGCCCTGTTTTTTATAGGCGAGGCTATTCCAATATGAAGGCGCTTGAATTAGTGGAACTATGCTACACTATTGCCAATGGAGGGATGGCTGTGATTACTTTTTACTTACTCTTGCTAGGACTGTTGGGAACTAGTTTATTGGCAGTCTTTAGTTGGCTGGCGGATTGGTTACAGACTAGTGGCGCCGTGATGCTGGTCCTGTTGGGTTCTATGATATTTGCATTGTCACCGGTGATGGCTGGTTTTTTGGCATTGTTTTTTGCCATGAGTTACGGCGTCCAAGGATTGAAAAAGTGGGGGCTTCCACCAAATCCTACTGATGCCCATGAAATTATTGAAAAAGCTGGTGCTCGCGATGCTGGACAGGTAGTGGCCAACTGTGGGCCATTATTGGCGGTTTTGGTGGGACAACGTTGGTTGGTATCTGGGCAAAGTAGTTTGGCTGTTACTGAGGCAAGTTTGCCTTTTTTATTGGCGGAAGTCGCCGTCATCGCTGGAGTGGCAGCAGATACTTGGTCTTCCGAAATTGGGGTTTTATCTAGCAAAGCGCCGCGGTCCATCGTAAGTGGTCGGAAACTGGCGTCAGGGCTTTCTGGTGGCGTTAGTTTATTAGGAACGATGGCCGGTGCTGGGGCCGCAATCATTGTCGCAGGCCTTTGGTGGGGGGGCAATCAGCTTTTTCGCCCGGAGGCTACTACCTGTGCTTTTTTCTGGGTCCCGGCCTTGGCTGGCTTTGCGGCAACTTGGATCGACAGCTTATTGGGAGGGACTGTACAACAAAAATACCGCTGTGCCATTTGTGGGAAGATCACTGAACAACGGCAGCATCATGGCGAGCTTACGACCAAAATCAGTGGCTTACCGGGTTTTAACAATGATACAGTGAATTTATTGACGGGTTTATTGACGCTGTTGCTTGCCTTTTGGCTTCAAGGTTTATGACATTTTTTAGGTATTATGTTCTCTTAAATGGCTAGCGCCGACTTGGAAGGTCTATGCTTCTAAGTCGGCGTTTTTTAGCCTCAAATTTTCCAAAGCGTTCAATCATTTAGTTTCATGATTCTTACCATGCTTATTTTTCATGTGAATTTCCTTACAAAATCCATAAGACCATTGACTTCTCGGGAAAATCGCTTTATTCTACTAATTAGAAATCAATTGAGAACGATTATCAGTCGCTTGAGATGGGGGTCTTAAAGACTGGGTTACGTTGCTCAAGGAAAGTTGGCCTAACTAAATGGGGAAATTAATTGATGTCACACCGCATCAAACGTATCAAGTCACCGGCGTTCCCGAACAGCCAGAGATTAAAAAGCATTTGCAAGATTTAGGCTTGATTGTCGGCAGTGAAGTGATCTTGCTGAAGACACAGAGCAAAAGCGGTATTGTTTTGTTGCACAATAACCGGATAGCCTTGGATTACAGTATTTTAGAAGAAATCCAAGTCAAGCCTGCTGGTATTAGTAAAGAAATTTTATCTTTGGATCAACTGTCTGTGGGGGATACTGGTCAAGTCGTCCTTATTTTTGGGGAAGGGGCGATTAAACGGCGGCTGATGGATATGGGGTTGACGAAGCGGGTAGCAGTCACTGTGAAAAAATTGGCGCCTTTGGGAGATCCCATCGAACTGTCCCTTAGAGGGTATGCACTATCCTTACGCAAAAGTGAGGCGGAGTACATCTTAGTCGAACGGGAGGTCACCAACTGATGTCAAAAAAAGAAATGCAAATCGCCCTGACCGGTAATCCCAATAGTGGGAAAACCAGTACTTTTAATGCCTTGACAGGTTCGTTGCAATACGTCGGGAACTGGCCAGGGGTCACCGTCGAACGTAAAAGTGGCAAACTGAAAAAAGACAAGGGGATTACCATCCAAGATTTACCGGGAATCTATTCCTTGTCGCCTTATTCACCTGAAGAAGTGGTGACGCGAGATTACATGCTTAGTGGCCAGCCAGACGGGATTTTAAACATCATTGATGGTTCCAACATTGAACGCAATCTTTACTTGACTACCCAATTGATGGAAATCGGTTTGCCTATGGTCTTGGCAATCAATATGATGGATATTGTAGAAAAGTCCGGTAAGCGCATCAATTTAGATAAACTGGCTTATGGCTTGGGTATTGAAGTGGTGGGCATGAGCGCTTTGAAGAAGCAAGGGTTGGATCAAGGGGTCCAAAAAATGATCACCGCTATTCAAGGAGCACAAAAACCGCTGTTTCCATCTTATGATGAGCGGGTCGAGGCAGCCTTGACTGAAATGATCGATGTATTAGGAAATACGGTACCGGAAAAACAAGCCCGTTACTACGCCATCAAACTTTTCGAAAAAGATCCGTTAGCCATAGAACAGTTGGAGCTTTCCAAAATTCAACAAAAAGACATCGCAGAAATTATCGCCATCACTGAAAAACTATTTGACGATACCAGCGATGCGATTTTGATCAATGAACGTTATGAATTTATCGGTCGTTTGATGACTTTGTGCATGACTCAAGAAGGGGATTTGCGCCTATCCATCTCTGATCGTATCGACCAAGTGGTGACCAATCGCATTTTGGCCTTGCCGATTTTTGCTTTTGCCATGTGGGGGGTCTATTATTTGTCCATCCAAACCGTCGGCGTGATGGGGACTGACTGGGTCAATGATGTCCTTTTTGGCGAGTTAGTGCCCAATCATGTGGCTGGTTGGCTAGCGGCAGGCAATGTCGCTCCTTGGATGCAAGACCTTTTGCTCAATGGCATCATTTCTGGGGTTGGGGCGGTCTTAGGCTTTTTACCACAGTTGTTGGTCTTGTTCCTATGTCTATCCTTACTTGAAGATTGTGGCTATATGTCTCGCATCGCTTTTGTGATGGACCGGATCTTCCGCAAGTTTGGCTTGTCTGGTAAATCCTTTATCCCCATGCTAGTGGCTACCGGATGTGGGGTGCCCGGGGTGATGGCGAGTCGTACGATTGAAAATGAAAAAGATCGCCGCATGACTGCCATGATTACGACTTTTATGCCTTGTAGTGCAAAACTACCCATCATCGCCTTGATTGCCGGTGCTTTTTTTCCAAATGCTAGTTGGGTGGCTCCTTCTGCTTACTTTTTAGGGGTAGCAGCGATTGTGTTTTCCGGTATTGCCTTGAAAAAGACGAAGTTATTCGCTGGGGATCCGGCACCTTTTATTATGGAGTTGCCAGCTTATCACTTACCCCAACTGCGAGGGGTCTTGCATCAAGTCGCGGATCGAGGGCTATCCTTTATTAAAAATGCTGCAACGATTATCTTTGTTTCCAGTATCATCATTTGGTTTACCTCCACACACAGCTGGACTTTGCAAGCTGTTGGGGAAGAAAACAGCATCTTAGCTGGCTTTGGCCGCTTGATTGCTCCGTTGTTTGCACCATTAGGTTGGGGCAATTGGCGGGAAACCGTTGCTGCCATTACTGGTTTAGTGGCGAAAGAAAATGTCATCGGGACATTTGGTGTCTTGTACAGTGGCATGGACCAAGTTGCCGAAAATGGTGTGGAAATCTGGGGACCACTGCGGGCCACGTTGACACCAGTAGCCGCCTATTCCTTTTTAACTTTTAACTTGTTGTGTGCCCCTTGTTTTGCTTCGATTGCCGCAATCCATCGGGAAATGGGAGCACTGAAATGGACCTTGCGAGCTGTTGCTTATCAATGTGGGTTAGCTTTTGGTGTCAGCTTGATGATTTATCAATTTGGGCATTTGATTTTTGAAAATGGCCAATTTAACGTTGGTACGGTAGCGGCCTTGGCGGTCTTGGGCTTTATGCTTTGGAGTTTGACTCGCAAAGTCAAAGTCAAATCTTCTGCTGATTTTGTCCTCACCATGCCAGAAGTCATTGCCAAAGAAGGAGCGAAATAATATGTTTTGGACGATTGTCTTGAGTATTGCAATTTTCGGTGGTGCTGGCTGGGTAATTTTTAATCGCATCACCGGCCGTTCTTCAAAATGTGAAGACTGTAAGTGCGGCTGTAGTGTGAAAGAAAACACACTTTTGCAACAGAGCAATATGCGTCTTAAAGAATAAAGAAAAGCCCTTGAAAACGGTCTGGTAGTCGGTTTCAAGGGCTTTTTGTTTAAAAAAGGTTTTACAAGAAGAAAAGTATCAAAAAGGCTAACCTATCAGGCCTTCAGCGGCAAATCATGCGGCCTTTGCTGATGTTTGGAAAAGGTAAGATTTAGGTTGTAAATTGCTGTGCTAATCTCAGTGGAATATTTGTGAACACGCCAGTCAGCCTCGTGCATTAACTAGGAGAGTGAGGGAGTGGCTTACATCCCTACCAAACACATCAAACACAATAAAAACATCGTCGTCAGTACGGTACCCATCATCATCAGTTCGAGTTGTTTCGGTGTGGCAGCTAGTTTTGATGGAGTGGCATGAAGCACCGTGGCTTCAGAAAAATGAGTAGCAATAAATTTTTCGTAAGGGATTGCTTGGGGCGTCAACGCGACTGTGACATCGGTGGCATTTTCCGTCAATTTACCTTTTAGTTCTTCAAAGGTGACGACGCTCCAATAAATCGTCGGATAGTCTCGCATCAATTGCCGGAGACTTTCGTTGGAAAACTTAGCTTGGCGGGCTTCAGAAGGCAGGCCACGGGTAGTAATCTGGGGTCCGGTGGCTACCAGATAGCCGGTTGTGCGACCCAGCACCATGGCTTTTGGCGCCATCATATACATAAAGTCTTCCCGTTTAGGTATGATCAGTTTTATTTGAGGATTTAACTGACGAATTGTTTCGACAAATTTTTCCGAGACAGGTGGCAGGGCCGCTGCTTGGTATTGGCCAAGGTCATGATTGGTCAAATCATGACCGGGGATGATTTCCCAATCATAATCAGGATAGGTGAGTTTCAAATAATTGGTAAATCGTGGCAAATACTGCTGATCTTGCCAAGTCCACTGAATCGTATTGTTTTGTTGGTGGCTGATGGTGACGATGATGCCTTTCATAAGGAGGGCTCCTTTCTTAGCTGAGTATATTACCAGGGACGCAGGGGAATTTCGCCAGTGACGATACCTTGGAGGGCGATGGCGACGAGGATCATCATATAAAAGAGCCCAGCCATAATGATGCCGATATCATACATGTTTTCACCTTGGCCATAGAGATTGGCCCCGCGTTTGGTTTTGAATAAATAACGACAGGATTGAATCGCGCAAACGATCGCAAACAGTAACGGTACCAGTGCGGATTTTGGCTGAAAAACAATCTGACAAATCAGAGCAATTAAGCAGAGTACCAGATAGCTGATCAAAAAACGGCGGGCGACGAAAAATTTCGGCTGTTTTTGTGAAGGTAAAGGACCTTCCACTAGTTCTGTTAAGGAAACTTGGTAATATTCACTAAGAAGGATTAAGTTTTCGAGATCGGGTTGGCCCTTGCCGTTTTCCCAATTGGAGATGGTTTGGCGGCTGACAAAGATTTTTTGAGCCAGCTCTTCTTGGGTTAGCTGATGTTCAAAGCGTAATTCCTTTAGCCGTTGATTGAGTTCCATAAGTTTTCCCACCTTTTTTAAAGATTGCTTGCTACTTCTTCATGATAGCAGACCCTTTTCAAAAAGGTGGGCTTTTCTCTGGATTTCCTTGTCAAAATCTCTTGTCATGGCTTAAGGACGGCTTTTTTGAACCCTTCAATGAATTAGGAAAGGTTGCGATTTAGGAAAAAATTCTGAGGCTCTTTGGCGAAGGGAAACTGGCTAGCGACGGATTAAGCAATGACGATGTTCTTTTTAGCCATTTAATGGTAAAATAAGCCTGTTTGTTTTGTGAGTAAAGGCACAATTTTTGTCTATTACAATAACAAGCCCTCTAAATATGAGGCGCAGCTAAAGAAAGAAAGGACTTGAAGATGGCCTATAAAAATTTACATGAATTTATCCAAACCTTGGAAAAGCAACAAGAACTCAAGCGGGTGAAGGCGCAAGTTTCGGCGGATTTGGAAATCACTGAAATCACTGATCGAATTTCCAAAGCTCATGGGCCGGCGTTGCTGTTTGAAAATGTTGCCGGGTCCGAGTTTCCTGTTTTAATCAATGCTATGGGTTCTGAAAAACGGATGGCCCTTGGCTTAGGGGTGGATAGCCTCAATGACGTGGGGGAACAGATTGCGGATTTGATCAATATGTCCAACTATGCCGGGTGGGTGAAAAGCGCGACTCAATTGCCAAAACTTTCACGAATGGCAGCGGTTTTTCCCATCAAAGTCAAAAAAGGGCCTTGCCAAGAAGTGGTGATGACTGATCCGGATCTGACCAAATTGCCAATACTCAAATGTTGGCCGCAAGACGGTGGTCCTTTTATCACCTTGCCGTTGGTGATGACCAAAGATCCTGATACCGGGCAACAAAATACCGGCATGTACCGGATGCAAGTCTATGATAAAAAGACCACTGGTATGCATTGGCATTGGCATAAAGATGGTCGGGAAATCTATGAAAAATATCGCAAGCTTGGAGGAAAAATGCCGGTTTCCGTAGCTTTGGGAGGAGACCCGGCCATTACGTATGCGGCGACAGCACCACTTCCCAAGATGATCGACGAAATGATGTTGGCGGGCTTTTTGCGAAAGCGACCAGTGAAAATGGTCAAATCGATTACTAATGATATCTATGTACCGGCAGAATCGGAGTTTGTCATTGAAGGCTATGTGGATGTCACTGAACCTTTGCGTGAAGAGGGTCCATTTGGGGATCATACGGGGTATTATTCATTGGAAGACATGTATCCAGTCTTTCATGTCACGGCCATCACTCACCGCAAAGATGCTGTCTATCCGGCAACCATCGTTGGGCAACCACCGATGGAAGATGACTATATGGGATTGGCAACGGAACGGGTCTTTTTACCCTTGCTTAAGATGATGGCTCCCGAAATCACGGATTTGGCGATGCCTTTTGAAGGCGTCTTTCATAACTGTGTGATCGTCTCCATCAAGAAAAAATTCCCTTATCATGCCCATAAAGTGATGAATACTTGTTGGGGCATAGGGCAGATGATGTACACCAAGATGATCATCGTGGTGGAAGATAGCGTCGATCCCCATGACTTTTCGACAGTCGCTTGGAAAGTCTTCAATAACATCGATGCCAAACGGGATTTCGTCTTCAATGAAGGGCCCCTAGATGCGCTGGATCATTCCTCACCAAATGCCTTTTTTGGAACGCGCTTAGGTATTGATGCTACTCGCAAATGGCCAGAAGAAGGTCACACCCGACCTTGGCCGGAAGATGTGACGATGGATGAACAGACGAAAAAACAAGTGACGAAACGGTGGTCTGATTATGGTTTGGATTAAAAAGGCCGCTGACAAACTCCATAGCTATGGGGTGTTAGTCATGTTTCAACACACGATTTTCTCCTTTTCTTTTGGGATTATTTCGTTGCTACTAGCCTCAAATGGGACCTTTCATTGGCGGAAGATTTTCTTATTGTTGGTGGGATTATTGGCAGCCCGCACCGGTGCCAATGCCATCAATCGGGTTATCGATGCGGAAATCGACCGAGCCAATCCACGGACGGCGGTGCGCCAGATTCCCCAAGGTAAGATGAGCAAAAAAGAAGCGTTGTGGTTTAGCGTTGCGTGTTTTATCGTGACAGTGATTGTGGCAGGGCTTTTGGGACCAGTCACTCTGGCCTTATCACCGGTTGCTATCTTTTTTATGGTCATTTATTCCTATACGAAACGCTTCACGGCTTTGTGTCATCTGGTGCTGGGCTTTACCTGCGCCATGGCACCAGCGGGAGCGTGGATTGCCATCACCAATAGCTTTTCTTGGACCGCCTTCTTCTTGTCCGGAGCCAATATGCTGTGGGTGGCAGGTTTTGATATTATTTATGGTTCCCAGGATGTGGCTTTTGATCGCAGCCATGGAATTCACTCGATTCCGGCAGCAGTGGGGGTCAAAAATGGTTTATTGATTGCGCGTATCTTTCATGGAATGACCTTTATCTGTCTAGTTATGGTAGGCTTGGTGACTCCCGCATTTGGTTGGATTTACTTTTTGGGATTAGCCGTGATTGGTGCATTATTGATTTTGGAACATCTGGTGGTTCGTCCGGATCACTTAGCCCATGCGGAAATTGCTTCATATAACGTCAACGAAATTGTCAGTCTCGTCTTTTTGGCGATTGGCTTGTTGGATGTCTTTTTCTAGGCGCAAAAGGAAGTGACTTTTGCCGGACTAGCTTCACCGTGGCTTGCAAATCAGGCCAACTATTGGAAATAGGTTTGAACGGAAATATTTGGGTAGCAGGACGAAAAAGTGAATAGAGGAGTTTTTTAGTAATGAAAAAATGGATGACAACAGCAGGAATTTTGGCACTGGCAGCGATGACTTTAGGCGCATGTGGCACAACAGCTAAAGACACAAAGGAAAGTACGGCTACCAAAGATGAAAAAGTAACCACTTTGACTTTAGGTGTGATGCCTTCTACCGATAACATTCCCTTGGTTTTAGCCCATGAAAAAGGCCTCGATAAAGATCATGGAGTCGATATTCAATTAGAAAACTTCAAGGCAGCTAAAGATCGGGATGCCGCTTTCCAAGCCGGTAAAGTCGATGGGGTCTCCACCGATTTAGTGGCGATTGCGATTTACCAAGAAGCGGGGATGGATGTAAAAATTACCGGGAATACTTACGGAGAATTCGACTTGGTAACCGGTGATGATAGTATTCAATCCGCCGCTGATTTAAAAGGCAAGGATGTCATTTTGTCGAAAAAAACAGGGACGGAATATGCCGTTACCCAAATTTTGGCAAAAGCTGGCCTACATGATTCAGATATCAACGTCAGTGAAGTCCCACAAGTGCCAACTCGTTTGGAATTGTTAAAAAATAAAAAGGCCCAAGCTGCTATTTTGCCAGAGCCTTTTGTTACGATGGCCGTTGCCGATGGTTTGCGGGTGTTGGATTCTACTCGTGAAATTGGCATCAATCCTTTTGTTATGGGGATGCCAGCGGATGTCATCGACGAAAAAGCAGATGCGATTAAAGGAATGTATGAAGCTTATAATGAGGCTGTCGATTACATTAAAGAACATGATAAGAGCGACTATATTCAATTGTTTATCGATGAAGTCGGCTTCCCAGAAACGTTGAAAGAACAAATTACCGTCCCTGACTACACCCACGCTGAACAAGCAACAGATGAAGATATCACTGCAGCTTTTGCTTGGGCGAAAGAACATGACTTGTTGACCAAAGACTTGAAACCAGCGGATGTTTTGTCAGACGTTTACTTCAAGTAAAGCGGCAGCCGGTAACTGTTTAAAAATCAGGGGTCAAAGATAACCATGACAGCGACCTTTTTGCGGGTCGCTGTTTCACATCTTGCAGCCTAAGAAACAACTTTGCAGGAAAAAGCATTACCAGAAAGGAAAATCAACTATGTCACGAACTTACCAAGGACGTTCTATCGAATTGCTGGCACCAGTGGGAACTTTTGCAGATTTTAAAGAAGTTATCCAGAGTGCCGCAGATGCTGTCTATCTAGGCGGCAAAAAATTCAATATGCGCATGCACAATCCGAAACACAATCTGACCAATGATGAAATTTTGGAGGCGGTAGCGATTGCCCATCAATTGGGTAAAAAAGTCTATGTCACCTTTAACAATATGATGACAGATGCTGAACTTGCGGATGCGGAGGACTATCTACGTTTTTTAGAAGCCGCTCAAGTAGATGCATTAATCATCCAAGACTTCGGTGCTGTTCAGTTGATTAAAGAGTTAGGTCTCAATTTGGAACTACATCTAAGTATTATGGCTAATACTCACAATGCTGAAATGCTGGCAACTGCTAAGGAGCTAGGGGTGACCCGTTGTGTAATTTCTCGAGAAGCCTCTTTGGCTCAAGTGCAAGAATTTGTTCGGGAATATCCTGGTTTGGAGTATGAATATTTTATTCATGGGGATATGTGCATTGCTCATGGCGCTCAGTGTTATGCCAGTGGTGTTTATTTTGGCAAAAGTGGCAACCGGGGCCTGTGTATGAAACCTTGTCGGTGGGCCTACCAAGATGCGACAGCTGACGATCCAAAAGCGGCTTTGGTGTATCCGATGGCTGTCAAGGATATGTCTTTGTATCAACACATTCCTGAACTAATCATGTCTGGGGTCAACTCCTACAAGATTGAAGGTCGGATGCGGGGAGCAGACTACTTGATTGAATTGATTAACTTATACGGAGAAGCCATCGATCGGTTCTTAGCAGATCCTGTCAGCTATCAGACTGATTTGGACAAAGTAGCCTATCTCGAAGAAAATCGGGTGCGAGACCTTTCGACGGCCTATGCATTTGGCAAACCTGGCTTAACCAATATCGCGATGGACGGGCAGCGGGAACCCCGGGTTTTCTCCCGTCCATTGGAAGAACCAGTGATGAAACCTCGCCGTGTAGAAAAGGTTGCGGCTCATTTACAAGAGTTATTGGCAAAAGAAACCGCAACGGCGACTGCTCAGCAAGCTGTTGTAGCACAAACTGAGGCTTCGGTAGGGGTGCCGACGTTAGTTGCACAAGCGACAGCCGCAGCAAATGATGCCATCGAAATTCGGGTTACAGTGGATAACAAGGATGCGGCGATGGCTGCTATTGCCAGTGGAGTGGACAGTGTATACTTGTCCGGCGAAGTTTTGGAACCAAATCCTGCCTTTAGTATTGCCGACTTGCGAGCTATTGCCGCAGCAGCCAATGAGGCTCAAATCCCTGTTTATTATGTCCTACCACGAATGTTGGACCAAAATCAGTTTCGGCTGTTGGATGATTTGATTGCCCAGTTACCAGCAATGGGTATCACCGGTCTGTTGGTTTCCAACATTGGTGAAACCCATCGTTATCAACATACCGGTCTGAAGTTGCGTGGGGACTACGGCTTGAACGTCTATAATCATTTGAGTGGTAAGTTTTATCAAGAACAAGGCTTGGAATCCGTCACTCTTTCCATCGAGGCTCCAGCCACCATTTTAGCTACAACGCCTGCTCAAATGCCTTTACCAAGCGAAATTTTGGTTCAAGGAGCACCGACGTTGATGTATATGGAACACTCTTTCAAGAAAGCACAAGCAGATCGTACCGATAACGATTGGATCGATGGTGGGGACGCCGGAGACAATTTGGACTTAATTGACGAAAATGGTTTTGTCCGTAAGATTCGTTGCGACCAATATGGTAAAAATCATCTGTTACCTACCAAAGATTTTGACTATGCTCCTCTTTTACCGGAAATCCGCCAAACTGGCGTGGGGGCAATCCGAATTGAAGGCAAAGAATACGATGGGGCAAGCTTGAAACAAGTGATTGCCATCTATCGGGAAGCCTTAGCCAGCACGGAGGCTACGTTGTCAGACCGGATGGCTTGGTCAGACCGCCTTGCGACTGTCACCGGTCACGACCAAAGTTTGCAGACCTTGATTTTTGACTAAGCACTACGTTTAGAAAGGATGAATCTTTCATGAGTTATCTAGGACCAGCAGGCGTTATTGCCAAGAAAAACGAATATTTTGTACCTTGTATCAATCATTTTTATAAAAATCCACCTCAGTTTGTCAAAGGGGAAATGCAGTACTTGTTTGACTCCGAGGGGAAAAAATACTTGGATTTTTATGCCGGCGTTTCCGTGATGAATTGCGGCCATTCCAATCCGGCGATCATCAACCCGGTGATCGACCAAATCCAAGACTTGCAACACGTCTGCAATATTTACTTGACAGAAAACGGGGTCAACTTGGCGGAAAAACTAGCGGAAGTAACCCCAGGGGATTTAAAGCGGACCTTCTTTGTAAACTCAGGAACGGAAGCCAACGAAGGGGCGCTGTTGATGGCGCAACTGTATACCGAAGCCCATGAATTTATCGCTTTGGATTTGGGACTTCACGGTCGTACCCAATTGACCATGAGTCTCACCGGTATCGGCATGTGGCGCACCACCGACACCCCCAACGGTGGCATCCATTTTGCTCGTAATCCATATTTCTATCGAGATGGGCAAGGGCAAACTCAAGAAGCATTTGAAGATGAATGTGTGGCGGATGTGGCTCGTTTGATCCGTCGGCGAACTT
The DNA here is from genome assembly GCF_049384045.1 of Enterococcus diestrammenae. Lineage (NCBI taxonomy): Bacteria > Bacillati > Bacillota > Bacilli > Lactobacillales > Enterococcaceae > Enterococcus > Enterococcus diestrammenae. The sequence continues at coordinate 110,716 of NZ_JBMRGR010000001.1, forward strand.
CTGGCAAGATTGCGGCTATGATTGTGGAACCAATCCAAGGAAATGCCGGTATCGTCATCCCGACACCGCACTATTTTAAGAAATTAAAAGCGTTGCTAGAAGCTCACAATATTTTATTGATTGTCGATGAGGTCCAAACAGGTTTTGGCCGGACAGGCAAGATGTTTGCTATCGAGAATTTCGGTATCGTGCCAGATATCATGACGGTAGCCAAGGCTTTGGGTAATGGTTTTCCGATTGGGGCCTATATCACCACCGACAAAATCGCGGCCGCCTTTACCCGGCCATCCGCTTCGACACTGGGAGGCAACCCCGTCTCCACCATGGCAGGTTTATCAGTCTTGACTTATCTAGAAGAAGCCAAACTCTTGGAAAATGCCAATGCCCGTGGCGAACAACTGCAAAATGGCTTGCGAGAACTGGCTACTCGGTATTCTCTGATTGGAGACGTACGAGGCTTGGGCTTGATGGTAGGGGCTGAACTCGTTACCGATCGCAAGACCCTTGCCCCTGCTGCAGATCAAGTTGATGTGATTTTGGAAAAAATGAAAGATCGCGGAATTTTGGTGGGAAAAAATGGTGAAAACCGCAATGTTTTAGCGATGCAACCGCCACTGGTTATCACTGAAGAGGACGTAGCCTTCTTCTTACAAAATTTGGATGAGGTTTTGACGGAAGTGGAATCGTAAGAAAGGCTGAGGGAACTCGTTTAACTCTTGAAAATGAAGTTACTGGTTGGACTTAGCGGTTTTTGCTGGTGAAAATTTTGAATATCTTAGTCTAAAAAAGCCAAACGTTGATGAGGTGGTACCCATCGGCGTTTGGCTTTTTACTATTTTGCTTGTTGTTTAAGCGTTTCAAAAAAAGCGACTTCGCTAGCGGTCAAATCCGCTAATGGGACCACCGCTGCTTGGTTGATAGCGAGAAAGAGGTAGGCCATTTGATCAACAATGACGATTTGATGAAGGTCATGATAGAAAATTTTGGTGACCCCCTTTTTGGAGGTCTGGGTGAAATAATCATTATAAAAGTCAAAGCGCAGCGGAAGGTTTTGCACGCTTTTGTTACTGCGGTAAGCTTTAATGGCCTGTTTGGCAAACATTTTGGGAGACAATCGTAACCCAATAAGCCAGCCTAAGAGAACCGCAAAGAGCAGCCACCATTTATCCGTCAGTAAAAGCAGTAAAACAGCTAGCACCACCACCATGCCCGTAATTAAGAGCCGAGAGCGACGGCCAATCTCGCCATATTTCCAAACGACATCACTCAAGTTTGCAATCATTGCTTCGGTATAGGTACTTTGGACAGTGAAAAGAGCTGTTTCCATGATGGTTCCTCGCCTTCGTTTAGATTGTTCAAGCGCTTAGAGGGTCAAGAAGGTGGATAAAATAAAAAATGGAAGGCATGAACGTCTTCAAAATGCTTTCGCACCGGCGTTCATCCTTCCGTGGGTTTGGCACCCAATGGGTTGTGAGGGGCTCGAACCCGCGACCCGCTGATTAAGAGTCAGCTGCTCTACCAACTGAGCTAACAACCCGTAACTTTCCTATAAGAAAAGTACTTTATTATGTTAGCACTCTGTTTTTAAAAAAGCAAGAAGGAAAAGTAAAAAATTTTTATCAATCAAAAAAATGATAAGCGTCACAGTCAAAAAGAGTCCTTGCACCTTCTTGCTATCTAAGCAGGGAACACAAAGAGCTACTTGTAAGTCGCCAACGTTTGAGATCATATAGTCGTTTCGCCTGGATTAGCGAGCGCTAAAGGCATTCACTTTCACTTTTTTTTAATGCTCATTAAAGAAAAGTGGGGTCAAATTTTTAATGTAAAACTTTCGTAAAAGAAAGTTTACCACAATGCAAAACCCCGTTCACAATTTTTTCACATTTACCGGTTATATTAACAGTGTACCAACAAACAACCTGTCTTATTCCAAGACAAACCCTAACACTTTTTCATTTTTACTCCTGCCTACTGGTCCCCCGCCAGTAGGTCTTTTTTTTGCTATCGAGAGAGGAGTAGCCGTCTGCCCTTTTGTTTAGTGGGAATAGTTTGGAAACAGGAGACGGAGCTAGTCGTTTTTCAAAATAACTAAAGTTTCGCTAATGAAACCCTATTTCAGCTTTTTTATGATCTTATTTCGTGCTATAATTCATCTAGTTTCTAAAACTAGATAATCGGTTTATGGAAATATAGAGGTGAGCTAAACTTGGAACAAATGAAAGAAGAACTTAGTCAGTGGGGGGCTGAAATGGCAAATTGTCGTTTGCCAAGGTGGCAAGAGTTGCCAGATCTGGAGCTCTATATGGATCAAGTCATCAGCCTAGTGGACGTTTATTTGACCCCATTTATCAAACCAGAAAAGCACAATTTGCTGACCAAATCCATGGTGAATAACTATGTCAAGCTAGGCCTGATACCAGCGCCCAAAAAGAAGCGTTACACTAAGAACCATGTCGCTTTTTTGATTGCGATCACCACGTTGAAACAGGTATTGACCATTCCGGAAATCAAAGAGGGAATCTTATTTCAGGGACGAGTGGAGGGTATTTCCCAAGCTTACGATCTGTTTTGTGATGAGACGGAAAAAGCCGTTGCTCACATCGCAGCTATGGCCCAAGGAAAAGTTGCAGCGCCAGATGTTGCCCCACTTCCGGTGAGGTATTTTGCTGTGCGGACAGCCACCACTTCCTTTGCCAATAAGCTTTTGGCGGAAAAAGCCATTCAATTGGAAATGGCGTATTTAAGTAAGATAAACAACCCGGATGATTAACAACAGTCCGTTTTACTGAATAAAATTAAGAATCTACAAAAGGAGTACAACCCATGAACAAAGAAAAAATTGCTATATTAGCGGATTCTGGTAGTGATGTTCCACAAGATTTTGTGGCAGAAAATCAGATCTTTACCTTGCCTTTGAAAGTGATCTATCCTGAAGGGGAGTATGTCGACAAGCTTGAAATCTCCACGGATCAAGTTATCCAACGAATGCCTGGCGAAATCCCTACGACTTCTTTACCTGATGGACAGGCTATTATCCGGGTATTTGATGAAATCAAAGCAGCAGGTTATGAAAAAGTAATTGCTGTGACGATTTCCAGCGGTTTGTCTGGGACCTGTAATATGGTGCGGCTTATGGCAGAAGAGTATCCTTCATTGGAGATTTTTGTCTTGGATACGAAAAATATCGGGATTGCCTCAGGATTACAGGCAATTCGCGCAGTCGAGTTAGTCAATGCTGGGTTGCCTTATGGTGAGATTTGTGATCAACTCACTAATGAAGTTCCCCGCAATAAAGTATTTTTCAGTGTAGCAACCTTAGAATATTTGCAAAAAGGTGGGCGGATTGGTTTAGTGACAGCCATCTTAGGCACAGCGCTGAAGCTCAATCCCATCATCTCTTGTAATGATGAAGGGGTTTACTATACCGTAGCGAAGTCTCGCGGGCGTGCCAAAAGCTTAGCTAAAACGATGGAATTGGTGAAACAAACAGTGGGCAGCCATCAAAAATATCGACTAGCCGTCGCCCATGCTGGTGCCGAAGACGAAGCGCGGGCAATCCTTCACCAATTGGAAAAAATACTACCGCATACGGTCGAACCAATCCTCTTTGGTGAAATTTCTCCTGCTTTAGTCGTGCATACTGGTCCTGAGTTGATCGGTATCGGCGTCCAAGTGTTGGACTAAAATCTGCTGGGCCTTGTCTTGCTATCAAAAGAAGACAAGGCTCTTTTTGACAGCAAAATCGATGGGACTTAACTTTTAGGACTAGTCTCCTTATGAGGGGGATAAAGGGGATGCGAATCGCCTTTCTTAAGAAAATTTAGCGGGGAATCACTGGAAATTCAGGTTTTCGTGAAAACGATGTGAAAATGGGGTATAATGGAAAAGACGAAATTAAGAACAGAAGAGGTGCTCTTTTTGAAAAAAATACTAGTGGTTGATGATGAAAAGCCAATTTCTGATATCGTAAAATTCAACCTATCCAAAGAAGGTTACGACGTATACACCGCCTATGATGGTGAGGAAGCGCTGGAGAAAGTCAAAGAAGTGGAACCAGATTTGATTTTATTGGATCTGATGTTGCCTAAAATCGATGGCTTGGAAGTTGCTCGGGAAGTCCGTAAAAACTACGACATGCCGATTATCATGGTAACTGCCAAGGATTCCGAAATTGACAAAGTCTTAGGGCTAGAACTTGGCGCCGACGACTATGTAACCAAACCTTTCTCTAATCGTGAGCTAGCTGCGCGAGTGAAGGCCAATCTGCGCCGGGGTTCCCAAGCGGCCAAAGAAGCCGAAGAACCGGCAAACAACGATTTGACCATTGGTGACCTAACGATTTTACCGGAAGCTTACATGGTGACCAAAAATGGTACCGCCATCGAATTGACTCACCGAGAGTTTGAGCTATTGCATTATTTGGCGAAGCACTTAGGGCAAGTCATGACCCGTGAACACTTACTCCAAACGGTGTGGGGCTATGATTACTTTGGGGATGTCCGGACGGTGGATGTTACGGTACGTCGTCTTCGAGAAAAAATTGAAGACAACCCAAGTCATCCTAATTACTTGGTCACTCGTCGCGGGGTAGGCTACTACTTGCGAAATCCGGAACAGGAGTAAAACGTAAATGAAAAAGAAAGTTCGCTTTTTTCAATCAGTGAACTTTAAAATCGCCCTGGCATTTATCTTGATCTTATTGATTTCGATCGAGATTATCGGGGCGTATTTTATTCGCGGATTGGAACGTAACACGATTAAAAACTTTACTGATAATATCAAGGATCAAGCCACACGAGTCGCACCAGAGTTTACCAATGATATCACTTTGAAAAATAGTGAGGAAGCGACTGGCGAAGAGCTGACAGACATCCAACGGCGGCTGGAAAACAGCGTCTCCACAGATATTTTGGAGATGCGGGTAGTGGACGCCAATGGCATCGTGCTGGGGGCCACCCCTTTGACGGACAAGTCTCTGATCGGCAAGAAAAATGATTATCAAGACATCAATGATCTGACCTATGTGGCCAAAACAGCTTATGATGAAACGACCCAAAAAAGGGTTTATATCGTGGTCCAACCCATCCAATCAGCGACTGGGGATACGGTGATCGGTGCTTTGTTTATGAAGAGTGATATCGAAAACCGCTATGAAGAAATTCATGATACCGCCTTGATTTTCGTCTTTGCCTCCTTGATTGCTGGGGCGATTTCCATCATTGTAGCGGTTTTGGTATCCCGTTCTATCACCCAGCCAATTGTGGAAATGCGGGAACAGGCAGTGCGGATTGCTCGAGGAGATTATAGTCGACGAGTCACAGTCTATGGCCGAGACGAACTGGGGCAGTTGGCAACGACGTTTAACCAGTTAGGGGACCGGATTGCTGAAACGCAAGATGCCATGGAATCTGAGCGAAACCGCTTGGATAGTGTCTTGTCTCATATGACCGATGGGGTAATCGCCACTGATCGTCGTGGGAAAGTCATCACCATCAATGAAATGGCGTTGACCTTGTTGAATGTCAAACGAGAAGATGTCATCGGTGAATCTATTCTGGAATTGCTGGCGATCGACGAAGATTATACTTTGCGGAAATTATTGGAAAATCCGGATGAGATGCTGATTGAACGGGAAAATCCCTATCGCGGTTTCGTCATTTTACGAACGGACTTTTCGATGATTCGCCGGGAGTCTGGGTTTATTTCCGGTCTTGTGGCGGTGATGCATGATGTTACTGAACAGGAAAAAACCGAGCAAGAACGGCGGGATTTTGTCTCCAATGTCTCCCACGAACTGCGGACCCCATTAACCAGTATGCGGAGTTATATTGAAGCTTTAAGTGATGGGGCTTGGCAAGACGAAGAAGTCGCGCCAAACTTTTTGAAAGTTACTTTAGATGAAACGGACCGTATGATTCGAATGATTAACGATTTGCTGGATCTATCCCGGATGGATAGTGGCAAGGCGGTGATGCAGCTGGAGTATGTCAATTTTAATGAGTTGGTCAGCTTTGTGTTGGATCGCTTTGATATGATTGTCGATAACCAAGATAGCGGTAAAAAATACCGGATTCGCCGAGATTTCACCAAACGGGACTTGTGGGCAGAAGTCGATACCGACAAAATCATCCAAGTGGTGGATAACATCATGAACAATGCTATCAAGTATTCTCCTGATGGTGGGACGATTACCGTGCGTCTATCAGAAACTCACAATAACATCGTTTTGAGTATCACTGACCAAGGCTTAGGGATTCCCAAAAAAGACTTGGCTCGCGTGTTTGACCGTTTCTACCGGGTGGATAAAGCCCGGGCTCGGAAACAAGGGGGCACCGGTTTGGGACTAGCCATATCTAAAGAAGTCATGAAAGCCCACGGAGGCAATATTTGGGTGGAAAGTCAAGAAGGACGGGGCTCTACTTTTTACATCACCTTGCCTTACGAACCTTATGAGGAGGATTGGTGGGAATGAAAGTATCCGAAAAAATTATTCGTTACGGTTTAATTGTCTTGATTGCTTTGAGCTTTTACTTGTCTTATAAGATCTGGCTCAGTCCCAATGCTCGTACCTATATGGGAGAAGACCAGCCGACAGTAGTCGCCAATCCGACCAATATTCGAAAAGCCAGTGATGTCTTTTTACCGACGCGACTTGTCTGGATGAAAAGTGAGGAAGAGATTCAGATGCTTTCTACGGAAAAAGCCATTAGCACCATGCACAAGGAATTGGTGAAGGGACGCTATGGGGAAGTTACCGTGAAGACCTATGAAGATGATGAAGCTTTTCTGAAAGATGTGGATGTCGTTGATGCAGTAGAGTTTAATTATTTTAGCTCCTTTCAGCTTTACGAATACGACAAGACCTATGATTTAAAAATGGATCTCAAAGATGTGGATGAAGGGAAAGATTTGTACTTTTCCAAAGTGCAATTGGATTTTAGAAATAAGGTCATCCGTTTTATCAATCCCCGACGCCATCAGATTTATCAAGCTGAAGTCAAATCTAGCTTGAAAACTATGGAAAATCGCTTGCTCACTATCGATGATCAGTGGCTCCCCATGGCGAAGGATGAACGACTGCAGAATCTACAATACAACACTCAGGAAAAAGTGACTTTGCAGCTTTACAGTTACATCGCTTCGACCCAGACGTATACGGTCTTTCGCAATGCCTTTTTCCAAGATCCCGAAAATGTTAAGAGTAGTGAAGAAAGCCAGGATACGGTTTTGTACGGTGGGCAAGAAACGATGCGCATCCAAGGAGATCAGCAAATCGTGGAATTTCAAGGGCCTGTGACCTCAAATGCCGAAGATGATATCTACGATCAGAGCTTCCAATATGTCAGTCGGTTGGAAACCAATGTCGGCTACTTGCGCTTTTTCGATCGCAGCAAAGATCGTATCACCTATCGTACCTTTATCGAAGGCTTTCCTGTTTTCGGGGATGCCTACCAAGGGGAAGTCAGTTTCACCTTACAAGCAAGTGCCACGGGAACGCCGCAAGTGGATATTCGCAGCAGCCTGAACACCATCCAAATTCCGATTCCTTCCGATGAGACGGTAGAGCTTCCCGCCAGTCAAGAAGTCATCACTGACCTGACAGAAAAAGGTGCCGATTTGGAATTGTGGGAGTCGATGGTGATTGGTTACCAACGACAAGCCGTTAAAAATGCAGATGGTATCGTGGATATGGTGCCTATGTGGTATATCAAATACAATGATACCTGGTATTCTTATGCCGCTTTAGCAGCGGAATTGGTAGCGGAAAAGGAGGCGGTGTAAGTGGATTTTAAACGAATCGAATGGATTTTCTTTTTAGCCTTTTTAGGGGTTAACCTCTTTTTGTTTTCAATTTTCCAATCCGCCAAAAATGAAGAACGCAACGTAGCAACCTCTAATCAAAAGATTGCCATCGAACAGCGCTTAAAAGCGGATAGTATTTCATATGATGGTGATTTTGCTACTGACAAACCGACAGGCTATTACCTCAGTGGTATCCCAACCAATATGCAGAAAGCCATCAGTGATTATCGAAAGGCTAATGACGAGAGTGACGCTTTTAGTTTGGGAACCACGACAGAAGAATACCAAGTGACCCGTCGGATTTCCGACGGGACGAGTATTACCGATGCGACTAAAACCGCCGCAACGTTGGCTAAATTTTTGCAACAAGATGAGGAAGTGCTTTTTGGAGAGGAGTACACCTATCTGGAAAACCTCTCCTTTCAAGATCAGGAGTATCCAGAAATCGTTGCCGCCCAATCCTTTGAGAAGATTCCTTTCAATGATTCTTCTAGCCGATTGGATATCGAGCTGGAAAATACGGATGATTTATTGAAAATTACCCGCTATACCCAGACGCATATCAGTCAGATTGAAAAATTGCGGGACCAAACGGCTTTGTACTCAGAGCGGGATGCCATTGAAACGCTGTATGTCAACAATCGGATTCCGCCGAAGAGCAAGATTGCCTGGCGCCAGTTGGCTTATACCTTGAGTTTGCAGTTTCGCGGGACTAACGTCTATATCCCAGTTTGGTTTGTCGCCATTGATACCGGCAGTAGCCTCCAAGTGGAAAAAGTCAACGCCATCACTAATCGTGTTTTCACCAATACTCCCGTTCAAAAGGTGGAAAAAAACTAAACTTGGCTTTATAATGGAAAACGATTTGACCCTGCGCTGAAGAAATCCGGCAGCAGGGGTCACCAAAGTAGAAGGGAAGTTTCATCAAATGACAACATCAACGGCGACGGCAACTATGAATATCGCAATTTTGGCCAGTGGCAGTTCAGGAAACTCCCTGTACATCGAATCTGAGCAGAAGAAAATCTTAGTGGATGCCGGCCTTTCCGGTAAAAAAATTACTTCGTTACTGGCAGAAGTCGGACGTAAACCTGATGACTTGGATGCCATCTTGGTTACCCATGAACATCGGGACCATATCCATGGTGTCGGCGTGATGGCACGAAAATACAAGTTAGATATCTACGCCAATGAAAAAACATGGGCGGCGATGGACCCCATGATTGGCAATGTCCCTCTGGAGCAAAAGCAAATTTTTGAAATGGGTAAAGTTTTAACGTTAGGGGATTTGGACATCGAGAGTTTTGGTGTCTCCCACGATGCGGCAGCGCCTCAATTTTATAGTTTTCACAAAAATGATAAGAGTTTTGTCATGCTGACGGATACGGGCTATTGTTCTGATCATGTGCGTGGCGTGATTCGCAATGCGGATGCCTATCTATTAGAATCGAACCACGACTTAGAAATGTTACGGATGGGACCTTATCCTTGGAACTTAAAGCAACGGATTTTGGGAGACCACGGTCATTTGTCTAATGAAGATGGGGCTTTGGTCGCTGCTGATATCATCGGCGACAAAACCAAACGGATTTATCTGGGCCATTTGAGTAAGGAAAACAATCTGAAAGAATTGGCTCATTTGACGATGGAAAACACGTTAAGAGAACATGATCTCGGAGTGGGGTATGATTTTGATGTTTATGACACCGATCCAGACCGCGCCTGTGAGCTGTTTTCGTTGTGATAAAATAATCAGATGGTGAAATATAGCTCCGTAAATTTTATTGTTTTTCTGTCATTTGTTGACTGATTATCCGTAACATTCATACTACTTTTGCCGGTTTAATCTTAAATATATATATGACAAAAGCACTACTTTCCTCAGGGCGTAACTGAGAGGAAGTGATGCTTTTTTGTAGATAAAGAACTTATTTATTTGCCTACCACACCGACATGTTGGTTTTCGTAAAGGTTTTGTTCAGCGATATCTAGCATCGCTACAGCATAGTCAGCCATACTGATTTCACTATTGCCGGCAGCGTCTGTACCCAAGTGGTCGCCGGTGAAACGATACTCACCCGTAGCAGCACCATCAGGGTTGAAAAAAGCCGCTGGGGAGAGATAGGTCCATCTAAGCTGAGTCGTGGTCGGTAACTCTCGGAAAGCTTGGTACATATGATAAGCTGTCGGATAGTACGGCGCATCAGTGGGGGCCTGATCAATCATGCGGGTATCTTGGTCGTCAATAAAGAGGGAAGAAGAGCCCCCCACGACTAAAAGTCGTACCTTAGTTCCACTAAGAATAGTGATTAAATGGGCGAGGCTGGTTTCGTGTAAGTCTTCTTTGCCAGCCGGTGCTCGGAAGGCGTCGATGACTACATCGAAAGGGAGTAAATCCTCTTTGGTCAAAGCAAATAAGTCTTTTTCAATGTAGGGGACGTCAACTGTTAGTTTACTGGCATTGTGCATGATGGCGGTGATGTCTTGCCCACGTTTCAGACCTTCTTGAACAAGCAAGCTCCCTGCATGGCCGGTCGCACCGATAATTGCAATCTTCATCAAAAGTTCCTCCTTTGTCAGCTTTACGATTGAGCTATGATTTCATCATACGAGGCCCGTGGTAGGAAAGCAACAAATTGGTTTGCTTCCAAAATTCACTATTTTTTCTTCATGATTTCTTCTAGATTTTTTTGAGTAAATGACTTGCCATCTGGTGTCAAAATGAGTATCATAAGTTTTGTAGGTTAGCACTCGATGTATGAGAGTGCTAATTCCCAAAACACAAAATCGTAACAACATTATTGGAGGGATTTAACGTGTTAAAACCATTAGGTGATCGCGTCGTTATCAAAGTCGCGAAGGAAGAAGAAAAATCAATCGGCGGTATCGTCTTAGCCTCATCCGCTCAAGAAAAACCGCAAACAGGCGAAGTTGTCGCTGTTGGTGCTGGACGTACTTTGGATAGTGGCGAAAAAGCACCTCTTGAAGTCAGCGTTGGTGACCAAGTGATGTTTGAAAAATATGCTGGCTCTGAAGTCAAGTTCGATGGCGTAGAATACTTAATCGTCAATGGCAAAGACATTATGGCCATCGTTGAATAGGTTGCTTACCAAACTTCCCCAAAAATGACAATTTAACAAATGGTATCAGATTAGACGAAGAGCTTGAGATGAGCCCAGCCGATCTGAGCCAACTAATTATGAGGTGAAATAAATCATGGCAAAAGAACTTAAGTTTTCAGAAGATGCCCGGGCAGCGATGCTTCGCGGGGTAGATAAACTAGCAGATACGGTCAAAGTTACCTTAGGCCCTAAAGGTCGTAATGTTGTATTGGAAAAATCTTATGGCTCACCTTTGATTACAAACGACGGGGTCACCATCGCCAAAGAAATCGAATTGGAAGACCATTTTGAAAATATGGGGGCCAAATTGGTTTCCGAAGTTGCTTCAAAAACCAATGATATCGCTGGTGACGGGACAACGACGGCTACCTTGTTAACGCAAGCCATCGTTCGTGAAGGATTGAAAAACGTGACTGCAGGCGCGAACCCAATCGGTATCCGTCGCGGGATTGAATTGGCAACGAAAGCCGCAGTTGAAGAATTGCACAAAATCTCAACAGTGGTTGATTCTAAAGAAGCGATTGCTCAAGTTGGTGCGGTTTCTTCTAGCTCTGAAGAAGTCGGTCAATACATTGCTGATGCTATGGAAAAAGTTGGCAATGATGGGGTCATTACCATTGAAGAATCAAAAGGGATTGAAACCGAATTAGACGTAGTGGAAGGGATGCAATTTGACCGCGGCTACCTTTCTCAATACATGGTGACTGACAATGATAAGATGGAAGCTGTTTTGGACAATCCTTACATCTTGATCACGGACAAAAAGATTTCCAATATTCAAGATATCTTGCCTTTATTGGAACAAATCTTGCAACAATCAAAACCACTGTTGATCATTGCTGACGACGTGGATGGCGAAGCATTGCCAACATTGGTCTTGAACAAAATTCGTGGGACTTTCAATGTCGTCGCTGTGAAAGCACCTGGTTTTGGTGACCGTCGGAAAGCGATGTTGGAAGATATCGCTGTCTTGACTGGTGGCACGGTGATTACTGAAGACCTTGGTTTGGAATTGAAAGATGCGACAATCGAAAGCTTGGGCCAAGCTAGCAAAGTCGTTGTTGATAAAGACAACACGACCATCGTGGAAGGTGCTGGTGCCACTGAAGCTATTCAAGCTCGGGTACAATTGATTAAAAACCAAATTGCTGAAACAACTTCTGATTTTGATCGGGAAAAATTGCAAGAACGCTTAGCTAAATTAGCTGGTGGGGTAGCCGTCATCAAAGTCGGTGCACCAACTGAAACTGAATTGAAAGAAATGAAATTACGAATTGAAGATGCCTTGAATGCTACTCGGGCCGCTGTCGAAGAAGGGATGGTCTCCGGTGGGGGGACAGCTTTAGTCAACGTCATCGGTAAAGTTTCCGAATTGGAAGCAGAAGGCGATATCGCAACTGGTATCAAGATTGTGCTTCGTGCCTTGGAAGAACCTGTGCGTCAAATTGCTGAAAATGCCGGGTATGAAGGCTCTGTCATCATCGACAAGCTGAAAAATGCTGAAATCGGCGTTGGTTTCAATGCTGCAAACGGTGAATGGGTGAACATGGTAGAAGCCGGTATTGTGGATCCTACTAAAGTAACTCGTTCAGCCTTGCAAAATGCGGCTTCTGTTGCTGCTTTGTTGTTAACCACTGAAGCAGTCGTAGCTGACAAACCAGAACCAGCTGCACCTGCTGCACCAGCAATGGATCCTGGCATGGGCATGATGTAAAAAAGTTTTGTTAACTAAATGTTTCGCCAAAAACCTCTCAAACAGCTATTTTGTTTGAGAGGTTTTGCTTCGTAACTAAAGGTTAGGGTGTCGAAAGTAAAAAATTAGAATTGTTGAAAAGCTTAATCCCATATTTTGGCCAAAAAAGCCCAACTAATAGGAATGCAAACCTAAATTAATCGGAAGGCTGTCGTTTTTTCCATATTTTTATGATTAAAGACGACTATATTTAGCAAAGGAACGTACACCCTAACCAATAAAGGACTTATAAAAAAATAAGCATCAAATGATTTGTCACGATGAAAAATCATTCTTGCTAACTAAGGATAGGAGAACCGTAGTAAACTGAAAATAAATAGCGCTGTATTTGAAGCGCTCGCGAATATACCAGTGGTGGAGAAAGGAGAGCGCAGATGTATCTCGAGAGCTTTTATTTTCCAACGCAAGCAGAAGAAGAGGGTTTCTTTACCGTTCCACGGGCCAAGGTCTATGATAGTTTTTATCCTTTTCAAGTCCTTTCCCGACACCAGTTTTCCCAGATTGATTTTGCACCGATTACGATTCTCTATGGTGGCAATGGCTCGGGAAAAAGCACTGCTCTGAATATCATTGCAGAAAAAATTACAGCTAAACGGGAAGCGAACTTTAATCATTCCCCCTTTTATTCGGATTATTTGGCTCTTTGTCATATGCAGGCAGGGCATCACCAAGCAAAGGAAAGTCGAATTCTTACCAGTGACGATGTTTTTGACTATATGTTGACTGTCCGGGGGCTCAATGATGGCGTGGATCGAAAGCGTGAGGAGCTTTTTGAAGCATATTATGAAGCAAAGTATGATCGTGCTTTTCAGTTTCATGGCTTTGAAGATTACCAGCGCTTGCGAGAAATTAATCTGGCTCGCAGTAAAACCCAGTCGAAATTTGTCAAAAAGAAGTTGGGGACCAATATTCGTACCTTTTCCAACGGGGAGAGTGCCTATCGTTATTTTGTGGAACAGCTAGCACCAGAAGGCCTTTATCTATTGGATGAACCAGAAAATTCCTTAGCGCCTACTCTACAACGAAAGCTCGCCGACTGGTTAGCTGGAGCGGTACGTTATGATGGCTGTCAGTTAGTAATCGCTACTCATTCGCCATTTTTATTGGCGTTGCCTGAAGCAAGAGTTTATGACTTGGACCAAAACCCTGTAACCATCAAATCTTGGACAGAGGTGGAAAACGTGCGTTTGTATCGGCAATTTTTCGCAGAACATCAAGGCGAATTTGAGGATTGCTAAAGGGAGGAGCGGAGGAACTCTTTTTAGTAGACAGGCTCTAAGACGGTCTCAACTAAGAATGGGTAACAAAAGCGTTCTAGCTTTTTACTAGTAGTAGGTGGGGCTATTTGGTTACAAGTAAAAAAACGACAACCCAAGGCAGGGTGCCGTTTTCTGATAGACGTTTTTTCACCAACAAGCTAACGAATCAACAGCAACCGGCATCAGGTTTTCCTCCTTTATGCCTATCTGGTTAATTGTAAGGTTATTCGGCGGTGTAATGGTAAATGATATCATGTAAAAGTTGTGCGGAAGGGTGGCTCGTCTTTTGGTTGTAATAGGCGGCAAAGCGTTCGTCAGCGAGATACATATCAGCTAAGCCGCGGTGATAGGCCTCGTGATAAAATGGCGCGGTAATGGTTAACCATTCTCGATGAGCTAAAAATGCTTCATGGGCCAACTGGGAATCCAAATCAACGGTGGTTAAGTCTTGACTTAGGGTTTCTAAGGCATTAAAGAGCCGTTGTTCGGCAGCTTGCATTTTCTGATAGTCCGCTTGTGTTAGCTGTTGCCATTTCTGATTTGCCTTTTCAATAGTTTCTTCGCCATACTTTTCACGAATCTCGGCGCCGTATTTCATTTCATTTTCCTGTAGTTTGCGTTGCTTAAAGGCACTAAATTTGTCTTGATCCCTCATGGAAGTTCCTCCTTCGTAATATGCCAGAGTTTGATCCAAATGATGAATCAACTCTTGTAATTGTGAGAGCTCTTGGCTTAAATAGTGTCGCTGCTGGGTAAGAAGAGGCCGAATATCAAAGGTCGGATCAGCGAGGGTCTGCTTAATCTCCTCTAATTTAATCCCGAAACGTTTCAAATACAAAATCTGCTGCAACCGGTCGACTTCGGCGGCACCGTAGATTCGGTAACCTGAAGAACTGAGACGTTTTGGCACTAAGAGACCAATTTCGTGATAATAGCGGAGTGTTCGCGGGGAGACCCCAGATAGTTGGGCCAACTTTTGAATGGTATATTCCATACTTCTACCTTCTTTCTTAGGAGCGTTTCTCTCACAAAGATAGCATAATGGCTGACGTTACGTGAAGGTCAAGCAAAAAATCAAAAAAAATTCATTTTTTTGTGCTATACTAAAAATATAATTAAATAACGTTTATCTGTCACTTATTTGCTGAATGTAGTGAGTTAAGAGTAAAAAACAATTACAAAAAAGGAAGGTTATGCCATGAAATTAATCGAATCACCAATTAACACTAACCTCAATTTAGAAACCGTTTTTCCTAATGTTACCAAATTTTTGTTTGACCACTCCGCTATCAAGTTTTATAAGATCTACGCCTTGGATCGAATCCAAATCATTTACGTGGATACGTATGATTATCTTGGATTGGTTATGATTGATAGCAAGAAAAAAATCAAAAAAAGTGAAGTCGATTTTGCCATTCATCGTCTGTTGAAAACAACTCGTGATCAGGTGAAAGTCGATGTCGGAGTCAAAGCACGAATGGAAGCGGCTGGGATTAAGTTTTCGGCTCCCCGCAAGGATATCATTTTTGTGAAGATGCCTGTTGCCAAAGACTGATCGACTGGCTTTCGCTGGAGGGCTTCTTCAAAGGTGAATCTAGCCAAAATCAGCTTTTGTAAGAAAAGCAGTTGCTAGATGCAATCGTCATAGGCGATTTCGCAGTTGCCTATTCTAGATAAAGGCTTTACGGGTTTCTTTTTTATAGAAATTTAGCAATCTTCCGCATTTTTAGTGGCCGGCTGGCGCTGAAATGCGGTTTTTTTGATATAATGAAGGACAGCAAAGGATTGCAAGTAGGAGTAGCCGAAAAACTGTGGTGGTTTTACCCAAGGGCTAGTTCATTGCCAACGTGCGCTACTACGCAATCATAGAAAGGGAGTTTACCTATGAAACGATATCCAGACGATAGCCTCACCTTACACACTGATCTCTATCAAATCAATATGATGCAAACTTATTGGGAGTTGGGTCGAGCTGACCGCAATGCTGTTTTCGAATGTTATTTTCGAGAAATGCCTTTTGAAAATGGTTATGCGATTTTTGCCGGCTTAGAACGCTTGGTGCATTATTTGGAAGAGTTGCACTTTAGTGAGTCAGACTTGCAGTATTTGCGAGAAATGGGGGGCTACCCAGAAGACTTTTTGCAGTACTTAGCTGATTTTGAGTTTAAATGTACGGTTCGTTCGGCTAAAGAAGGGGATTTGGTTTTTGCTAATGAGCCGATTGTCCAAGTCGAAGGGCCTCTAGGACAAGCCCAACTCATCGAGACCGCCTTGTTGAATATGGTGAATTTCCAAACCTTAATCGCGACGAAAGCTGCACGGATTAAGTCAGTGATTGGCGATGATCCTTTATTGGAATTTGGCTCACGGCGGGCCCAAGAAATGGATGCCGCTTTCTGGGGGACCCGAGCTGCATATATCGGCGGGGCGGATGCGACAAGTAACGTGCGAGCTGGTAAAGTCTTCGGGATTCCGGCCAGCGGTACCCATGCCCATTCCCTTGTCCAATCTTATGGGAATGACTACGATGCCTTTATGGCTTATGCAAAAACTCATAAGGACTGCGTATTTTTGGTGGATACCTATGATACCTTGAAGCTGGGCGTACCGACAGCGATTAAGGTGGCCAAGGAAATGGGAGACAAAATCAATTTCTTAGGGGTACGCATTGACTCCGGAGATATGGCCTATATCTCAAAACGAGTCCGAGAACAGCTAGACGAAGCTGGTTTTACCGATGCAAAAGTCTACGCTTCTAATGATTTAGATGAAAACACCATCCTTAGTTTGAAGATGCAAAAGGCCAAAATCGATGTCTGGGGTGTGGGGACCAAGTTAATCACTGCTTATGACCAGCCAGCCCTCGGTGCGGTTTACAAGCTGGTTTCTATCGAAAATGATGAAGGGGTCATGGAGGATACCATCAAACTTTCCAGCAATGCTGAAAAGGTCAGCACCCCAGGTAAAAAACAAGTGTGGCGAATTACCCGTAACTCTGATGGCAAATCAGAAGGGGATTACATCACCTTGCTTGATGAAGAACCACGACTAGAAAAAGAAATCTTTATGTTCCATCCAGTGCATACGTTTATCAATAAAACGGTTCGTGATTTCTCGGCTCAACCAGTATTGACCGAGATTTATGAAAAAGGCCAGTTGGTGTATGACCTCCCAGATTTGGAAGTTATCAAAGCTTATGCTCAAGACTGCTTAAGCTCGCTTTGGGACGAATACAAACGCGACCTCAACCCACAACAATACCCAGTGGATCTCTCGACTGACTTATGGAATCATAAGATGGCCATCATGAAAAAAGTGCGGCAACGTGTCGCTAAATCGACTGAGAAAGGGGACAATGAGCTATGAGCCTTCAACAAGAAATCATCAAACAATTAGGGGTGAAACCCACCATTGATCCCCAACAAGAAATCCGCGTCAGTGTCGACTTTATGAAAGACTATCTGAAAAAATATCCTTTTTTGAAAACTTTTGTACTAGGGATTTCTGGCGGTCAAGATTCCACGCTAGCTGGGCGATTGGCTCAGATTACCATGATGGAAATGCGGGAGGAAACAGGGGATGACAGCTATCGTTTCATCGCAGTCCGCTTGCCTTATGGGGCCCAAGCGGATGAAGCGGATGCCCAAAAAGCTTTGGACTTTATCCAACCAGATGAAAGCTTCGTGGTAAATATCAAAGCTGCTGTTGATGCCCAAGAAGCTGCTGTGGAAGCTTGTGGCCTCGATATTTCTGACTTTAACAAAGGTAATATCAAAGCGCGGCAACGCATGATCAGTCAATACGCCATCGCCGGGGCTTGCTCCGGAGCTGTGATTGGTACCGACCATGCGGCAGAAAATATTACTGGTTTCTTTACCAAATTTGGTGATGGTGGCGCCGATTTACTGCCTTTGTTTCGGTTAAACAAACGTCAAGGCAAACAGTTGTTGATGGCATTAAATGCTCCAGCAGCTTTGTATACGAAGATTCCGACGGCTGACTTAGAAGACGACAAGCCATTGGTGGCAGACGAAGTGGCTTTAGGGGTTACCTATGATGAAATCGATGACTATTTGGAAGGAAAAACCATTGACCAGCAAGCGCGCCAAAAGATTGAAGGCTGGTGGTTGAAAACACAGCACAAACGTCATTTACCAATTTCCGTGTTAGATGACTTTTGGCGGGAATAAAAAACTGTAAAAACCGAATATTCTTAAAAGATTTGCAGATTTTTGCGGTTTTTTGTTGCGTGATAACCTTTATTATTTTATACTTCAGTTGGGAGTTTTGGGGAAGACTCCGTTAACAACGGCTAGAGGATACCATTTGGGGTCCTCTTTTTTGTGTTTTCCTCAAAGACGGGCTGGATCATAGGACGCTTTTTTTTAGATGAACTGTATGGTTAGACGCATCTTTAGGTTCACGTTGCCAACTCGAAAAAATCATTTCCCGACAGTCATAAAAAAGCGCCCCTGTTTAATTAAGCTGACTTTCTTAAAATCCTTTTCCATAAGGTAGGATAGCTTTACATCCATTAGACAAACCGCTAAAATATGGTCTATTGACGTGAAAAACGTCTGGTGTGACTAAATTTAATCGTGAGGAATGACTGCTTTGTTACAGAATCATCGCAAACTTCGCTGGTTTCTCAAAGGATTCGGAATCTTTTTTTTAATCCTTTTGAGTAATCTTTATCTCCAATTTTGCCAGAATAACCTTTCCTTAGATTTGGCTTTGAAATTCGCTTTTTCATGGCATGAGGAAAAATTTTTTCTGGCCTGTCTGGTATTACTGACCCTTTATGGTGCTGTGGCTGCTTTGGTTGGCTCTGTTGGGATGGGGGCTCTTTTGTACAGCCTGTTTATCGGTATCTTAGGTTATGCTGACTACCTGAAAATGAGTATGCGGCAAGAACCAATCTATCCTGATGACCTCAAGATGGTGGCCAATCTGAAAATGATGAAGGATCTGGTAGGCTGGCCGCTTTTTCTTTTCTTGATGTTGTTGATCTTGGTGGTGCTGGTGGGCGTTTTGTGGGTCTTTATCCGCAAGTTAAAACTCCCTCGTTCTCAGCAAATATTTCGAGGAAGTGTCTTACTCCTTTGTGTGGTTTCCTTAGGTTACTTTAGTAATTTTAATGATGAAACGAATCTTTTACGTAAAGGGTTTAATCGTACCGCTTTGTGGATTCCTTATTCACAAAAAATGAACTACTATAATGTGGGTTTTGTAGGCGGCTTTTTGTATAATCTGAAAGTTATTCCAATGGATGAACCGGAAGGCTATTCGAAAGAAGCCGTAGCGGAAATTGTCACCCGCTATCAAAAGCAAGCGGACCAGGCCAATGAGAAGTTGGCTGATGCAGAGGCTCCAAATATCGTCTATGTCATGAGTGAAAGTTTCTCAGATCCCAATCGCCTGACAGGGGTGGATATTGCAGGAGACCCGTTAAAAGATTATTACGCGGTGGCTAATCAGACATATAGTGGTCAAATGTTATCCCAAAACTATGGGGGCGGGACCGCCAATATCGAATTTGAAGCCTTGACAGGATTTTCGATGGCTTTATTTAATCCCCAAATGACCACCCCTTATACATTATTAGTTCCTAAACTAAAACAATTGCCTTCCTTAGTATCGATGTTAAAGGAGCAGGGGTACCAAACCACGGCTATCCATCCTTATGATACGTCGATGTACAAACGCAAAGATGTGTATCAAGTGTTAGGGTTTGACGAATTTTTGGATCAAGATACCATGACTCATCGTGAAAAACTACAAAACAATCCTTATATTTCTGATGGGGCTGCTTACCAAGAGATTTTGGATCGCTTACAAGAAGGGAGTCAGCCGCAGTTTGTCCATCTGGTAACGATGCAAACACATATGCCTTACGGGGGGAAATACGAGGATATTGACTATCAAGTGACAGTTGCTGATGGAAATGTCACTTCCATCGCCAACTATGCTCAAGACGTCGCCTATGCTAGCAGTGCGTTGCAACGATTTGTTGACGCCTTACAAAAAATTCCTCGTCGCACCCTCGTCGTTTTTTGGGGGGATCATTTGCCAGGAATATATTCAGATGAGATCCAGCAAGCCAATGCAGGCACCCAGCTCCATGAGACGGAATTTTTAATGGTAGACAATCAAGAAAAATTGCAAGATACCACTAATGATCATGTGACCAGTCCGTTTTATTTCGGACCGACTTTGATGGCCCAAGCCCAACAACCGGTTAGCGGTTTTTATCAAATGTTGCTGAATTTGCAAACGATTTTGCCAGCTTTTGAAACTGGGATGTATCTCACCGATAGTTGGCAAAAAACGCTGTCTCTGAAGGGAACGGATCAAAAGCTTTATGATGATTACCAAATGATCCAATACGATGTACTGGCGGGAAAACGGTACAGTCTTTCCACGGATTTTTATCAGCAATAACTTTCCCATTAAAACAGCTGGAGGTAGCCAAAAGCAACAGCCAGCTTACATAGGAGTCGTGTAAAATGAGTTTTGTGAAAAAAGACAATCAACGGTATTTTAATCCCATGCGTCGGGCAATCTTGAACCATGACATGATCCAACCCGGAGACAAGGTGGCGATTGGCATGTCTGGTGGTAAAGACAGTACGACTTTGCTGTATTTATTGGATACCATCAAAAAACAACAGCGGTTAGGCTTTGATTTTGATATTCAGCCGATAACCTTGGACATGGGCTTTGCTGGGGTGGATTTGACCCCATTGCAAGCTTTTGTTGAGACGCTAGGCTACCAGCTAGAAGTGGTCCCTACCAACATTGCACAAGTTGTATTTGATATTCGGGAGGAGCGTTCCCCTTGTTCCTTATGTGCGAAACTACGTCGTGGTATTCTTTATCGCCGTGCACAAGAACTGGGCTGTCAAAAAGTAGCCTTGGGACACCATCTGGATGATGCTATCGAAACTTATTTTATGAACTTTTTATTTCATGGACAGCTTGCAAGTTTTGAACCCAAAAGCTATCTCACCAAAACGGGGGTCACGTTGATTCGTCCATTGCTTTATATTGAAGAAAAAGAAATCATTCGCTATGTCAAACGAGAAGAACTCCCGGTGATTTTCAACCCTTGCCCCGTGGATAAACAAACAAAACGAGAAGAAATCAAAGAATTTGTCGGGACCATCGCACAACAATATCCCGATGTACGGGAAAAATTTATCATGGGGATGGAACAAGGTACGCCAGATAATTTCTGGCAAAAGAGTCTGGTAACTACTAAAGCAACTCAAAAAAACTGACCGTTGTTGGTCAGTTTTTTAATGGATAAAGAACTTATAAAAAATTAAGCTCCAAAAAGCCTGATGCATCAGGAATTAAGTGGTGTATCATGCCGTCATGGTGACAGTAGCAAAGACTAACCCAGTCCCGTAGAAGTTATTACGTGAGGCCTAGAACTCGCAATGGGATAAATGCTGTCCCAACGGCTGTTCGTTTTCCAAGGGGCGCCTAGACCAAATTGAGGTGCCGCTTTTTTGTTATTTGAAAGAATCTTTCATGAGCATAGATGCACAAGACTTGATGAAAAATCGCTCTTTACCTTGCAATAAGGGGCAAGGGCGGTTGCTCCTATTAATGAAAAAGTATCGATGTAAGCGTTTCTATAAAAACGTTTCGATAGATTTCTAAGTGGATTTTGAAATGTTTCTTGTGAAAAAATAAGCGATTAGGAGTCGAAATAGCCTTCTAATCATTTTTTTATCTTGTAAAAATGCCTATATAACAGCGTTTTTTAGCTATTTAACATTTTTGTTATGTAAAGGGTTGCATTTTTTTAACAAGGGGCTTATACTACCAACTGTAGAAACGTTTCACCAAATGAAAGGAGCCGTCGATGAAAGTTGAATATAGGAGAGGGACAAGCGTATGAAGAAATTAGCTAAAATTTGGAAGCAGCGGCAACTGCATTGGATGGTATTGCCGGGAGTAGCTTTTATGATCGTGTTTAACTACATCCCGATTTACGGTATTATCATCGCCTTCAAAAACTACACGATTGTTGATACCATCTCATCAGCTCCTTGGGTTGGATTGGCAAACTTCAAAATTATTCTGGAAGATACTTATTTTTGGGAAGCGGTACGAAACACCTTGGGAATCAGCCTCCTAAAACTAGGACTAGGTTTTATGATTCCGATTATCTTAGCCATTATGATTTTTGAAATGAAAGATGGTCACTTTAAGAAATTTGTTCAGACGGTTTCTTATATTCCCCATTTCTTTTCTTGGATTGTTTTGGGTGGGATGTTGATTTCTTGGTTGTCCACCAACGGCTTCTTTAACCAAGTGTTGATGTCTGTTGGCTTGATGGACAAAGGAGTCAATCATCTCTTAGATCCCCATAAGTACTGGTGGATCGCCGTACTTTCTGATTTATGGAAAGAAGTCGGTTGGGGAACGATTTTGTACCTAGCTGGTATGTCGCGGATTGATCCGACATTTTACGAAGCGGCTCGGATTGATGGGGCGACAAAACTGCAACAAATTCGCAAAATTACCTTGCCATTATTAACCCCAATCATTTCATTAAACTTGATTTTAAACGTCAGCGGAATTTTAGGATCGAACTTGGATCAAACGTTAGTTTTGATGAATTCGCAAAACCAAAGCAAATCCGAAGTTATTAATTCCTTCGTTTACCGAATGGGGCTAGCGCAAGGGGACTTCTCCTACGCCACTGCGGTAGGTTTGGGAATTTCGGTCATCTCAGTGATCTTGCTGGTGATTACTGACCGCGTCACACGGAACTTGAACAATGGCAAATCGGTTATTTTGTAGGAGGTGAGGATATGATAAAAAAACGCAAGCAAGAAAATCGCTGGTTTTACTTCTTTAATACTTTGATTTTGATTCTGTTCTCCTTAATCATTATCGTGCCAATCTGGAACATTTTAGTATCCTCCTTATCCGCGACATCAGGATTAGGTGAAAGTGGTTTAGTACTTTGGCCGAGAGCCTTTACCTTGGAAAACTATCGCAAGGTGTTATCTGATGCCAGCATCCCACGGGCCTTTGGTATCTCCGTTTTAAAAACAGTGCTAGGGGCGCTAACCCATACGCTATTTTGTGCGACTGTGGCATATGGCTTGAGTAAGTCGCATTTGATCGGTCGGAGTTTTTATACGACTCTCGGTGTGATCACCATGTATTTCGGTGGTGGGATGATTCCGACTTACCTCTTGATTAAGTCATTGGGCTTGTTGGATACTTTCTGGGTTTATATCATTCCAGCTCTCTTTAGCTACTACGATACGGTGATTTTGATGAACTTCTTCCGAGAAATTCCCCCTTCCTTGGAGGAATCGGCGAAAATCGACGGGGCTTCAGAATTTACTATCTTCGCTAAAATTTACTTACCATTAACGAAACCGGCTTTGGCTACGATTATCTTGTTTAATGGCGTTGGCCAATGGAATGACTTCATGACCACGAAATTGTATATCACTAAAGAATACTTGTATCCTTTGCAAATGAAAATTTATGAGATCATCGTCCAATCCAATTTGAGTACCATGACGGAAAGCGGGAGTACCGATGTGGTGGTGCAAGCCACGACTCGTGGGGTGCAACTGGCCACCATCGTTATCACCACTATTCCAATTTTAGTGATTTACCCATTACTTCAAAAACATTTCATCGGCGGTATGATGGCCGGTGCTGTTAAAGAATAAAGAAAGAGGTAGAAATGATGAAAAAATTAGTAACTGGTTCACTGTTAGCAGCTAGCTTGTTTGCCTTGGCAGCTTGTGGCGGTGGGAGCAAAGACAAAGATTCCGCGGACTTCTCTATTAAAGATCGTTACGAATTGGATGAAAAAACGCCTGCTTGGAAACTGGATAATAAAAAAGAGACTACAAAAATTACTTGGTACATTAACTCCGACTGGACTGCACTGCCATTTGGTGAAGATGTCACTACCGCTCAAATCAAAAAAGATCTAAATATCGATGTTGAATTTATTTCTGGGGATGACTCGAAATTAAATGCGATGATCTCTGGCGGCGACTTACCAGATATCGTTACTTTGACAAACAAAACTGGCCAAGCTGCCTTGAAAGCAGATAGTTGGGCCTATTCCCTTAATGATTTAGCCAAAAAGTATGATCCGTATTTGATGAATGTCGTCAATAAAGATACTTTCAAATGGTACTCCCTTGACAATGGGAAAACATACGGTTATCCAAACTACTCCAATACAGCTGCTGATTATGAAAGTGGCAATATTCCAGTCAATGATAACTTCGTAATTCGCGAAGATGTGTATGAAGCTATCGGAAAACCGGATATTACAAAACCAGAAAACTTTGTCAAAGCTATGAAAGACATTGCTGCGAAATATCCTGACTTGGTTCCAATGGGCTTCACGACTGTTGGCGATACAGCTGGTCCTTTCACTGACAAATTGCAAGACTTCCTTGGGGTGCCTTTGGAAGACCAAGATGGAAAATACTATGACCGCAATTTGGATGAAGAATACTTGACTTGGTTGTCTACGTTGAATCAAGTCTATCGTGATGGCAACATTTCTGATGATAGCTTTACTGATGATGGCCCGACTTACGATGAAAAAGTCAAGAGTGGTCAATATGCAACAATCTTGGTAGCTGGTACTAGCGGCCAAGGGGGGAACTTCAATGATTTCAATAAGAAATCTGGAACTCGTTACATCGCCATTGATGGGCCTTCTAGCACTAGTGGCCGGAAACCGACGATGAACCAAACTGGGATTTCTGGTTGGTTGAGCAACTACATTACCAAAGACGCCAAAGATCCTGCTAAAGTGACTCAATTGTTTACTTACTTGATCGACAAACCTGGGCAAATTTTGACGAAATATGGGGTTGAAGGAGTCACTTATGCTTACAATGATGAAGGTAAAATCGACTACTTGCCAGAAGTTGCTAAATTAGAACAAACCGACAACGAAGCTTACAACAAGAAATACGGAATTAGCCGTTTTAACTATTTCAATAACGACCGGGTCAATGCCTTGAAAGTTAAAACAGAAGATGCTTTGACACAAATGCAAGCTTGGGGCAAAGGCAAGTTAGTGCCACACTTTGTCATTGAAAATATCAATCCAGATCTAGGTACGCCGGAAGCTCGTTCAAACGAAGCAATCGAAACTAAATTGAACAGCAGCGTCATTTCCATGATTCGGGCTTCTGATGAAAAAGCCTTTGATAAGACGTTGTCAGAATACAAAACTTTCTTAGACGACAATAAATGGGATGAAATTAAAGCCATCAAATCTGAAAAAATGGCTGATAACCGCGAAAAATTACAGTAGTCACCAATAGAAAGGATGGTAGGGGGGCAGTAACTGAGTTCTGCCCCCTATTACTTATTATGATTGAAAAATTCTTCTCCTTTGATGGTTGGTATTATCGGACCTTTTCCTTTTTAGCTGATTTATTGATCTTAAATATCTTGTTTTTATTGACAGCTTGGACGGTAGTGTTTACCGGACCGGCGATTATCGCCCTTTATCGAGGCGTCCAAAACTTATTGCAGCAAAAACAGACCAGTGTCATTCGTGAATACTTCCAAAACCTCCAAGAAGTCAAACGAGGTAGTTTATTAACGGCTATCGTCTTGGCTTTTGGCTTAGGTGTAGCTGGGATAGGCTTTGTCTTCATGAGTCTTTCTACCGCCTTAGGTTTTCTAGTTATCGTTTTGACCGCCTTAAGCTTTTTGTTTGTCACGATTTTTACTGTGATTTTTAGTCTTTCGACACTATCGGTGAAAGAAGCTGGGCAAGAAGCTTTCTATGTACTATTAAGCAGTACCGCTCATGGCATCATTTTATTTGTGATTCCAGCGGTGGTTTTGTTCTTGCTGGCAAAGGTTAATCTGATGCTTTGCCTCGTCAGCGGATTTGCGATTAGCGTTTGTTTGCAAGTGACTTTTTTCAATAAGGTATTGGTGAAAACAGATGGACAATAACCAGTTTTGGCAACAGGTAACCGATGAACTAGCCCAACTTCCCTTGCAATTGACCCTTACCCCCCTTGCTGTGGAAGTTACAAATGGTGAAGCTTTTTCGATGCAATACCAAAGCCTTGGAGGCGAAATCATCCATGGCTTGTATCTTCAACCCAAGAGCTCACAACCGACGCCGGTAGTGATTGACTTTTTAGGCTATCTAACCCAGATTGAAAACCCACAACAATTTAGTCATTGGTTAGCGATTGGTTGCGGGTGCTTGGTAATCGACAATCGGGGACAAGGTGGTGCAACTTTAGACCAAGTACCTTATCAAACCGTGACGATGCCCATGCCTTTGGGGCGAGGGCTATTGACTCCGGAAGATAGTTACCTCCGCCGAATGGTAGCAGATCAATTACGTTTATTTGAAGTCTTAGAGAACTTACCACGTTTGGACGCCAGCCGGGTTTATCTCCATGGGAATTCCCAAGGCGGTGGGTTGGCTTTGATGGTAAACAGCTTGAGCCCAGTAGCCATCCAAGGAACATTTGCCAATGTCCCAAGCCAATCGAATTTACCACATCGCATTGCGACGGCGACGGGGTCTTATGGGGTGATGAAGGAATATTTGAACACCCATCCAACAGATCAAAAACAAGTACTTCAAACAATGGCGATGTTTGATATTCGCCATTACGCTCATCTGATTGAAAATCCAGTTTGGGCATCGGTCGCGACCAACGATACTACCTGTCCAATGGTGGATTTTTTCCCCACCTATAAGCGCTTAGCTGGTCCCAAACAGCTGACTGTTTTTTGGGGGAAAGGCCATGAAGGTGGCGGCTTAAAACGATTAACACAAGAAATACAATTATTGAAAGAAATCATGTAAGGCAGGGATTAGGATGAAGATTGCAACGTACAATGTGCGAGTAGATACCGATTATGACCGCCAGTGGCAATGGGATTATCGGAAAGATTATGTCTTGGGTTTACTGACTTATCACGCTTGGGATTTGGTCGGGGTGCAAGAAGTACGCCCGAATCAAGTGGAAGATTTGACTAGTTTAAAAGATTATCAAGTACTAGCAGCCGAACGTGATGGCGATGGCACTGGCGAAGGATTAGCCATCTTGTATCGGCCAGCCCTCGAACTTTTGGACTCTGGCTTCTTTTGGTTATCAGAAACCCCTGATAAACCAAGTATTCATCCCGAAGCTGGCTATCCGCGGATTTGCTTATGGGGACTTTTCCAAGAAGTAGGGGGTGCCCCATTCTTAGTCCTCAACGTCCATTTGGATCATGTCTCTGAGGCCGCTCGGATGTCTGGAATGAAGGTATTGTTGACGGAGTTGGCGGATAAGATTGCTGACTATCCTACGATTTTATTAGGGGATTTCAATGCTTGGCCGACAGATGAAGTCCATCACTTGGTACAAGCACAATTTGAAAACGGCAAGACGACCAGTCCCAGCCCTCATTATGGACCGGATGGGACCTTCCAGAATTTCGATTATGAAACTAGCTGGCAGGACTTGGAAGAGATTGATTATATCTACTTAAAAGGTTTTGCAGCTTTGAAAACAGGCGTTCTGACGGATGCCTGTGATCGGCGCTTCCCTTCTGATCATTTTCCACTAGCAATGACTATTCAAACAAAGGATTAGGTGAAAACAATGGAAAAAACACAACTGCAAGATTTACTAGGACAGATGACCCAAGCTGAGAAAATCGATCAATTGCAACAATTGATGGCAGCTTTTTATTCTGAAAAAGCAGAAGAAAAAACAGGTCCGATGGGAGATCTGGACTTAACCGAAGAAAATATCAAAAATGCCGGTTCGACGTTAGGGATTTCCGGTGCGAAAGAAGCTATTCGGGTTCAAAAAAGCTATATGGAAAACAATCGTTTGCACATACCAACCTTGTTGATGGCCGATATTATCCATGGCTTTCGGACGATTTTCCCCATTCCTCTAGGTTTAGGTGCGACTTGGGATGTGGCGGCTGCGGAAAAAATGGCAGAAATTTCCGCAAAAGAAGCAGCGGTTTCTGGGCTTCACGTGACCTTTTCGCCAATGGTGGACTTAGTTAGAGATCCACGTTGGGGGCGGGTGATGGAATCCACCGGGGAAGATCCATTTTTGAATAGCCGATTTGCCGAAGCTTTCGTCAAAGGTTACCAAGGGGAGGATTTGACCCACGATTTCATGCGTGTGGCGGCTTGTGTCAAACACTTTGCAGCATATGGGGCAGCCATTGCTGGTCGTGATTACAACACGGTCAACATGTCCGAAAGACAATTACGCGAATCCTACCTTCCAGGTTATCATGCAGCGATTCAAGCTGGTGCAAAATTGGTCATGACTTCCTTTAATACCGTCGATGGTATTCCAGCCACTGGGAACAAATGGCTCTTCCGGGATGTGCTAAGAGACGATCTTGGTTTTGAAGGCACGGTCATCTCCGACTGGGGAGCAATCTCTGAAATGATTCCTCACGGAGTGGCTGCGAACGAAAAAGAAGCTGCCGAATTAGCCATAAAAGCTGGGGTCGATATCGAAATGATGACTTCCACTTACAGCCATTACTTGGCAGAATTGATTGCGGAAGGCCGGATTGACGCTGGCTTAGTCGATGAAGCAGTCTTGCGTATCTTGGAATTGAAAAATGATCTAGGCTTGTTTGAAAATCCTTATCGTGGGGCGGATGAAACGGCTGAAGCTGCATTGATCTTGTGTGAGGATCATCGTCAAGCAGCGCGAGAAATTGCTGAAAAAGCCATTGTCTTGCTAAAAAATGAAGCGGTGTTGCCATTGAAAGCGACTGAAAAAGTTGCGTTAGTAGGACCAGCTGCGGCTTCTAACGATGTCTTAGGCGCTTGGTCTTGGCAAGGACAAAAAGCTGAAGCTATCTCCTTATCCCAAGCATTTGCCAAAGACCAATCCGTTGTCAGTGGTACGGAAACCTTTGATTATTTCACTCCTAGTGAAGCGGCTGTTGCGGAAGCCCTCACTTTGGCAAAAACGGCTGACAAAGTGATCGTGGCCTTAGGAGAAGCCGACTGGATGAGTGGGGAAGCTGCTAGCCGGACGGATATACGATTGCCACAAGCTCAATTGGACTTCTTCAAGAAAGTCTTAGCAGTAAATGAAAATGTCATCGTGACTTTATATAATGGCCGTCCCTTGGATTTGCGGGAGTTGGATGGTGCCAAAGCCATTGTGGAAGCGTGGTTCCCTGGTACTGAAGCCGGCCATGCTTTGAAAAATATTCTGACTGGAGCAGTCAACCCTTCAGGTCGCTTGTCGATGTCCTTCCCGGAATCAGTGGGACAAGTTCCTGTCTATTACAATACGGACAACACTGGTCGCCCTTACGAATCAGCGCCAGATGAAAAATATGTTTCCAAATACTTGGATTGCAGCAATTATGCGAAATATCCTTTTGGTTTTGGGCTTAGCTATAGCAATTTCAACTATAGCCAATTGACATTAAGCAGCGATACCATGACTGCCTCAGAAAGTCTGGTAGCAAGTGTCACTGTCACTAACGATAGCGCGGTAGCTGGTGTGGAAACGGTCCAACTGTATCTACGGGATTTAGTCGGTGAAGTGGTCCGCCCACTTAAAGAACTGAAAGGTTTCCAAAAAGTCTCTTTGGCTGCTGGCGAAAGTAAGGCGGTTCGTTTTACGATTACGGAAGACTTGTTGCGCTATGTTCATCCAAATCAAATCGCTTCTAGTGATGCTGGTAGTTTTACCTTAACGATTGGTGGCAGTAGTGTCAGTGGTCTCAGCAGCGATTTCCAATTGATTAAATAAGAAACGAGGATCAAAAATGCCGAAGATAACCCTAACAAAAGGTGAGTTAAAAGCAACCTTTTTATCATCAGGAGACTTATACCTGTTAGAAGCAAATGAAGCCATTATGATCAATCAATTAAATGGCAATCCTTTAGATGGTAGCTTGAACCAACTGTATTTGCGGGAGTATACCGACACTGGTTTGCAGGTGACCCCACTGATTGGCTCGAATGCCGCTAGCCGTTTTTCCCATACGGAAACTGCTTTGTATTGGCAAGGAAAGGCCGGCAATATCAGCTACCAAGTGCAATTTAGCCTTGGAGCAGACAATACTTGGTTTTGGTCGGTCAATTTAAGTGGCCAAGGGGAAACTGTAGACTTGCTAGTGGGTCAAGACCTAGGGAATGCTGCAGCAGGTGCGGTACAATCCAACGAAGCCTATGTCTCACAATATATTGATCACCATGTACTGGAAGTCGAAGGTGGCTATCATATCGTCTCCCGCCAAAATCAACCCCAAGCCGGAAAATTTCCTGTTGTTCAAATGGGGTTGTTGCAAGGGGCGATTGGCTATGCAACTGATGGCTATCAGTTCTTTGGCAAAGCTTATGAATTAACCCATCAACCTCAAGCCTTAACGATGGCTTATTTGCCAAATCAAGTCTATCAATATGAGTTTGCTTACTTGGCTTTTCAAACCGGTAAAATGACTTTGGATCAGCCCCAAGACTTGGATTTTTATGGCGTTTTTCAGGAAGATCATCCAACTGCTGTTTCTGAGTTGGTACTGCCATTGGACCAAGTCAAAGCCGCTCGACCTGCGATGTTGCCACAAGACGCAGTTGCTGCTGGGATCACCAGTGCCAAAAAAGATCAGTTGGGGGAAGTCATCAGTGGTGAACCCCTGACGGCGGAGCTACTTGAAACGCTTTATCCTGAAAGACAGTTGGAAGAATGGCAAGAGGAACAACTGTATTCCTTTTTCACTTTGAATCATCATCATGTGGTTTTACAAGAAAAAGAATTACAGATGGAACGTTCCCACGGGCATATCTTACTCAGTGGTGAAGAGCTGACTGTGGATACACCTTTGATGAGTACCACCGTCTATATGTTTGGGCTCTTTAATTCGCAAATCGTTTTAGGCAATACTAATGTCAATAAACTCATGAGTAATAGCCGCAACTCTTTAAATGCTATGACGCATTCTGGCCAACGGATTTATCTAAAAGACGGGGGTAAATGGCACCTTTTAGGGTTGGCTTCAGCCTTTGAAATGGGTCTGAATTCGGCGACTTGGTATTACGTGTATCAAGGTGATTTATTGACTATCACCACTTATACCTTGGCCGCAGGTCGTGAAATTCGGACGCGGTTTACCAGTCGTAACCAACGCTCGTATCAACTGCTCCTGACCAATCACTTCATCATGGGAGCTGGCGAAACCCAAAGTTACCAGTTGACTCAAGAAGATAAGCAACTGAAACTTACTGCCGCATCAGAATCATTGATAGCCAGTGAATACCCAGACTTGACTTTTTACCTCCAAACCAGTCAAGACTTTACGGTGACAGATGAAAGTATTTTGGGAGTCAGTGCAGATACACCCGAATTAGTCTGCCTAGTTTTTGACGATACCCCAGATTTAGAAATTGTCATCCAAGGAAACTTGGAGGGGGGCGCATTTGTAGCACAAGATACGGATGTAGCGACTGAGGATGCAGCTTATGCAGCTTTTGTTGATGATTTGCTACGTCATTTCCAACTGAGCCATCCTCATGAAGAAGTTGCTAGTTTCAATACCTTGACCCGCTGGTATTGTCATAATATGTTGGTGCACTATCTGTCACCTCACGGGTTGGAGCAATATGGTGGTGCCGCTTGGGGAACACGGGATGTGTCACAAGGACCGACGGAATTTTTCTTCGCTTTGGATCGGCCGGAAGTTGTTGCCAGCATCATCCAACATGTCTTTGCCAATCAATTTGCAGATGATGGCAATTGGCCTCAATGGTTTATGTTTGATCGCTATGAAACTCAAAAAGCTGATGAAAGCCACGGGGATGTCATCGTTTGGCCGATGAAAGTCGTCGCTGATTACCTGGCTTATACCGGCGATTACGGTATTTTGGATTTACAAATTCCTTATACTGATCGTGGCACCTTCTTGAAGACGAGCCAAACTGCTTCCTTGTTAGAACATTTGCAAAAAGAAGTGGGGTATATTGAAAGTCATTTCTTGCCAGGGACGATGCTGTCTTGCTATGGGGATGGCGATTGGGACGATACGTTACAGCCTAATGACCAACGTCTGAAACATCAAATGGCGAGCACTTGGACGGTAGCCTTGACTTATCAAGTCATCACGAAGCTGGCGCAAGGGTTACAGTCAGTGGTACCGGATTATAGTCAGCATTTGCAGGAACTTGCGACAGGAATTAAAGCCGATTACCAAAGAATTATGGCACCAGCAGGCATCTTACCAGGTTTTGTCTTGCAAAATGAGGAGCAACAATTTGAATTTATCATTCACCCTACTGATCAAAAAACCGGCATCACGTATCGTTTGTTGCCTATGACCCGTAGCATGATTGCCGAATTATTAACCCCAGAACAAGCGGTGGATCACCTAGCTGTCATTAAGGAATTTCTTCAGTTTCCAGATGGGGTTCGCTTGATGAATCGCCCGGCAACTTATGCCGGTGGTGTCAGCACTTATTTCAAACGTGCGGAACAAGCGGCAAACTTTGGTCGAGAAATTGGCTTGCAATATGTCCATGCCCACATTCGGTTTACAGAAGCAATGGCTAAACTAGGAAAAGCTGATGAAACATGGCATGCTTTGCAAATCATCAATCCGATTCAAATCCAGCAACACATACCTAATGCCATGTTGCGACAAGCCAATGTCTATTTTTCAAGTTCTGATGGCGATTTCAAAACAAGGTATGAAGCGCAAGAAAACTTTGATAAACTAAGAGATGGTAGCGTAAATGTTAAAGGTGGCTGGCGTATTTATTCCAGCGGTCCGGGGATTTTCATGAACCAAATGCTAAGCAATGTTTTGGGCATCCGCCAAGATTGTAATCACTATATTTTTGATCCGGTGTTACCGGCTAGCTTGGATGGGTTGCAATTAAACTACCGTCTAGGAAAAGAACAAGTGACGATTTTATATCGTATCAATCAAGGAAAACGCGGGCTAGAGCTAAACGGTGAAGCGTTGCCGACGACAATCGAGAAAAATCCGTATCGTCCAGGAGGCTTAACCATTGCCAAGGGTGAGTTAGAAGCTAGGCTAACTGCTGACGCACAGCTGATTATCTATTGCTAAAAGCAACAAACTATAGGAGTGAAGCACATGGTAGGAATTAAAGATATCGCGAAGGCCGCAGGAGTGTCCATTTCCACTGTCTCGTATGCATTAAATGGGAGCCCTAAAGTGACGGACCAAACCCGCAAAAAAATAGAAGCAATTGCTCGCGAGATGAATTACGTTCCCAACATGGCAGCCCGCACTCTGAAAAAGCAACAAACCAATATTGTTGGTGTCTACCTAGCCGATTACGGCGGTAGCTTTTATGGGGAACTACTGGATGGGATTAAGCGGGGATTGGCCACTTTTGATTATGAAATGATCGTCTGTAGTGGCCAGCGCTCCCATCTGTTCATCCCTGAACGGATGATCGATGGGGCCATTATCCTTGATTGGACGTTTCAAACTGCGGAAATCAATCAACTAGGCAAGCAAAAACAACCATTGGTGGTATTGGACCGGGAAATTGATCAAGCATCCGTCTGCAAAGTACTTTTAGATAATAAAGGTGGGGCGACGTTAGCGATTAGTAAGTTTGCGGATATTGCTAGTCAAAAAGTCTTTCTCGTGACAGGACCTGATGGCTATGATAGTCAAGAACGTTACCAGGCTAGTGTCAAAGAGTTAAATCGATTTGGTATCGATTATCAGGTAGTTCAAGGAGACTTTACTGAACCTTCGGGCTACCAAGCAGCGGCTGAAATCATGGCCACTAATCCGACATTTCCGGTAGATATTTTCAGTTTCAATGATGAAATGGCAGTGGGGATTTATAAATATTTTGCTCACCGGCCGGAAGAGATTGGTAAAGAGATTCGCTTGATTGGGTTTGATAATATCGAGTTGGGTACGTTTATGAATCCACGATTGGCCACGATTGCCTACTCCAAGCATCGTTGGGGCATGGTAGCTGCTGAGAAGATTGTGCAACTGATTCAAGGAAAGCCAGCAGAAGATGAAGTCATCTATACTTCCTTTGTCGCTGGTAAATCATGTCCGTGAAAGGAAACCGCTAAAGATGGCTATCAACCATATTCATTTTTCATCGCAAATTTTAGGAAAAGGTACCTCGGTCAATGTTTTCTTACCGCAAGTCAAGCGGGCCCACTATCCCGTTTTGTATTTGCTCCACGGCTGGTCTGATGACTGTCACGCTTGGATGGATAATACTTCCTTGGCTCGTTATGGTAATGAGTATCCTTTTATCATTGTGATGCCTCAAGTCGAGTTGAGTTATTACACCAATATGTTTCAGGGAGAAGCCTACTTTGATTTTCTAACCCAGGAATTACCAGCCTTCATCCAACAATGGTTTCCTGTTAGCCCGCGACCGGAAGCGACTTTCGTGGCGGGACTTTCGATGGGCGGATACGGTGCATTCAAATGGGCCCTCAGTTATCCTAATCAATTTCGCGGTGCTGCAGCTTTATCTGGTGCACTGGATGTTGTGAACCTTTGGGAAAACGATCCTAGTCGCGATAAACGTTTCACTAGAATTTTTGGTAGTTTAGCAGCTGTCAAAGGTAGCGAAAATGACTTACAAGCGATTACTGCAAAACACCAAGCTACAGCTCAGAACCTTTGTCTCTATCAATCCTGTGGTACCGAAGACTTTTTGCTTTCAGTCAATCGCCAATATGCCCGACAATGGCAATCACAATTTGCCAATTATGAGTATCAGGAACATCCCGGTACCCATAATTGGGTGTTTTGGGACCAAGAAATTCAAACCGTGCTAGCAAAATTTGCCCATTGCTTAGAGGACGCTGGCCAATAAACGATTGATCATCTCAATGTGCATAGAACCCTAAAAAAGTTTACTATCTTCAAGACATATCAAGCCATCCTCATGAGTCAACAATCACTCGTGGGGGGCTTTTTTTGTATCGACTAAATGCTAATGATAAATACGGCTTTGAATGCTACTAATGAATTCAGTTGGAAATGTTTTGTTGGAGGATAAAAATATTTCTTAGCTGCTATCATCGGTTATAGCTCAAATAGCGCCTTTATTCTATCGGTTTGCTTTCCATTTTTGGATATCGATGGGAAAGGGAGTTTTTATTGGTCGATTCTAAGTTAGTTGCTGGAGATCAGCACTTTTGCAATAATCAGCCACTAGGCAAAAGACCTATCCTATTAGGAAAAGCTAATCTGACATAAGCAGAATACTTCATTATTTTATGAAGTAATGGTAATTTAATTAGTAGAATGATCATTTTATTTTCTAAAGGAGGATATTAGAATGGTTGACAAAGATGAAGTAAAAGGCAAAGCAACGGAGCTCAAGGGAAAAGTCACTGGAGATGAATCAGAAGAGCTAAAAGGAAAAGCACAACAGGGACTTGGTAAAATCAAAGAAAAAGTCAAAGAAGCAGCGGATGATGTCGCTGAAAAAGTCAACGATATCGTGGATGATTTCAAAGAGAAGGATCAAAAATAAGTCGTCCAGTGCTGCATCCCACGTTCCAAGAGGTAACAAGATTACAGTTAAACTAAATTATCTATCAAAAAAGACTACCCATGAAAAATCATGGGTAGTCTTTTTTGATGGATAAAGATATTGTAAAATTTTCACAAGTGAAAATCCCGTAATACCATGTCTAAAAATATCTGGCTTCACAAACTTGCTCAACTACCGCAGTCAGTTGGATTTAGCGACTTTTGCTTAATTCAACTAGCATTTTCTAAAATTAAAGTGAAACCGATATATGATAAAGATTACCACGTGTCGATTCCGCCTTAATTCTCGACAGCTAAACGAGTTCTTGTCAGGGGAGACGTGTGAGCATTTCAGTATACATGCGACAGGTATGATACGGTCCTTTCCAGGCGTTGGCGATATCTTCAGTGAAATCTGGTCGCCCGTCATTGTTCAGATAGGCATACCACTCACTGTTGGGTCGAGGATCGATAAAGTTTCGTTGTACCATGTTGAAGTGGCAAGTAGCCAACTCATGATAAGCCTCGTCACCAGTTAATTGGTAGAGATTATAAAAGCCAATGATTGCTTCAGCTAGCGCCCACCAAGTTTTTCTAGTTGGAGCCTTTAAATCATTTGAATGATCCCGGATGATGCCATTGTCATCGAGGCCATTTGCCGCTACCTGCTTGCCAAGATTTTCGATGAGGGCCCGAACTTGCATATCTGTGATCCCAGTAACAGTCAAGGTCCGCTGCAATAGCCAGCTGGTTTCAATATCGTGACTAAAACTGATTTCCTGGGTTAAAGGCTGCCAACTAGCATTGAAAAATTGGAAGCAGCCTGTTGGTGTTGCAATGTTATCGGTAAAAATGGTGAGTAATCTTTGTAGCGCAGCTTTGACTGGGGCTGTTGGCATCGTCAGATAGAAATTGGTGTATGCTTCCAAAAGGTGCAAATGAGTATTGGTGGTAAAGGCTAGCTCTGGTAAATTGCTATGGCCAATCGATTGGGGAAAGATGGGGGACCAGTCACGAGCAAAATCCTCCTGGTAACCATTTGTCACAGGATTATAAGTCTTCTTTTCCAGCAGATCAAAGAGGGTCGTTGCCATCGCTAGTGCAGATGGATCTTGAAAGGCCAAGTAAAACTCACTGAGGCCGTAGAGGGCAAAACTATTCGCGTAGGTGCTTTTATGGGACGCAAAGAGCGCACCTGTTGCGGTTGCTTCCCAGAAAATTCCCTGGTTCTCTTGATCCCAACAAGCTTGTCGGAGAAATTCATAGGCGTGGGTTGCTGCGGCTTTTAGACTAGTCAAAAATGACTTTTTAACAGGCGTGTCTTGCAAAATACGGTAGCAATGACTAAAACTCCATAAATACCGGGCGTTCATCAAGCAGCTTTTATTCGCAGTGGCATCTGTTTGTAAGTTAAAATTCCGACGGCCGTAAAAACCACCGTGAATCAGATCCATCTCACCTTGCCAGAAGGGGAGGATTTGTTGTGTGAGCTGTGTGTACAATTTCTTCTTATCCAAAAAAACACCTCCAGTTTTATTACACCTACTATATCACGTTGTATAAATCATTAGAATGAAAAGTATATATTTATATTGAATTTTTTGACTCCCTCCTTTACAATATGGAATTGAAATCGATTACAAAAAAGAAAGGTGGAGAAGTGAAAAGATGGAAACAATCAATGGGATGACTTTTGGGTTTATGAGCCAGCGAGGAGATTGGCAAGACCCCATGAGCCGAGAATCGTTGCGGAAGATGAAAGAAGAATTAGCTGTAAGTCATGTGATATTACCAATTACTGTCACCCAAGCTCATCCTCAAGCTACCAAAATCGATTGGCAAAGTGATAGCGTTTTATCAGATGCAGAGGTGAAAGGGATGATTGCTTATGCGCAGGAAATTGGGTTGAAAGTTATCTTAAAACCCATGGTCAATGTGGCAGATGGTACGTGGCGAGCCCATATCAATTTTTTTGATCACGATGTTCCCTGTGAACCGACTTGGAGTCAATGGTTTGACGCCTATCGTGACTACTTGAATCACTATGCCCGACTCGCCGAAGAGACGGGGTGTGTCATGTTGGTTGTCGGTTGTGAATTGGTTAATAGTGATCGCCGGGATGCGCAGTGGCGTGAAACCATTTCCCAGATACGTCAGCATTACCATGGTCTTCTGACGTATAACTGCGACAAGTATCAAGAAGATCAGCTAACTTGGTGGGATGCAGTGGATGTCATTTCTTCCTCTGGGTATTATCCGATTGACAAATGGGAGCAAGAATTGGATCGAATTGAAAAAGTGGTGAAGCATCACCAAAAACCTTTCTTCTTTTGTGAAGCAGGTTGTCCAAGTCGTGAGGGTAGTCAATATCTTCCCAATGATTGGGGGTTGCCAGGAGAGGTCAGCATGTTGGCTCAATCTCAATGGTTTCAAAGGATGTTTACTGCTTGTGACAAGAGAAACTGGGTACAAGGCTTCGGTATTTGGGACTGGAAAGCGCAGCTGTATCCTCGTGAGGCGGCCCTTAAAGACGATGATTATGGGGTTTATGGCAAACCGGCGGCGAAGATCATTCGCGAATTTTATAAAAGTACAAAATAATTTTCATAAAAGTATATACTTTAAATAAAAAATATAGTATTATGAGCTTGTAATCGTTTTCTCTTTGCAACACACTTAGTAACAAGGCATGAACAGTTTTTGGTAACAGCACTTCATTTATTAATTTTAGGAGGAAAGTAACATGAAGAAAAAAATGCTAGGTTCAATCGTCGTCTTGGGGGCAGCAGGTTTAGTTTTAGGGGCGTGTGGAAACAACAAAGATGCCGCCAATGGCAAGGATGGCGGGAAAACGGAGACCATTACCTTCATCAACCACAAAACCGACTGGGAAACCAACGGAAAATGGGATGAATATATGGCAAAATTCAATGAGAAATACCCAGATATCAAAGTCGAAATTCAAACGATTACAGATTATGCTGGTCAAATCAAAACCCGAATGAATAGTGAAGAGTACGGGGATGTCTTGATGATTCCAGGAGATATCAAGCCAGAAGATTACGGGAACTTTTTTGAACCCCTTGGTAAAAAAGAAGAGCTCAGCAAAGATTATATGGGCTTAAACGATCGTTCCTATGATGGGACAAGCTACGGATTGCCATCACAGATGAATGCCACTGGGATGGTAGTCAATCAAAAAGTCTTTAAAGATGCTGGGATTGACGAATTTCCGCAGACTCCTGAAGATTTTGTCGCAGCCTTAAAAACCATCAAAGAAAAAAATGCTGAAGTGACACCACTGTACACGAACTATGCGGCTGGTTGGACTTTGTCAAACTGGGATTTTGTCCGCAGTGGCGCTTCTGGGGATAAAGATTTTACCAATAAGATGACTTCAGACAAAGAACCATTTGCAACAGGTAAAGTGATGAACACGATTTATAAAACCTTGTACGATGTTAGCAATCAAGGGTTGATTGAGGCTGACCCCACGACATCTGATTGGGAACAATCAAAAGTTGATATGGCTAATGGGAAGATCGGGATTATGGTTTTGGGAAGTTGGGCGGTTCCACAAGTCAAAGACATCAATGCTGATACTGCTGAGGACATCATCTTCCAACCATTTCCAATGACTGCTGAAGATGGCAAACAATACTTGCCAATCGGAGCAGACTACAACTATGGGATCAATGTTCACAGCAAACACAAAGAGGCAGCACGCAAACTGATCGATTGGTTAGTCAATGAATCAGACTACGCCGAAGAAAATGGGGGCTTGTCTGCCAAGATCGGTGCTGATTATCCAGAATCATTGAAAGCGGCCCAAGATGCTGGGGTTGAACTAATGGAAGAAAACCCAGCACCAGCCGGCAAAGAATCTTTATTTAGCGCTATCAATGACCAATCTGAATTAGGTGTGGGCACTACCGATGCTGAAAAACAACGAATCATCGATGCAGCAGTCGGCAACTCAAACGAAAGCTTCGAAGCGATTATGAAAGACTTCAACAAACGCTGGTCAGATGCGATGGCCGCCGTGGGAGAATAAAAATTTTTGAGAAGGCAGCCTAGTAGTCGGTCAAAGACTTTTGGTTGATGGGTAGTAACCACTAGTGTTGCTGGTAGGCACTCACTTTTGTCTGGCAACGTGTGCCAGACAAAAGTATCGTGTCGTCAAAAAAGCTTACCTTGGTAGTGACGCTTTTGTAGGATACGATCAAAGGGGCGTACATAGCGATTGCAGATTGTGGTCGATATGGGGAGTTTTAGAATAAGGAGGAGCCAACATGAATAAACAGGGAGAGTTGACCATGAATAAGACGGTGAAAAAATCCCGTTTTAGCCAAAAAACCGAAAAACGAATCTTGATCTTTACCTTTACCATTATTCCGGTGTTGTTGTTATTATTGTTATCTTATTATCCGTTGGTGAAGATGTTCCAGTACAGTTTGACGGAGTGGAATGGTTATTCCCCAGATAGTAAATTTGTCGGACTAGATAACTACAAGACGGTTTTAACCAATCCCAAATATTTCACTGTTTTCAAAACTAGCTTGTACTATTTCTTCGCGACGTTTTTACAATTGGGTGTCGCGCTATTGTTTGCAACGATTTTGTCCTTTAAGGTAAAATTTGCCAATTTTTGGAAGGGAATTTTATTTTTCCCTTATTTATTAAATGGGGTAGCAATCGGCTTTATTTTCTTGTACTTCTTCAAAGGTGGCGGTACTTTGGATACGGTGCTATCAGCGCTAGGGTTGGATAGTCAAATTCGGCTATGGCTAGGGGATCGCTCCATCAATAATATTTCCTTGGCCTTTACCTCCTTGTGGCGTTATACCGGTTTTAACTTTTTGATTTTTCTAGGTGCAATCCAGTCGGTCAATCCAGAAGTTTATGAAGCAGCTGAGATCGATGGGGCGAATCGTTGGGATGAGTTCCGCTATATCATCGTACCGAGTATTCGTAAAATCATCTTTCTAAACTTGATTTTAGGCATCAGCGGCTCCTTGAGTGTCTTTGATATTCCATACATTATGACTGGAGGCTCCAATGGCACCATGACTTTTGTCATCCAAACCATCGATACTGCCTTCAAGTACAATAAAGTCGGTTTAGCTTCAGCGATGGCCGTTATTTTACTTGTGATTGTCTTAGTGGTGACCTTGATTCAACGCAAATTTATCAGCGAGAAGGAGGCGTAGCAGATGAAAAAACAGTTATCTATTGGACGGATCGTTCAATATTTAATCTTGATCATTGGGGCAGTCGTTGCCGTATTACCAATCTTGGTGGTTTTTATTGGCTCTTTTAAATCCAACAATGAATTCTTGTCTACTGGTGTCTTGTCGCTGCCAAAATCCTTGGACTTTAGCAACTACAAAACGGCCTTTATCAATGGTCAAATGTTGACTGGTTTTAAAAACACCTTGCTTATTTTTGCTATTAGCATGGTGGGAAAACTCTTGTTAGGTTCGATGTTTGCCTATGTCATGAGTCGTTTTGATTTCAAACTAAAGAAACCGATTATGGCTTTGTTTATGATGGCGATGTTGATTCCTGGTATTACTAGTCAGGTAGCGACGTTCCAAATCATCGAAGGCATTGGCTTGTTCAACACGATTTGGTCAGTTATTTTACTAAACTTGGGAACCGATGTGATCTCCATCTATGTCTTTTTGCAATACTTAGATGAAATTCCAGTCTCTTTAGATGAATCGGCCTATTTGGATGGAGCCAATTATTTTGGTATCTTTTGGCGGATTATTTTGCCCAACTTAAAGGCGCCGATTGTCACCATGCTGATCATCAGTGGTGTGGGTGTTTACAACGATTTCTACAATCCTTTCTTGTATATGCCTGATCGTAAACTAAAAGTAATCTCCACTGCCCTCTTCGCATTTAAAGGCCCGTATGGAACCAACTGGCCAGTGATCTTAGCCGGGGTAATTATTGTTATTTTACCGATTTTAATTGTCTTCTTGGCTTTGCAAAAATACATTTACAATGGTGTGGCTGGTTCTGTGAAATAACTTGCTGAAAAAGGAGGCAAACAGATGACCGAGAAGTCCAGTAAATTGGTAGCTGTAGTGGAGTTACTCTATGTCCTAGTGAAGTGTTCCTTGCATTTTTGGGGCTGGTTAGTCACTGGTGGCTTGATTTATGGCTGGGTTAGTAGCCAGAAAAAGTTAGTCCTTTGTGTCGATCATCCAGAGGCTTTACAAGAAAAGCTCTGGCGCTTGACTGAGAAGTTGCCAGCAACGAAACTGTGGGAAAAAGTTCTTTCGGTGGGAATCTTTCTGGCCTTGGCCCTCTTTTTAGCTGGTGCTTGGCTCGGCAGCACTTCGCTAGGCTTGCTTTTTAAAGTGATAGGAGGCTTATCACTGCTTCTTTTCTTGCTCTACAGTGCTCACTGGGTCTTAGGGACCGTGGCGGATGACGAATCGAAGGGAGCTCCTGTTGCGATCGGCTACCAGCTATTGCTTCAGACGCTACGGCCCAGTTTGCTAAATGGCTTCATCCTGGGCACCTATGCCTTTTGGCTCCTGTTGCTACCGGTTAGTCCCCTGTTGTTTTTCTTAGTGGCTCCTGGTGGGGTGGCTTATTTACTGAAAAAAGGCGCGCAAAAATATCGTGAAATGGAAGGAAAAACTCATGATTCATGTCAATCCTGAAAGAAAAGAATTTCACCTAAAAAATCAGCACATTAGTTATATTTTTCGAGTGATGGAAGAGTTAGAGGTTTTAGAACAACTGTATTTTGGTAGCAGTATTCCTCATTATGAGCACTATGATTTTTTGATTGAAAGAGAAATACGACCCGCTAACAACCAGATCAAGCAAAACTACACCACGTCTTTGGAACACATCAAACAAGAAGTGGGTGTTTATGGTACCACTGATTTTCGCTATCCGATGTTACGGGTGCGCTATCCAGAGGGAGATCGCATTAGTCACTTTACCTATCAAGACTATCGGATTGAATCAGGGAAACAGGCCCTTTCTGGTTTACCTGGCAGTTTTGGAGAAACGGGAGAGACCTTGATTATCACTTTGCAAGATCGCTATTCCCCGTTGCAGGTGGAGCTTTACTATACTTTGTTTGGTGAAGAGGCCGTGGTGACCAGACAAATGAAGATCATCAATCCTAGTGAGACGACTTATGAGCTGTTGGACTGTCTGAGTTTTAATTTGGATCTTCCAAATCAGCACTATGACTGGCTACATTTGGACGGTGCTTGGGCGAGAGAAACCCAGATTAGTAGAAGTCCCATCGCTTATGGTGTGCAAGAAGTTAGCAGCACTCGTGGCGCCAGCAGTCATATCCACAATCCTTTTCTGGCTGTTTGTGAAGCCAATGCGACAGAAGAACAAGGGAAGGTTTATGGCTTTAGCTTGATTTATAGTGGTAATTTTGTGGCGCGCTTGCAGTTGGATACGTATGATATTTTGCGAATTCAAATGGGGATCAATCCTTTTGAATTTGCTTGGCAATTGACCCCTGAAAGTTCATTTTTGACACCGGAAGCAGTACTGGTATACAGTGAGGCCGGTTTTAATGGGATGAGTCAAAGCTTCCATCATTTTTTCCAAGAGCACCTGATCTCACCTCGCTGGTCTCATAAAAAACGGCCGGTTTTAATCAATAATTGGGAAGCCACTTATTTTGATTTTGACAGTGAGAAATTATTGCAAATCGCTAAAAAAGCGGCGGCAATCGGTGTGGACCTGTTCGTGTTGGATGATGGTTGGTTTGGTACGCGGAATAGTGATGCTGGTTCTTTAGGAAACTGGCAGGTACAACAAGCCAAAATACCAGAGGGAATCGCTGCTTTTGCAACGAAAATCAATCAATTAGGCTTGGCATTTGGACTCTGGTTTGAACCGGAAATGATTTCTGAAGATACCCCAATGTATCAAGAGCACCCTGAATGGGTAATCGGCAATCCTGAGAAGCGAATCTCCCATGGACGAAATCAGTTTGTTTTGGATTTTAGCAACCCAGATGTGGTGGCGACGATTTTTCAGCAAATAGATGGCGTTCTCGCCTGTGGCAAAATTAGCTACTTGAAATGGGATATGAATCGCTATATTTCAGAACCATTTTCCAATTATCTCGCCGCTAGG
Organism: Enterococcus diestrammenae; assembly: GCF_049384045.1. Lineage (NCBI taxonomy): Bacteria > Bacillati > Bacillota > Bacilli > Lactobacillales > Enterococcaceae > Enterococcus > Enterococcus diestrammenae. The sequence goes on from NZ_JBMRGR010000001.1 coordinate 154,317, forward strand.
AATCAAGGGGAGTTGTTCCATCGCTATATTTTAGGTGTTTACGACCTGTATGAAAAAATCTTAGCTAAATACCCTGATTTGTTGATTGAATCTTGTGCTGGTGGTGGCGGTCGTTTTGATCCTGGTTTACTCTACTATGCGCCTCAAACTTGGGCCAGTGATGATACCGATGGCGTCGAGCGTTTGAAAATCCAATACGGGGCTTCACTAGTTTATCCATTAGCCAGTATTGGTAGTCACTTGTCGCAAGTCCCCAATCATCAAGTAGGACGTTCGCCAGGGCTGACGTTTCGTAATCAGGTGGCAATGTTTGGCACCTATGGTCTGGAGCTGGATATTACCAAGATGTCCGATGATGAGCTGCAGCAGGTGAAAGCGGCAATTGTTACCTTTAAAGAATACCGAGAACTGATCCATGAAGGACGTTTTTATCGCCTGAATAGCCCCTTTGATGATACGCAGTGTAGTTGGATGGTGGTTTCAAAAGATTTGAGTGAAGCGTTGGTGGCGGATTATCAAGTGTTGGGTAAACCGAATCCGGCATATCGCCGTTTGTTATTGACTGGTTTAGATTTAGAAGCCAGCTACCAAATCAATCAACAGCCCCAATTGCGTTCTGGTAAGGATCTATCCAGCATTGGTTTGCTTATGGGAGGCAATTATATCGGTCGCCCACAAGACTATTGGTCCCGGCAATTGCCCGGAGATTATGCATCTCAGCTGTATCATTTACGACGAGTAGGTAAATAATCTCAAAAGAACAGGGGCCGGCTCTTCCCATTCGGTAGCAGATAGGATAAGATGTTAGGACAAGCCATAAGTGGAGGAAACATGACGATGAAAAAATATATCCTTATTTCCAGTGATATCCGTAAGAAGATACTGGAAGGTGTGTATCAAGCAAATCAACAAATTCCCTTCGAAAAAGATCTTTGTGTGGAATATGACGCTAGTAAGATGACGGTGAAAAAAGCCTTGGATATGTTAGTGTCAGAGGGATTGATTATCAAACGTCGTGGATCTGGTACTTTTGTCAAAGATTTGGCCACTGATGAAATGGAACGCATCGCGGTGGCGAATCAATTTCGTGGGACGACTGCTCTGAATCCAGGAAAAGAAGTTAAAAGTCAAATTTTGGAGTTTAAGGTAGTAGAGGCGGATGACTTGGTTAAAAACAAGTTGAATATGCAAGAGGATACCTTTGTCTATGATATTTATCGGGCTCGTTACATCGACGGCAAGCCACTCGTTATTGAAAAAATGTACATGCCTATCGATTTGATTCCAGGCTTAAAAAAAGCCAATATCGAAGGCTCCATCTATGAATATATCGAAGGCGATCTCGGTTTAAAAATCCAAAGTGGTCATCGACGCATCAGTGTGCGTAAGGCGACTGAGATCGAACAACAGTATCTGGAATTGGAACCGGGGGATCCGGTGGCAGTGGCGGAGCAAATCGCCTATTTTGACACAGGGGTCGCTTTTGAGTACTCCATTTCAGTTCACCGTTATGACAGCTTTTCGGTGGAGTTCGTCTTAACAAGAGAATAAGTAAGCGGAAAACAACCTTTCCGCTTTTTCTTTTGATTTTCAAATTCAAAAAGTATAGACTTAAAATTTAAATGACTACTTACGATAAAAAATAGGGTAGGTAAGTTGGTTGAGAAAGTAGGGGAAGTTCTTGAGTATTTTAGCAATTGATATCGGAGGGACGGGTGTCAAATATGCCCTCTGGGAAGCAGAAGCCTTGACTGGCAACGGCTCCTTTGTGACACCTGCGACTTGGAAGCAGATGAAGGCCGGACTCAAAGCCACGTTGCACAATCTGGCTAGTTGCAGTCAGGAGCCGATTGAAGCGGTGACGATCAGTGTGCCGGGAGCTGTCGATAGTGAGGCGGGGATTATTGGTGGTTATAGTGCGATTCCTTATATTCACCGGATGCCCTTTGTAGCAGAACTGACAGACTTATTGGGAAAACCAGTTTTTGTGGAAAATGATGCCAACTGTGCCGGATTAGCCGAAGCTTTTTATGGAGCTGCCAAAGGGGCCAAAAGCGCTGTTTCTTTCATCATTGGTTCGGGAATCGGTGGCGCCGTAGTGTTGGAGGGCAACCTAGTCAAGGGCCAGAGTTTATTTGGTGGCGAGTTTGGCTACATGCTGACAGAAAACGGTCAAACCTTAAGTGAACTGGCAAGTCCCGTTCATGCAGCAAAGCGCTATTCCACGCAAAAAGGCTTGGTACCGGGGATTACCGGCCGAGAACTATTTGACTTGGCGGCCACTGGCGATCCATTAGCCCAGCAAGAAGTCCAACAATTGCATCGAGCTTTGGCGATTGGTATTTACAACGTCTGCTTGGTAGTCGATCCGGAAGTCGTCTGTCTCGGGGGAGGTCTCTCAAGGCGGAAAGATTTATTGGCGCCAGTACAAGCCCAATTGCGTTTGCTACAGCAACAACATCACTCAGAGGACCAACAGATTACAGTGAAGATTTGTCAGTTTCAACAAGATGCCAATCTGATAGGGGCTGTGGCTAACTATTACTTACGAAAGGAGCAAGCTTAATGTATGCAACAGATGCCCAAAAATTGTGGCAAAGCTATCAAGGAAGTCAGCGAAAACCAGCTGATTTTGAAGACTTTTGGCAGGCAGGGTTTCAAGAAGTAGCCGCTTTGGGGACGGACTATCACCTAGAGCCCCATCCCTTGCCTTCTTCCGTAGCTGAAGCCTTTGATTTGACTTTCACAGGTGTTCAAGGAGCGACTATCCATTGTCAGCTCATTCGGCCAAAGCATCCACCAAAAAAAGCCCCCCTCTTATTTCAATTTCATGGGTACCATACCGATGCTGGGGACTGGTCCGATAAGGTCGCGATGGCTGCTGAAGGCTTTTGGGTAGTGGCATTGGATGTCAGGGGACAAGGCGGGTTATCAGAAGATGTAGGCTTGATCACGAAAACCAGTCTAAAAGGCCATATCATCCGAGGCGTGGAGTCGGGACCAAAGGCTTTGTTTTATCGAAATGTCTTTCTCGATATTTACCAATTGACAAGAATCATGGTGGCTGAACCGCAAGTGGATACCAGCCAACTGTATGCTTATGGTGCCTCACAAGGCGGGGCTTTGGCCTTGATTTGTGCGGCTGTTGCACCGGAAATCAAAGAAGCATTTGTTTGCTACCCATTTTTGAGTGATTATCGTGAAGCCTATCGCTTGGATGTGGAAAACTCTGCCTATGAAGAGTTGGCTTATTGGTTTCGCTTTAAAGACCCCTTGCACCAACGAGAAGCAGCATTCTTTGAGACCTTGGACTATATTGACTTGCAATACTTCGCTCCCTGGATCAAAGGAAAGGTGCATTGGGCAATCGGACTGGCTGATACCGTCTGTCCTCCAAAAACTCAGTTTGCTGTATACAATCAGCTAAGTAGCGCAGCTGACAAAGAAATGTTGTTTTATCCAGAGTATGGTCATGAATACTTGCCAAAATTTGGCGACCACATGCGGCAATGTTTAGCCGACGTTTTGAAAGAAAAGGAGTAGAATACTATGTTGACATTTCCAAAAGATTTCTGGTGGGGTGCAGCCACGTCTGGTCCCCAATCAGAAGGCCGTTTTCAAAAGAAACATGCCAATATGTTTGATCATTGGTATGATATTGAGCCTGAAGTTTTTTATGACCAAGTGGGGCCAGATACGGCGTCAAACTTTTACAATAGCTACCGAGAAGATATCGCATTGATGAAACAGACGGGCTTGAACTCCCTTCGTACTTCGATTCAATGGACCCGTCTCATCAAGGATTTGGAAACCAATGAAGTGGATCCAGCGGGAGTGGCTTTTTACAATCATGTGATTGACGAGTTTTTGGCTCAGGGAATCCGACCAATTTTTAACCTCCATCATTTTGATTTGCCGGTGGAACTGTACCATAAATACGGTGGTTGGGAATCGAAGAAAGTGGTCGATTTATTTGTGGGATTTGCCGAACAGTGCTTCGCTTTGTTTGGTGACCGAGTGAAAGACTGGGTGACCCACAATGAGCCGATGGTGGTGGTGGATGGCGAGTACCTGTTCCAATTCCACTATCCCAAACTGGTGGATGGCAAGAAGGCGGTACAAGTAGCGTACAATTTAAACCTCGCTTCTGCTAAGGTGATGGCCAAATTTCGCGAAATGGGGCAACCAGAAGCCGGTGGCCGGATTGGGACCGTGTTAAACTTGACGCCGACTTACGCTGCATCAGAAGCCGAAGCTGATCAAGAGGCTGCCCGCATTGCCGAACTGTGGAACAATAAAATGTTTCTCGACCCGGCTATCAAAGGGACGTTTCCCGCGGAATTGGTCGAATTGCTGACCAAAGATGGGGTATTGTGGCAGTCAACCGCCGCCGAACTGGCTTTGATTAAGGAAAACACAGTTGATTTCATCGGAGTGAATTTCTATCACCCAAACCGAGTGAAGGCACCGGATATTGCGCCGAATTCAGTGGGGGCCTGGATGCCTGATCGTTATTATGATGCCTACCAAATGCCTGGCCGTCGTATGAATATTGACAAAGGGTGGGAAATCTATCCCAAAGCAGTCTATGACATTGCCATCAATATTCGCGATAATTATGGGAATCTTCCTTGGTTTGTTTCCGAAAATGGGATGGGGGTTTCTCGGGAAGAACGCTTTATGGATGATAAAGGCCAGATTCAAGACGATTACCGCATCGACTTTATCAAAGAACACCTCCAATGGTTGCATCAAGGGATTGAAGAGGGTTCCAACTGTTTTGGTTACCATCTATGGACCCCGATTGATTGCTGGTCTTGGAGCAATGCTTACCGGAACCGTTATGGCTTGATTGCCAATGACATCCACACGCAGATTAAGACGATTAAAAAATCTGGGGAATGGTTCAAGACGTTGGCGGAGAATAATGGGTTTTAACGGCCTTTAAGGAATAACCTGACACAACCGCAATCTTTCGGCTGTGTCAGGTTATTTTGTTGTAAAAAAAAGGTTCAGCCTTGTTTGCTTAGAGCCCTTTTTGTGGAAGTAAAGGGGAAATGTTAACGATTGAAAAACTTCATTGGAGAAAAGCAAGGCGATTCGTTTTTCTTATGTATGGGATTACTAGCTCTCGCGATCATAATCATCTTTAATCGATGGGAACATTGGGAGGAAATCAGAAAAACATCCTAGCGCAACCAAAAGGATGTTGGTCATACTAGGATGTTTGTTGTATCAAGAAAAGTTTATTCCAACACTTGCCAACTGCGTTCTTCATCAAAGCAAGCCGCTTCTTTCTGAGCATTGGCGACGACGGCTTGCGGATACTGCAAAACCTTCAGCAAGGCGATGGCATTGCGGCTGGTGGAAGGGCCTTCCTTGACTTTGTAGTCGAAGGTGACACCTTCTTCATCGGTAACGGTTTCTGAAAAATGCAGATTGGCGCATTTATTTTTGAGAATTTCCGTCAGCTCGATATCGTGAGTGGCGACAAAGGCCAGACTTGGGTGATCAGCAATCCAAGCCACCACGCTGGAAGAGGCGGCAATCCGTTCCACGGTATTGGTACCTTTGAGGATTTCGTCGATGAAGCAGTAACAGCGGATGTTGGTTTGCACTAAATCCAACAAGCGTTTGATGGACTTGGTTTCAGCGATGAAATAACTATCTCCTTCAAAAATATCGTCTTCAATCGCCATCGAGGTGATGACGTGTCCTGGTTGTAGGGCAAAACTTTCCGCCACCGCGGTATTGATGGTTTGTGATAAGACACAGCTGATGGCGATGGCTTTGACATAGGTGGACTTCCCAGATGCATTGGAGCCGGTGATTAGGGTGTTTTGATGCCAATCCACTGGGTTGACGATGGCGCCATTGACCAAGGGATGATAGACAGATTCTGCTTTCACAGAACCGTCACGAAACTCGGGAATACAGCTTAGTGGCATATAAGTCCGAAAATTTAAGATGGCGATAGCGACTTCTTGATTGCCCAAGAGTTCCCAGAGGTTGATGGCTTTTTGGGAATGGTTACTGATTTTTTTTAGCACAAAATTGTAGGCAATAAAAGGAATCATAAACATCATATTGACATAATCCATAATCATGTCGATTTCTGAGGTGCCTTTGGGGCGAAAGGAGAAGCCCCATGTGGCGATGCCTTTTAAGGGTTTCAGATTTTCCTTGATCGCGGCTTGGTCAGGGATTGGTTCTTTGGCGATTTTTTCCGCCAAGGCGATGGTTTGCACCAAGTAGCGCATACTGTTGAGCTCAGTTTCCAGTTCGTTTTTCTTCATTAGATAATAAACTACGTTAATCAAGATAGCACCAATCAGTAATAAAATTCCGGGACCTTGGCGGAAAATCAATAACAAGATCCCGAGAATCGGTAGGCAGCCAAGAAGGAGGAAGGTCCAAAAATTTCCCAGCTCTTTTTTGACACCATTGGCCAGATAATCTTTGGTAAAATTGTTGTCTTGTTTGCCAAGGCGGGCAAAATGGTACTGGACATTTTCCCGGATATGGGGATTTTTTTCATAAAAGGCAATCAAGGCTTCGGTTTTATCTGCTTTCCCTAGGTCAAAATTGCGGAGGCGCTGGTACAGGGCTTCGGAACCAACGCTAGAGTAGGTGGCATTAATCAAATCAAAAATAGCAAACATATCCAAGTCATACCAGGTGATGTCATCTACCTCGGAATCGGCTTTGCGGAAGGCTTTTTCCGTATGCCATGCTTGCTTGAGGCTTTCTTCTTTGTCTAGACGGGTTTGGTGCGGCTGGCGACCCCAGCGATAAGCCACCATGCGTTTTAGTTTTTGGCGGCCATAGATGTCCATGAGAAAGAACAAGACAATGACCCCGGCGACGATGGCAAGAGCGATTTTTAATTCATTCATAACAGTTCTCGACTTTCTTAACTATTTTTGGCCAAGTAGGTGGCGATACTGGCCAGGATGTTTTTTATTATATCGCGAAATGCGTGAGTTGGGGTCATTAAATAGAAGAAGCGATGATTATTTTCTGGTAATTCCTGCCAAGTGCTATCCTTGCGTAAGGACAACTTGGAAACAATCGCTTGGCCCACTCCTTGATCCAGTAGGGAAAGGAGCATTTCGTTATTATTGACATGAATCAAATGGGGATTGCGGTTATGAAGTTTTAAGTAGTTTTCATTCATTAAGCGCAGGCCAGAATCTTCTTCGCGTAAAAGCCAATAAGCCGAATCCGGGTTTCCTGCCAAGACGAGTTCATCTTGGTAAATTTCTTGTTGGTGTAACGTTTCACTGCGACCAGCCTTTTCGATAAAACCGATATCGGCTTTGTTTTGTTCCAATTGATGAATCACTTCTTCAGAGTTCATCATTTGCAAAGTGAAATCGACAGTCGGGTGTTGTGCTACCAGGTAAGCGATGATGGCTGGTACAAAATAGACGCCACAGGTATGGGAACAGGCGATGATGATGTGTTCTCGGAAATTTTCTTTTTCTTTGATGCGACTTGCGGTGTCATCCCAGGTGGCCATGATTTGTAGCGCCCGCGGATAAAAGAAATCGGCTTCTTCTGTCGGGCGAATTTCCTGTTTGCCACTACGCTCAAAGAGGCTCGTTTGCAATTGCTCTTCCATTTTTTTGATTTGCAAAGAGATGGTGGGTTGCGACAAAAAGAGAATTTCAGCCGCATGGGTAAAATTGCGGGTTTCATAGACGGTGATAAAGGTTTTTAGCAATTGGAACATCAGGATTTCCTCCTTGGAAAATAGGTTGAAATAAGTGCAGTTGCGAGCAGACAAAGGCAGAAAAAACACGAAAAAATTCCTACTTTGAAGGTGCTCGTTACCAAAAAGAATGATGGCTCTTTCATTATATTCCTTAATCATAAATATTTATACTATTTATTTTGCGAAATGTAACAAAGGGAGTATACTAGTCGATGTTGAAAGGTTTTGTTCGTTCTTTTTTGAAAATAGCGAATGAAAAACTATCGTTGTTGCTTTTCACAAAGCAAGGAAAATTTAAAAACCAAAATGAAGGAGTTTATGGCATGAAACAGTTTTTGAAAATTGTACCAATCCCAATGTGTGGCTTAATTCTAGGGTTAGCCTCTTTGGGAAATCTCGTGAAAGACTACGGCTATCAAACCATTGGCAATGGGATGGGGATCGTCGCTGGTGCGTTGATGATTTTAATTTTGACTAAGATTTTTTTAACATTTGGTCATGTGAAAGATACCTTGAAAGATCCCATCGTCGCTTCTGTCTCGCCAACATTTACCATGGCTGTTATGGTATTGTGTACGTATCTGCTGCAGTTGACGACGATTGCGCCACTGGTGAAATATATTTGGTTAGTCGCCATTTTGATTCATTACGGCTTGATGTTCTATTTTAGCTATCATTTTTTGATCAAGCCATCTGTCGCCATCGATCACTTGTACCCTAGCTGGTTTATCGTCTATGTAGGGTTAGGGGTCATCTCAGTGACTAGTCCGAACTTCTTCCCAATGTTAGGCCAAGTCAACTTCTGGATTGGGTTATTTCTTTACTTGTTATTGTTACCATTTATTATCCATCGGGTCTTCAAAGTCAAAAATATGCCGGATCCAACGCTGCCCTTGATTACCATTATTGCAGCCCCTGGTTCTTTGCTTTTGACCGGTTATTTAAAAGCTTTCCCTGAGCCGCAAGCTTGGCTGGTTGTCCCCTTGTTGATTTTGTCCCAAGTCTTGTATTGGTTCATCATTACACGCATTGTGAAACTCTTTACCTTGCCATTTTATCCAAGTTACGCGGCTTTCACCTTCCCCTTGGTGATTTCGGCGATGGCGATTACAGCAGCCAGCCGCTTCTTGAATGCTGCTGGCTACAACATGGGGTGGTTGACCGTAGTTGCGGGGATTGAAACCGTGATTGCAGCGATGGTGGTGCTCTATGTTTTAGGCCATTATGTCAACTTCCTGCGCAAACAAAGAATTTCCTTGACGCAAAAGCTTTCTGAATTAGCAAAATAATCAAAGACGTCTCCTCGATTGACTACTGGTTTGTAGTGATGGGGGAGACGTTTTTTGATTCGTAAGATATTATGCTAGGACAATTCCCTTCAAAATATCATAAACTCGTGTGATATCAGAAGTGGTTCCCCGTAGCTCATAGTCTGCCAAAAAAGGGACGTCAAACGCTTGGGCATATTGTTTGGCAGTCAGGCAGTATTGGCGATTGAAATTCTTATTGCCACTGCCAACGACTCCCAGACAGCGAGTAGCATTGTCTTTATAGGCTAGATACTCCCGTAAACTTTCGGTGAGGATTTCTTGATCGCCATTGTCCACACCGTTGCCACCTTCAAGGTACGTAGGAACAAAGGCGAAATAGGGAGCTTCTTCCAAAGCGGGGAGGGTATTGTCATCGATTTCTACTGCCAACACTCGTGGTGCCTCAGTGTCTTTTTCTTGCTGAGCTTCGGCATAGTCTATCAGTCGTTTGATAAAGGAACGGGTATTGCCCGAAATGGAAATATAAAGGATTTTGATCATCATGAAACCTCCTGTAAGTAGTGAAGCTTTAAAACGTGCCTCACTCGTTAGCAAAAAGTATAGCACGAGTTTTGAGGTTTCTCAGGTGAATTGCTCATTAGCAGTTTTGGGTTAGGGTTAGCCAACTAAACTCCTCAAGGCAACAAAACCACCCTAGCAATGGTTCACTAGGGCGGTTTTGGCTAACTATTAGCAATCAGCTTTTTTAACGGTGGTTTTTGTAATAATGTTGGCACAAAAGATGGCCGACACGTTCGCCTGCATACCAAGAAAGACCAATGCTCAGCAAGAGATAAAGCAATGAGCCGTAGAATTCAGGGCTGACAAAACGCATCAATGGGAAAACGAAAGCCATCAGGATGATGCCAACCGCCAAGCCAATGATGCCACAGAAGAAGGCAACCGTTCCTTGATTGAACTCCGACACACCGTAGTTGGGAACGACTTCTTCTGATCCGATGGCTAAAGCAGGAATGCAATAAGCAGACAAGGGATCTTGTGGGTTAAACTCACTTTTGGTTAAAGCGGTTTGGCTGCGTTCGGCTTTCTTTTGATATTCTGTTGGTTCCATGGTACATCCTCCTAAAATTATCTGGTCTATGTAAAATGAAGATAGAAAACAAGGATTTCTATTTATTAACTCTTTTTTCTAACCTTTTTCACAGCCTTATTGTAACGCCTTAAAAGCGGTTTGTATAGCTAGTTTAACTGGCTTTACACAAGATTAAAGATTCAGAATATTCGACTTTGTGCAAGAATTTTTATGAGAATTAAAAAACACTTTTTAATGATAAGGAAACAGAGCAGACTTGCTTCCGGAGAATTTCTCAGGAGGTAGTGGGAACGGTAAATGCCAACCAAAAACAGTTGTCGTTTTGCTAGTTCATCTTAGCGAACTCTGCTTAGGTGAACTGTGTGCGCAACGATCATTTAGTACTCAGACATCCTTGACACTACTACCCGAGGAATTCTCCCCCAGCAAGTCCCCCCCTGTTTTATCTATTATTGATTGTTGACTTTGCTCCCCAAAACTTGCTATTTTCTTCCTTAAAAAGAAAGCAAGCTTATCGTGAATAAGGTGGAATTTTGTGTAGTAGGATTGATAAATCTCATCTTTTTTGTGACATCAAAATGACGGCATGATACGCCGCTTAATTCCTGAACTATCAACCTTTTTGGCGTCTAATTTTTATAAGTTCTTTATCAATAAAAAAGCCAGTGCCACTTATAAAAAATAGGTAGCACTGGCTAATGGATTCTTCAATTGAGTTAGCAGCCATTGCTAGGTAAAAAATGCCAGTTATCTTCTTGCTTGGTATTTTTTTTGCGATTATAAAGCCAATAATCCAAGATGGCGGCAATACAGATACACAAGGGGGCATCCTCGTCGTGGGTGACATCTAGAACATAGTAATCCCCCGTCAACAAAGTGGCTTTATCCATCGTCATGATTACTTGATTAAAGTGACGGATACCGTAGCGGTGATTGTATATGTCTCCCTGGACGGTCCAGTGTAATTGTTGAATGTAATAAAAATCTCCTGGCCAATTGAAGATCTTTTGTAAGGTACCGACTTTTTGAAAATCTTGATAGATTTCAAAACGGGTGCCAAAAGTGAAACTGACTTGCTTGATACTAGCTACCAATTGGCCATCCATGGCGTACAAGGAAAGGGCATCCCCTTTGGTCCCCCAGCGGCCGACTAAAAGAAACAAGGATTTACCAGCTTCATTTTTGACGATTGTCCGTGTGATACTGGACAATTGTTTATCTTGAATAAAAAACTCTGACACAACAGCCGCCTCCTTTGCTTCAAATGTGTATCAAAAGTTCATCCATCATAGGTTTCTGCAGCAATTAGCGAAATCAGACTAGTGCTAGGGCCGGTTTAGTTGACTACGCTGATTAAAGCTCTTCGTTGATGGCACGAAGAATGGCCTTGCCAACTCCTGAGTTGAGGTAGGAGTCGGTATGGTATTTAGCATTTTCTTTTAATTCCAGATGGGCATTTTCCATGGCAAAGCTGACACCGGCAAGTTGAATCATGCTGAGGTCGTTCAGATTGTCTCCGATAGTCATCACGTCAGCCAAATCGATGCCGCGATCTTTGGCGATATGGGCCACGGCAATTCCTTTTTGGGCGTTTTTATGGTTGATTTCTAGATTGTTGGTGCCAGAGGAAGTGACTACCAAATCCCCGTAACGATCGATTTCGGCAGCTACAGGTCCTAAGATTGCGGGACCTTCATTGTGGAAGCAGATAATTTTTAAGACTTCCAGTTCTTCGTCTAGCAGCGTTTGGCGAATATTTTCAGTATGAATGATGGGCAATTGCTCTAGGTGAGCCGCTGTCATCGCAATGGCCATCTTGTGGGTCAGATGGGGCATGATTTCTGCGATATGCTCAGCAAAGAGTTGGATGCGTTCTTCTTGGTTTTCTGAATACAACCCCTGATTAGTGAAGACTTCAAAATAAATGCCCCGGCTTTCCAAGAGGTCAAATAAGCGACATGCTTCTTCATAGGGAATGGGCACGATAAATAAGGATTGTCCGGTGGGGTCAAAAACATGGGCACCGTTTAAGGTAACCATGGCACAGTTGATTCCGGCAGCGGACAAAGCTGGTACCGCTTCTTCTCGGTTGCGACCAGTGGCGACGATAAATTCGATACCACGAGCCTGGGCTTCCTTGATGGCTGCCACGTTTTCTGGTGAAATCTGCATATCATTGTCTAATAAAGTACCATCCATATCAGATGCGATTAATTTAATCATGTTCGTTCCTCATTTTTCTCGAAAGTGTTGGGTAATTCTAGTAGCCCGGTTATTCCTAGTTTACCACATTCTCAGGGTGGTCTGACAGGGAAGGCATCAGGATTTGCAAGACAGGAGAAGAGATTTAGCGTAAACTAAAGAAAATCGGCAAGCAGCCTGCGCCGCTCTTGTCACAAGTCAAAAAGGAAGTGTAACAGTGGAAAAATTATTGACTAACAGTTGGCAGACCATTTTGTCAGATGAATTCACAAAGCCGTATTACCAAAAGCTGTGGCAGTTTTTAGAACAAGAATTTGCCCATCAAACTGTTTATCCTAAAAAAGAACAAATCTTTGCTGCGTTGAATTTGACACCTTATGAAGATGTCAAGGTGGTAATCCTCGGGCAAGACCCTTACCATGGCCCCAATCAAGCCCATGGACTGGCTTTTTCCGTCCAGCCAGGAGTAAAAACACCACCTAGTTTGCAAAACATTTACAAAGAAATGGCTACGGATCTTGGCTGCCAACCAGTCGCCCATGGTAATCTGACTAGCTGGGCCCAACAAGGAGTGCTATTGCTAAACACGGTGCTGACGGTCAGAAGCGGAGCCGCCAATTCTCATCAAGGCAAAGGTTGGGAGCAGTTTACCGATGAAATCATCCGTAAGCTAAACCAGCGAGAGGAGCCAGTGGTCTTTGTCTTGTGGGGGAAACCGGCGCAGACCAAGGTAAAAATGATTGATACTAAGAAGCATCCAGTGATTACTGCACCACATCCCAGTCCTTTATCAGCCTATCGTGGCTTTTTTGGTTCAAAACCTTTCTCCAAGGCCAATGCTGCCTTAGAAAAATTGGGAAAAGCTCCGATAGTGTGGTGTTTGCCTGATGTAGCTCCGGTTTTGTGATACAATAGATTCAACTGTTATACAATAAAAAGAAGAGTATGTGAAAAGCGTAACGAAAATCATGTTTTTTCTGTATAACAGCAAATGAAACTGTTTTTTTCAAGTGGAATAGTGTATGATGAAGAAGAAATCGTTTGACAGTCGTTTTTATGAAAAAGTAAAAGCGATGGTCGAGGCTCGTGATGACTAAGATCACAAAACAATAATTTAGTGGAGGGTATTTCAAGTGGAATTATTTGAAAGTTTGAAATCCAAAATTTATGGCAAAAACATCCGGATTGCATTTCCAGAAGGGACTGAACCACGGATTTTGGGAGCAGTTGCTCGTTTGAAAGCAGACGGCTTAGTGGAACCAATCTTAATCGGTAACGTGGAAGAAGTGAAAGCAGCCGCTGAAGATCGTGGTGTCTCTGTTGAAAACTTCGAAATTCTTGATCCAAATAACTATGATAAATTTGACGAAATGGTTGCCGCTTTCGTGGAACGTCGTAAAGGCAAAGCCACTGAAGAACAAGCTCGTGAAATTTTAAAAGACGTCAACTACTTTGGTACGATGCTGACATTTATGGGAATTACTGACGGGATGGTTTCTGGTGCGGTTCACTCAACTGGTGACACTGTCCGTCCAGCGTTGCAAATTATCAAAACCAAACCAGGTGTGAGCCGTACAAGTGGGGCTTTCTTGATGGTTCGTGGCCGGGACCAAGAAAAATACTTGTTCTCTGACTGTGCCATTAACGTCAACCCTAACGCGCAAGAACTAGCCGAAATCGCAGTGGATTCTGCGAAAACAGCTGAATTGTTCGATATTGATCCTAAAGTGGCGATGTTGAGCTTCTCTACTAAAGGTTCTGCTAAAGCTCCTGAAGTGGACAAAGTTGCCGAAGCGACCAAAATCGCCCAAGAAATTGCTCCAGAATTGTTAATCGATGGCGAGTTGCAATTTGACGCAGCTTACGTGGCTTCAGTGGGTGCCTTAAAAGCGCCTGACTCACCAGTAGCTGGTAAAGCAACGGTCTTTGTCTTCCCAGATTTGCAGGCGGGTAACATCGGCTACAAGATTGCGCAACGTTTTGGTGGTTTTGAAGCCATTGGACCAATCTTGCAAGGCTTGAATCAACCAGTTTCGGACTTGTCTCGTGGTGCCAACGAAGAAGATGTCTACAAATTGTCATTGATTACTGCAGCTCAAGCCCTTGATAGCAAAAAATAATTGACATCTACATTGCCTAATAGCTAGCAGATGTCGTGAAATAGTCCTCACCACTTTTGGTGAGGGCTTTTTGTATCGAAAAATTTCAGTTTCGGTAAAGCCTGAGAAATCTGTCTGCCTTTTCCCGGGAAATCATGGTATATTTCTTTGAGAAGTGTAGTGAAGGGGGCGTTGAAGTGAATTTTATCGCGATGGATTTTGAGACGGCGAATGCAAAACCCTACAGTGCCTGTTCACTGGCCTTGGTCATGGTGCGTAATAGCCAGATTGTCGGGGAATACTATACGTTGATCAAACCGGAGACGGACTTTTTTTGGCGCAATATCCAAATTCATGGGATTCATCCAAGAGATGTAGCCACGGCGCCAAAATTTCCCACCGTTTGGGAACAGATTCAGCAATACTATAATGAAAACAGTCTAATCGTGGCTCATAATGCGCCTTTTGATAATGGGGTGTTGAAGGGTACCTTGGCTTATTATGGCTTGGAACAACCACCATTTTTATCTCTTTGTACTGCTCGCTCCAGCCGAAAACTATATCCAGAGTTTCCGAATCATCGCCTAAACACGATGTGCGAGCAATTAAAAATTCCTTTGTTAAATCACCATGATGCCTTAGAGGATAGTCGTGCTTGTGCCCAGATTTTATTGCGACAAGAAGATGAATTTGGCGTGGCACCTTTGAAAAAATTGGTGACGGTTCAGTAAATCCGTCCATCTAAAAAGCGGCCTTTTCTCAAAAATGAGAAAGGCCGCTTTTTAGATGGTGCAAGCTCTTAAAATTTCAAAAGGCGATAGTATTCGAATCATAAAGGAAGCGGACAGCCATTTTGGACAGTTCGAAAAGCTAGCTTTGAAGTCGCTAGTCAATCAGGCAGCTCATCAAATAGACGTCAAGAAAAGTCCCGTCATCACCGCGGGCTCCCCGGGAGAGGGTCGCTTCTGTGTGGAAGCCAAATCGTTGATAGAGGTGGACTGCCCGTTGGTTGCGGACTTGGACAGTCAGCTCTAGGCGGCGAATCAGCCCACTGGTTTCGGCCCAATAGAGGACTTCATCCAACAGGAGACTACCGATTCCAAAGCCCCAGTATTCTTTCAAAATCGCAATTCCCACGTCGCCAATATGAGCAGTCCGAGGATCGCTATCAGCAGTTACCGAAGCTGTACCAATCAGTTCTCCAGTACTTGTTTCTGCGACTAATAGTAAATTGTTGGGACTTTCAGCGATGGCGGTAAGTTGGTGACCCAAGAGCTCTGGTGTCAGAGTCATACCTAAGCGATCTAAGGCCACAAACTCGGTTTCTTGTGCGACTTGATCTAATAAGGCCAAAAGAGCTGAAGCATCCGCCGCTTCGGGAAGTCGTAGTGAAATATCCATGTTATGGCTCCCAACTCGTCAGAATCCGCGTTTCAAAGGCGCTTGCTTGGGGACCGTGAGCTTGAAGGGTAACTTCACGCTGGTTTTCGTCCTTGGCGTCTTTGATTAAAGTCAACTCCAGATAGTCTTCTGGGCGACTGTCTGCTAGCAGATTACCCCATTCCACGACGCAGAGACCCTCTCCTTCAAAATAATCTTCCAGACCTAAATCATCTGCCCCGGATTCGACGCGGTAGATGTCCATATGGTAAAGGGGGAGGCGGCCGCTATTGTATTCCCGAATGATGGTGTATGTCGGACTTTTAATCAGCTGCTTGATCCCTAATCCTTTGGCGATGCCTTTGGTAAGGGTCGTTTTTCCCGCGCCTAGCTCGCCAGTCAATATTAATACATCTCCAGGGGCAGCCACCTTACCGATAATTTCGGCAAAGGCTTCCGTTTCTGTTAGATTATGTAATTCCACAGTGTATCATCCTCTCCTCTGGTGTTTTGAAAATTTACCTCTGAAACAGGTGCTATCGCCAGTATACCTGTTTGTCAGAAGCAACGCAAAAGCCAAGCCGGTAAGCAAAAAGGGTGACCTGCTTCTGGAGATTCCCAGGATGGTAGAAAGACCGAAAATGCCAGCTAATGAACCATCGTCATTTTGCTAGATCCGCTTAGGGAATGCTACATTAGCTGGATTAGATGCGTAAAAGTTTCTTTTGCTCTCGGATTTCTTTAAAACGACAAAACTAGGTGGCGCCTGTAGCAAGTCTTTCTATTTTGTTGATAGTAGTCTTTTTGATGCTTCAATGGGGGGCAGTCTTTTATTTGCAAAAAACCGAGGCCCAACTTTCGGAGGGCCTCGATTTGATTGGTTATGGGCTTATGATAGTAAATCCAATTCCACGGGACAGTGATCACTGCCAAAAATTTCGGTGTGAATCTTGGCGTCGGCTAAGCGGTCTTTGAGATCTTCTGAAACAACAAAGTAATCAATCCGCCATCCCGCATTGTTTTTACGAGCGTTAAAACGGTAGCTCCACCAAGAGTAGACTCCGGTTAAATCAGGGTAGAAATAGCGGAAGGAGTCGATAAAGCCCGCTTCTAAAAGTTCAGTGAATTTGCCTCGTTCTTGTGGGGTAAAGCCGGCATTTTTTTGATTGGTTTTCCAATTTTTTAAGTCGATATTTTCGTGGGCGACGTTTAAATCACCGCAGAGAATGACCCCTTTTTTCGTGTTGAGGCCTTGCAAGTACTGGCGAAAGGCATCTTCCCAAGTCATGCGGTAGTCCAAGCGTCGTAGCTCGCTTTGCGAATTTGGCGTATAGCAACAAACCAAATAAAAGTCCGCATATTCTAAAGTGATTACGCGACCTTCTTGGTCATGTTCTTCAAGCCCGATTCCGTAGCTTACGGTCAAAGCTGGTTCTTTGGCAAAAATGGCGGTACCGGAGTAGCCTTTTTTTACGGCGTAGTTCCAGTATTGATGATAGCCAGGTAAGTCTAAATCAATTTGGCCGGCTTGCAATTTGGTTTCTTGCAGACAGAAAAAGTCGGCATCTAGCTCATGGAAAGCCTCCATGAAGTTTTTCTGAACCACTGCTCGCAAACCATTGACATTCCAAGAAATAAATTTCATCCTAAGATCCTCCTATCATGAATCTGACTGCGACTTGCGGGTACAGACTCATATCTCTGTCCATTTTAGCGAAAAATAAGGTAAGATGAAAGAAAAGGACTTCGCGACTTGCAAAAAGTCAGAAGGTAGGAGGAAAAGATGAAAATTGGCGTAGTAGGAATCGGTGGGATTGCCCAAAAGGCTTATTTACCGGTCTATAGTGAAAACCGACATCAGACGACCTTTTTATTTGCCAGCAGCAACCCTGAGACCAGACAGTTGCTCCAAGCAAACTATCAATTTCAAAATGTCTATGGTTCAATCCAGGAAGTATTAGCAGAAAAACCTGATGGCGTGATGATTCATGCCGCTACCAAGGTCCACTACCAGTTGACAAAAACCTGTCTGGAAGCAGGAGTGCACGTCTTTATGGACAAACCCATAGCAGAATCCTTCCAAGAAACTGAAGAACTGCTGGACTTAGCCAAAAAACGTGGCGTGTTTCTGATGGCTGGCTTCAACCGGCGTTTCGTGCCTTTGGTGGCAAATTTGAAGGAAACCGCCGATAAGCATCTACTGATTTTGCAAAAAAACCGCGTCAACGAACCCCAACCGGTGCGTTTCGTGGTTTATGATTTGTTACTGCATTTGGTGGATACGGCGGTGTATTTGTTAGAGGAGCCCGTGTTGAACAGCGAGGGTCAGTTTCTGGTTCAAGAAGGTCTTTTGCAACAAGTCCATGTTCGCCTGACTACGGCAAAAACCACGGCCTTTTTGCATATGGACTTAGTAGGTGGGGCCAATGTGGAACACTATCAAGTGACTGCGGCTAGTGGGCAACAAAATCTGTCGGAGTTAATCCATTTGACTAGTACCAGCAAGCAACAACGCAAGGAAATCCGAGGAAATGATTGGGAAAGTACGTTGCATAAACGCGGGTTTCAACCGATGATTGAGGCCTTTTTGGCAGCGGTAGCTACTGGAGATGCGACTAATTTGCGGCAAGCAAATATACGCACTAGCCATCAAATTTGTGAACAGTTATTACAAAAGGCCGGCTATTGATAGGGAGGGGTTAGCCGATTTTGTTGATTTTCTTAAGGGATATTCCCCTAGACTAGCGCCTTTTACTGTCTCGTGCTAAAATAGACCAGATGTCTGTTGACGAGAACTTCTTAGCGCTTGAGTTTTACCTGAGGGGCGCTAGGATTTGAGAAAGGAAACTAACTGTGAACAATGAACTGAAAGAACGTTTCCCCGAGATTGCCATCTTAGTGGAGGAACCTTTAACCAATTACACCTTTACCAAAACTGGCGGTGCCGCCGACTTGCTAGCCTTCCCGAAAAATGCGGAGGAAACGAAAGCCTTAGTAGACGCTTGTCGTGAACTAGCTATTCCTTGGATGGTCTTAGGTAATGCCAGCAACTTGATTGTCAAAGACGGTGGGATCCGCGGTTTGGTCATCATGTTGACTGATATGACGGAAGTAACCGTGGAGGGCAATCTGGTGACGGCTGAGGCAGGTGCTAAATTGATTGATACCACATATGTCGCTTTAGATGCCGACTTGACGGGTTTTGAGTTTGCTTGTGGGATTCCTGGCAGTATCGGCGGGGCAGTCTTCATGAATGCGGGTGCTTATGATGGCGAGATTTCTGATATCTTTGAATCCTGCGATCTTTTATTGGCTTCCGGGGAAATCAAAACCCTGACGAAAGAAGACATGGCGTTTAGCTATCGCCATACTGCTGTCCAAGACATGCAGGCGATTATTTTGCGGGCTCGTTTTCGGTTAGCCCCTGGCGATCATGAACAAATCGGCAAACGCATGACAGAATTGACGGATTTGCGGTTGTTAAAACAGCCGTTGGAATACCCTTCTTGTGGCAGTGTTTTCAAGCGGCCTAAAGGACATTTCACTGGCAAGCTGATTCAAGATGCCGGCTTGCAAGGGTTGAAATGGGGTGGGGCACAAATTTCTGAAAAACACGCCGGCTTTATCGTCAACGTGGACAATGCCACCGCTACCGATTATTTAGAGCTAATTGCCCATATCCAAGCAGTTATTAAAGAGAAATTCGATGTGACTTTGGAAACCGAGGTCCGGATTATCGGTGAAGAGGCATAATCGTTAAATTAGTAAATGAAAGAACACGTCAGCCAAAAAGCTGACGTGTTCTTTTGAGTTTTAGGTTGCGATAGCTGGTTATAATTACAAATGCTCGGTATTATTTTTCCGATTCAACCGCAAGAGGATACTGGCAATCGCTGCGGTCAAAACACCGGCTACGATCGCTTCGGGTACACCTTGCGTACCGATGACTAGCAAAATGGCACCATAGACTTGATCGGCGCCTTTCTTGATCAATTCGCCATAAGCATCTTTGAAAATAAAATAAATCAAGTTCATCACCAATAAGGTATTGGTCAGTCCTCCCGCGACCCCCGCGACAAATAGGGAAAGCCCGTCAGCTTTTTCTTTGAGCAAGTGGCGGCAGAGTTTGTAGACGTAATAAGGGACGATACCCACCAAGATTCGGGGAACTAACGCTACGATTAAGGCAAGCCAACTTCCTTGATCCGTCCCAATGATCGGAATAAAAGGCGAGAAGACAAAAGAGAGAGCGCTAGGCCGAGTGGTCGCGTTGATGACACTCATCACGCCAAAGCTCGTGCCCAAAAAAGCACCGAGGCGCGGGCCCAAGACGATGGAGCCGATAATTACCGGAATGTGCAAAATAGTGGCATTCAATGGACCGATGGGGATGAACCCTAAAAAGGGTACAGCGGACATCAAAATCATGATGCCCAAAAAGAAGGCGGTTAGTACGATTTGAAAGGTTTTTTTGTTTTTCATTTGTTTACTCCCGTCGCAAATTTTTTATGTGGCTAGGAAACGAGAACAACGTGTTTGACTACAAAAGCCATAGCAGCAGACGCCTTTGATGAAACCAACCTAGTTTTCAGGCGTCTGTGGGCTCTTTGGTGCTTGGGCTAACGCAGCTTCTACGTCTTTGATGATGTCTTCAATCGTGGCTAAGGCCCCCCGACCAAAATCGCCACAAGCCAACATTGCTTCTCTAGGCACTACTTCTTTATACCCAACTTCTTTCAGGTAGGCAAGGTTTTTTTGATTAATCGGGTTTTCGTACATATAAGTGTTCATAGCTGGTGCAATCAGACGGGGGGTTCCAGGACGAATCGCCAGCGCCACGGTCGAGACCATATCATCGGCAATCCCATTAGCCAGTTTGCCAATCGTATTGGCGGTCGCTGGGGCCACAAGAAAGAGACTGGCTTGTTTTGCCAAGTCGATATGGTTGATTTGATCGGGTTGGTTTTCGGCCATCACGTCGATGTGCACCGGACGTTTTGACAAGGATTGTAAGGTCAACGGCGTGATAAACTTGGTGGCGTTTTTTGTCATCAAGACATCCACGGCATAGCCCCGTTTGGTGAGTTCGTTGGTGAGGTCAGCCGCTTTATAGGCAGAAATGCTGGCGGAGACCCCTAAAATAATATGGGTTTGTTTCATCGTGCGTTCTTCCTTTCTTTACAGGCATTTCAATTTAAGGGACTGTCTTAGGCTTGGCGGACTTTTTTAGCCACCGTATCCAAAATCAATTGGGCAATGTCTGCTTTGGTATCGGCTTCTCCGACGATTTTTGTGCTATCGATGAGATATCCGTGATGGCGCCCCTCAGCAATGGCAGTCAGATCATTGGCTAACACGTAATCGGCATGATTTTTGATCAGGTTCTCGTGGGCCACTTGTAGAAGTTCGCTTTCACTGACTGCTACCAAGAGTTTGAAGCCAATCAAAAGAGTCTGAGGTTGTTTTCTTTTGATCATCCCAATGATTTTTTCCGTTTGTTTCAAGACCAACACCAAATGCTCAGTCTTAGAGGAGAGCTTAGTCTCAGCAACGGTATGGGTCGCGATATCTGCCAAAATATCGTTGAAGGCAGGCCCATCAATGGCGGTACCGGGATGGGCGGTCAGCCAGCGATTCAGGCCGGCAAGGAAGTTTTCTTGGGAGGAACTGATGGCTGGCGTGAAATCACTGACAGCCATGGCATGGATCACCGCATCATAAGTGTTGCTGTCTAACAGTTCTGCCATCGTGGCACCCAATTGAGCGGTATTTTCGATAGGATGTAGTCGAATCCGCGGATCTTGCGGCGGCATGACGGCACCTTTTGCGATGAGATAGTCAATTTGAGTGGTTCGTTGGGCGAGGGCGGCTTTCGCCAAAGCGACGCCTAGTTGTCCTGAAGAATGGTTGGTAATCGAACGAACTTGGTCGATGGCTTCGGAAGTGCCGCCTGCTGTGATTAAAATACGCATACTTTCACCTACATTTTTACGATTGTGCGCCCACTATGAGTACCCGCCAACAAGTTTGCAGCGATGGTAGGGACTTCCTCAAGGGAAATTTCGTCAATCGTTATTTTTTCTAAAATTTGTTTGTTGGCTGCTAGCTCTTGCCAGATTTCTTGCCGGAGGGGCATCGGTGTATTGACCGAATCAATTCCCGCTAAAGTGATGCCTCGTAAAATAAAAGGCAAGACCGTGGTATTGAGCTTGATTCCGCCAGCGTTGCCACAGAGGGCTACGATGCCGCCATAAGCGACGTAAGGTAAAATCTGGGACACTAATTCGCCCCCTACTGTATCAATCACGCCGGCGTAGGTTTGTTTGGCAAGGGGCCGGGGCCGTTCACTGATCAAGTCACTGGGAGGGATTACTTGACTGGCGCCTAAATCCAACAACCATTGACGAGCAGATTCTTTGCGACTGACAGCAATCAATTGATGGTAACCTTTTGCGGCTAACATAGCCAAAGCAAGACTACCCACCCCGCCAGAAGCACCGGTGATCAGAATCGGATCCGCAGGTGTGGTCTGGGCCAAAATCTGGTGGACTGCCAAAGCAGCAGTAAACCCTGCCGTTCCGAAAATCATGGCTTCTTTAGCAGAAAGAGTGGTAGGCCGTTTGACTAACCATGCCGCTGGGATCCGCTGCCACTGGCTGTAACCTCCGGGATGACTGACACCAAGACCATAACCAGTCACTAAGACTTCAGTACCCGTGGGAAAGTTAGCGTCTTGGCTCTGACTGACGGTCCCTGCCAAGTCAATGCCAGGAGTCATAGGATAATTGCGAATCACGCCACCTTTTTCGGTTTGAGCTAAAGCGTCTTTATAATTTACCGCCGACCAGTCTACTTTGACGATGACTTCATCATCTGTAGCCACTGGTGCGGGGGTGGTCACTACGTCTACATGAAAAGTTGGCGCAGTGTTTACTTGTAATGAATGATTTTTCATTGGATAACCTCCAAATCCTTTTGCAGCAAGCAAGATTTGCCGCTTTACTGCAAAACAATGATACCATAAAACCAGATACCCAGGACAGGATACGTTTTTGTGAAAAAAGAATCTTAAACAAGGATAGTAGCAGTCGCAAACAGCAAAATACTACTATAATGGCCGGTTCGTCAGGGCCTTTAAATTTTACTTGTTTTTTTGCACAAAATCAGTATGCTTATGAAGGTACGAAAAAAATTTTAAACGTATCTGAAATCCGTCAAATAGGCGGCAGATGCAAGTAAACGAATGACTGATCGTCAGGTGCCTCACAGGGACTAGAGAAGACCATCAGATCATTGATAAAGGGGAGGACGACAGTGGCAAAACCGATCATTTCATTCGAGCACGTGACCAAGCGCTATGAAGATACTGACGATGCGGTGCTGAAAGATATCAGTTTTGATATCGAGGAAGGAAAATTTTACACATTATTAGGACCATCCGGGTGTGGCAAGACCACCATTTTGCGAATTATCGCCGGATTTTCCGAAGCAACCGAGGGGGACGTCTATTTTGATCAAAAACGAATCAATGACATCCCTGCCAATAAACGCCTAGTAAACACGGTGTTCCAGGATTATGCGTTATTCCCGCATATGAATGTTTTCGATAACGTGGCATTTGGCTTGAAAATCAAAAAGCTGCCGAAAGCGGAAATCGAAAAGAAAGTGATGGAGGCTTTGCGTCTCGTCCAATTAAAAGGCTACGAAAAACGTGAAATTTCAGAAATGTCTGGGGGACAACGGCAACGTGTGGCGATTGCCCGGGCCATTATCAATGAACCGAAAGTCTTGTTATTAGACGAACCTTTGTCAGCACTGGACTTGAAATTACGAACGGATATGCAATACGAACTCCGGGAGCTGCAACAACGTTTAGGTATTACGTTTATCTTCGTCACTCATGATCAGGAAGAAGCCTTGGCGATGAGTGATATCATCTTTGTCATGAACAAAGGCAAGATTATTCAAAGTGGGACACCAGTGGATATTTACGATGAACCGATCAATCATTTTGTAGCGGACTTCGTGGGAGAATCCAATATCGTCAAAGGAACCATGATTGAAGATAACTTGGTGGAATTTGTCGGCAAGCGCTTTGAATGTGTCGATGGGGGGATGCGTCCCAATGAATCAGTGGAAGTCGTGCTTCGTCCAGAAGACTTGTCCATTACCACAGTCGACCGAGGGAAGCTGGTGGTAAAAGTCGATACGCAGCTTTTCCGTGGGGTTCACTACGAGATTATCTGCTATGACGCAGACGGCAACGAATGGATGGTGCATTCTACCCGTAAAGCCCAAGAAGGCAGCAAAGTGGGGCTTTCCTTTGAGCCGGAAGACATCCATGTGATGCGTTTCAACGAGTCAGAAGAAGACTTCGATGCTCGTTTGGAAAGCTATGAAGAGTAGGGGGTGGCGAAGATGACCAAAATGCGTCGCTGGTATTCCGTTCCTTATTTTTTCTGGCTGGTGTTATTTGTGATTGCGCCGGTGTTATTGATCGTCTATCAGTCTTTCTTTGATATGAATGGCAATTTCACCTTCAGCAACTATCAAACCTATCTCGCCAGTGGCAAGTATTTGACCATGACCTTAAACTCAGTGGTTTACGCCTTTTTTATCACGATCTTAACTTTAGTGATTAGCTATCCCACGGCTTATTTTTTGACCAAACTGAAACACAAAGACCTTTGGCTGTTGTTGATTATTTTGCCAACTTGGGTCAACTTACTTTTGAAAGCTTATGCCTTCATTGGGATTTTTGGCGTTCACGGGGGGATCAATAACTTTTTGAGCCTCTTTGGCATCGCACCAAAGCAGATTCTCTTTACCGACTTTAGTTTCCTCGTGGTAGCAACCTATATCGAGCTACCCTTTATGATTATGCCGATTTTCAACGCGTTGGAAGAATTGAATCCTTCCTTAGTGTTTGCCAGTCGGGATCTGGGGGCCAATAGCTTTGAGACTTTCCGGCGGGTGATTTTCCCCCTTTCTTTAAACGGGGTGAAAAGTGGTGTGCAGGCCGTCTTTATTCCTTCATTGTCACTATTCATGTTGACTCGTTTGATCGGAGGAAACCGAGTGATTACCTTGGGAACCGCGATCGAACAGCATTTCTTGGTGACACAAAACTGGGGAATGGGTTCGACGATTGGCGTGATTTTGATCATCGCCATGTTTATCGTGATGCTCCTCACGGGGGAAAAACGTAAAGGAGGTCGCCGAGCATGAAAAAGAAATTTCGCTGGTCCAATCTCTATTTGGCGCTAGTCTTTATCTTGTTGTATTTACCCATCTTTTATTTAATCTTTTATTCCTTCAATGCCGGGGAGACCATGAACCATTTTAGTGGCTTTTCCTTACAACATTACCAGGCAGTATTTGCAGATACGCGCTTGATTATTATCGTGTTAAATACGTTTATGTTAGCCTTTTTGTCTGCCTTATTGGCGACGGTCATCGGTACATTTGGAGCGATGGGGATTTATTATACAAAAAAACGGCGGACCCGGACGGCCTTGTTGTCTGCTAATAATATTTTGATGGTATCACCAGACGTGATTATCGGTGCGAGCTTTTTGATTTTCTTCACCATGATTGGCAATGTGTTTAAAGGCTTTTCATTAGGCTTTGTCAGTGTTTTGCTAAGCCATATCGCCTTTTCGATTCCCATCGTCGTGTTGATGGTTTTGCCAAAATTACAGGAAATGAATGATTCGATGGTAGACGCTGCCCGCGATTTAGGTGCCAGCAACCTGCAAGTCTTGCAACACATCATCTTACCTTTTTTGACACCAGGGATTATCGCAGGGTACTTCATGGCATTTACTTATTCCTTAGATGATTTCGCTGTGACCTTCTTCGTCACGGGCAATGGCTTTAGCACCCTTTCTGTGGAAATCTACTCTCGGGCCCGACAAGGGATTAGCCTGGAAATTAATGCCTTGTCTACTTTGGTCTTCTTGTTCTCCATGATTCTGGTGATTGGCTACTACTTCATCAGTAAAGAAAACCGGGTTAAGAAACCGGGACGTCTACGCCGCAAGGGAATGGAGGTGCCAGAAATCCGATGAAACGACTACAATCATTAGTAATCGGCATCGTGGCCATCATTGTCATCTTATTTTTAGGTGTCAAACAGCTGGAACACGCCACAGGAATGGCTGGTGCCCAAGTCGTCAATATTTATAATTGGGGCGACTATATCGATCCCGAGCTCATTACCAAGTTTGAAAAAGAAACAGGCTACAAAGTCAATTATGAAACGTTTGATTCCAATGAAGCCATGTTTACCAAAATCCAACAAGGGGGGACGGCTTACGATATCACCATCCCTTCTGAATACATGATTCAAAAGATGATGAAAGAAAATCTCTTGATGAAACTGGACCACAGCAAGATCAAAGGCTTAGAAAATATCCATGATGATTTCTTGGATTTAAGTTTTGATCCTGGCAATCACTACTCGATTCCTTATTTTTGGGGCACCCTTGGAATTGTCTATAATGACAAATTCATCGACGAAGGGGCCATCACATCTTGGAATGATCTCTGGGATAAAAAATACCGGGGCACTTTAATGGTCATCGATGGTGCTCGGGAGGTCATGGGGATTGGCTTGCAAAGCTTTGGGCACTCCTTGAACTCCAAAGATGATGCTCAGCTGCAGGAAGCTTTCGAGTATCTGAAAGGCTTGACGCCAAATATCAAAGCCATTGTCGCTGATGAAATCAAGATGTACATGGCCAATGAAGAAAGCTCTTTGGCCATCACTTTTTCCGGCGAAGCTGCCGATATGATGTATGAAAATGAACATTTACACTACGTCATTCCTAAAGAAGGCTCCAATCTTTGGTTTGATAATATTGTCATCCCCAAAACTGCCAAAAATGTCGAAGGGGCTTATGCCTTTATCAATTTCATGCTGGATCCCGAAAATGCCGCTCAAAACGCGGAATACATCGGCTATTCCACACCAAACCAAAAAGCCGAAGCTCTTTTACCAAAAGAAATCTCCGGCGACACCCAGTTTTATCCGACAGATGATATGTTGGAAAACATGGAGGTCTACGAAGATTTGGGACCTGAGTATTTAGGCATTTACAATGATCTCTTCTTGGAGCTGAAGATGTACAGGAGATAATGGCAAAACTCAGTAAGAATGGGGATTTATCAACGTTCTAAAGAGCGAAAAAACGTCTTTTTTCTACCTGAGTTTTCCAATCTTCTACCAAAAGCGGCTAAAAAGCCGCTTTTTTTGTGTTATTTTATTTTTTCTACCACGTTTTTCTACCAGAGAAAAGTGGCTGAGAAGACTATGAGGTAGGGGATATTTCAGCATGGTAAATAAAGCGGTTTTAAAAAAATTTAAAAGGAGTAGAATGAAGACAAGAATTACAAAAAAATTTTGAAGATAAGTCACTTGGTAGGAAAATAAGGAGTGAAAAAAATGATCAATCAATTGCTTCCATTTTCGGTAAATCAAAGCCTCTTGAACATTTTGATTGCTTTCACATTTGTTTGTTGTGTTATTGCGTATGTTACCAAACTGAATAACGGATTTGTCTTTACTGATCTCACGAGACTTTTATTTTCAAAAGTTTTACCAGATGAGAAGGTTGAGAAACGCACGGGAGAAAAAATTTCAACGTTCATATTCAAATATATTCAACCCACGTTGTTTATTCTTTTACTTTTCCATGAGAATGTATTACTGCAAAGATTTGGAATTCTCGGGATTTTACTATTCATTATTTATTTGGCAGGTAACTATTTTAGAAAGCCAGACTAATATTTATCAAATTTATTCAATATGGAGGTAAGAAGATTGTTTATTGCGAGCATCTTTTTGTTAGTTTTGATGATTCTATTTACCCTAATAGGAATACAGTTTCGCCGTGGTAAATGGCTAAGATTAATTGCGGGCAATACATTCGGTGATATAGCTAAAGAAGACGCAGCTAGAATAGGGAGAAAAACAGGGATAATGATGTATTTTGCAGCATTCATTTGTCTCTTTGTTGCTTGGTGGCTGTTGTTTAGTGATAATCAAGTACTATTGTGGATTGTAATGGGCATCTCACTAATTCTAAGTAGTATTATTCTTGTTTCTAGCTTGAAAAAATGGATTAGAGATGGCTACTAATTAGTTTGAGGGTTAATTACTTATTTAGAGGGAGGACAGATGATGGCAGTAGAGGATAAGGATTTTATTCTTCGGCAAGTAAAGCAACTTGCACGAGGATTAGGAATGATGCTGAGTAAGAACACATTAAAAGAATTAATCAACTATGAGCAATCTGAGGCAGCTTCGTTAAGTGATGAGGAGATAGAAGCAATCATTTTGATGACAGATGTCGAATCTAAAGTAAAACAAGAAAATTTATTAGCAAAAGAGATGGCTGAAAAAGTTGGAATGACTAAGGATGAATGGCAAGAGCTGATACAAGGCGGTCGTTTGCCTACAACAGTGGAGAGCAAAATATTATCTGATTATTTATCAAACTAACTTGTAGTGATAAAGACATGGTGACAAGTTAAATTATTGAAATGGAAGTGATTGGGAATGAAAATAGTAGTGTTAGCTGGTGGAAAAAGTGATGAACATGATGTATCAATGTCATCTGGTAGCATGATTGCAAATGCTTTAATCGCAAATGGACATAAAGTTTTATTAATTGACTTATCACAGGGGGTATCTGACGTTAATAATTTCGATGAGGCTTATATTAACTATTATACTAGCCACTACGATGCAACTATTTCCTCAAACTTTGTGAAACAAGAAGGAAATGAAATCGGAGAAAATGTGTTAGAAATTTGTTTGACGTCAGATATTGTTTTTCTGGGCTTACATGGTGGAATTGGTGAGAACGGTCAATTAGCTGCACTGTTTGATATATACGGAATTCAGTATACGGGATCAGGTTATCAGGCTAGCTTATTAGCAATGGATAAACAGCTTTCAAAGGAGATTATGCGAATTAATGGTTTACCGACAGCGAATTGGACAATAGTTTCAGAGAAAAGTGACTTGTTTTCGATAAATCTTCCTGCTGTTGTGAAACCTTTGGATAACGGTTCAAGTATTGGTGTAGTTTTAGTTGATACTAAGGATAAATTAGTACAAGCTATTGAGGAAACAAAGGACTACACAAAATCAAGTAAGATAATGGTTGAGGACAAAATTGAGGGAAGAGAATTTTCTGTCGGAGTATTAGGCAACAAGGGTTTACCAGCTATAGAGATTCGGCCTATAAATGGTTTTTATGATTATCATAATAAATATCAAAAGGATATGACTGAGGAGATTGTACCTGCACTAATAAGTTCAGAATTGACTAGTACCTTACAGAGAATGGCAGTTGAATTGCATAATATATTAGGTTTAGAAGTTTATTCAAGAACAGATTTTATTGTTACAGAAGATAATGAAATATATATTATTGAAATTAATTCCTTGCCAGGCATGACTCCGCAGAGCCTATTACCTCAAGAAGCGAAAGCTCTAGGTTTAAGTTATGAGGAATTATGCGAAAAAATAATAGAATTGTCACTATGTAAGTATCAAATAGATGACTAGGATTTCTCTTATTTTGACTATTTTAGTAATGTTATAACATATATTGGTGAGAAACTATAAAATCACGAGCTATTGAGTATATAAATAGGAGGTAAAAATGGCGCGTAGTACAACCACGTATGACATAGTTTTGTCATGTCCGACAGATGTCGAGAAGGAAAAAGAAGTTATAAAGAAAGTGATTGATGATTTTAATAGAACAGTGGGAAATAATTTATCGATAAACTTAAATTTAAAACATTGGTCAACAGACTCATTTGCTCAATCTGGAGAACCTGCTCAAAATCTATTAAATAAGCAATTTATTGATGATGCAGATATGATTATCTGTATATTTTGGGGGAGAATGGGAACTCCTACAGAAAGATACGAGTCTGGAACGGCTGAAGAGATGCTAGAGGCAATTGAAAAAGGTAAACAAGTATTTTTGTATTTTTCTAATGCACCTGTAGAGATAAACGCTGTCGATGCTGAGCAGTTATCGAGTGTTAGGGAATTCAAGAAAAAAATCCAGGAAATGCAGATTGCTTACTACAAGACTTATAATGATTTAGAGGAGTTTAAATCTGTTATTACAACTGATTTGAATTTATATTTTATACAAATGAACGAATCCTCTAAAAGAAGCTTAATCGATCAGAAAAATCAAAAATCCAATATAGTGGTATCTGGGGTTAAAAATAAAAAAATAATAGATTCACTGGTATTTGAAAATATTTCTTTAAGAATAGATGAGTTTTTGACGTCCAGATTATCTGTTATTAAAGAGCTTTTACAGCAAGTTAATGAAATAGAACTTTCTACTCATGAAGAAAAGAAGGTAATAACTAGCTTAGGAGAAGTACGAATTAATATTTTTGAAACTGCGCCTTATGAGTATCCAGAAGAATACATTGAAGTTATAAGAAGCTTTGCTGAAAAAAAATCAATAGTTTTAAGTGACAACTTTTTTGAAGTTGGAGATTTATGTATTCAACATAAGCCAGGATATATGAATGTCTTAGGTGGAGGTGGGGTGGTACGTGAGTTTACTGGATCACAGGATGCAAAAAATAAGCAAAGTCTGGTAAAAAAGGTTTTTTTAAGTATTACAGAATACTTAGAGTGGTTAGAGTATGCTAACCACTTCAGAGATATTGGTTTAGTTAGGCTCAGTCTATCTAATCAAGGAACTATTTTTGAAACGGATATAACAGTACTTTTGAAGTTTCCTAAAAACGGTTATATACCATTTAAAGAAACAAATCCGCCGGGGGAAAATATTATTGAAATGATTAATGAAAATGATTTTGTAGAAAACTTTTTTGGAGATGTAAATTCTGTAGAAATTAATTCATTTGACTATCCAACAAGAGCTTTGAATTCAAATTTTTCAAGTCCGATCCTATCTGGGTACCGCTATAAAAAAAGCTATGAATCAATGATAGAAACGTATTTTGATATGCAAGAATGGTTAAGTTGCTATGAAGAATATGAAGAGGAGGGTGATATAGTTCAAAAGTATTCTTTTAAAGAATTGAAACAATATACAAGTATAAGTTTTCCAACAGCTTTACTATTTAGTAGTAATTTAGAAAAACTAGAAATAGAATATGAAATAATCTCCAGAGAGAATCCGTCAAAAAAACAAGGTAATATTAAACTAGATGAATAGTTTTAACGGGAATAATTTTATAGAAAGACAAACTCCAGGTCGGGTTTCGCCACAAGCGAATTACCCGATCTGGGGTTTTGTCTATTGCAAGGAGGCGCAGCCGGACTGCATGAATAAAGCCCCCGGTTCTAACAGGGGGCTAACAAAGAACAGGAAACTGTGACAACTACCCATTGGGGAGTGTCCTAGCAGTGTTTTCTTTGTCACATGCTTATAGAGCTTGTCACTTTATTTTGATGATGGATACGCTGCGTTTAACAGACGTTCTTTCTCGACTTCCATCACGAATGGTAGATAGAGATATTGCTGTTCTAGTAGGTATTGATTGTCCGCTGTGTACTGATAAGAAGCGGTTTCTTTTGAATAGACCAACGGAGCAATTCGCACATCGCCGGTTGGTTGATTGATTGAGTATAGAAGAATGGCTTTTTCAACTAGTTTCTTTGGCAAATGTTTTCCAAAATAGGAATAGGATTCTTGAGTTGCTAAATAGACGAGTAAGCGATCCACACTAAAGTTGGAGAAGGTAAAGGGCATCATGTGCAGAATATGGTTTTGATTATCATGGTGTAAATAGAGCTGCGCTTCTTTACCAAAATTGGTGGAACCAAGGTAAAGCTGCTTTTTCTCATCGATACATTGGAAAGTAAACTGATCTTGTTTAGTTGGTGGAATGAGGTTTGTAATAAAAAATTCAAGCATTCGATCCATTTCTTTTTCACTAACAAGACCTGCTTGTTTCATTTCGTCTACTATCAGTCCTTCAATCTTAGGATCAAGCTTACCTGCCTTCTTTTGAAGCATTTCTAAAATGTATTGATTCTCTTGATCACCATACAAAAGATATTCGTTGGTGACATGACCCACCTCTGCAATTTGGTGAAGGGTCTCGGTTTTTGGAAGATTAATCCCGCGTTCCCAATTATTGACAGTGCTTCGTGGTAGATCACCAATTAGTTTGCCAAATTTCTCCATACTCAACTTTAACTCTTGGCGAATCTGCCGAATTCGATTGCCGACTGCTTGCTTGTCTATCTCCATGAAAACTCCTCCTCAGGATGAATTCTTAAATTTAGTATACGTGCGTACTTAAAAAAAGTCAAAACATATTGACTTAAAATAAATACAAGCGTACAATTGATGTGTACTTAAAATAAGTCCAATGGTTCTTTGACAAGTAAATAGCAGAAGGAGGTTTTTCTATGAATCAAGTTAATCAACATGATCTCGGGGAATCGATTCGAGTTTCTCGAGAAGAAAGGGGGTGGACCCAGCGATATTTAGCAGAAAAAGTGGGGATTTCGAGATCGTTATTATCGAAAGTAGAAAAAGGAACGAGACAATTAAGTGCAGAAAAATTGAATCTTGTATTGGATAGTTTGCAAGAAGAGCTTGTTCCGGTTAATCGTGTTCTGATTGATTATCTAACCATTCACTTTTTCTCGAATCAACATTTAAAACTGATTGAGGCAATCATTGGCATGCCCATTGAACGCTTTGAGGAACTGGATTATGCACCAAAGGGCTATATTGGGCAATATGTGTGGAATCAAGTAATCACGATTCGGTATTCCATTGACGATACGTTAAAAGGAACCGTAATGGAGTTTTCAGGTCAAGGCTGTAAACATCTTGCCATGCGTTTGAAGACCGCAAAATCCAACTGGCAAGAGTTCTTCCGTAAGGTATTAGCTTATCAGGGAAATTTTACACGGATTGATTTTACTTTAGATGATTTTGTGGGGAGTCTTAGCATTCCAGAACTTAAGCGTAAGGTAACACTAGGCCATGTGTGGACCACGTTTCAAGTGAGTGAATTCCATGGTGGGACGGATATCACAAACAATGAATCAAATGGCGAGACCTTGTATTTAGGCTCAAAGAAGAGTCAGTGTCGCTTTTGTTTTTATCAGAAGGATTATGAACAACGCAAAAGACGAGGAATTCCTTTAGAAGAGGCAGAAGTGAAAAATCGCTTTGAACTACGGTATCGAAAAGAGAAAGCTCAAAGCTTGGCAAAGATTATTTCAAGAACCCATGATTTAGCCAAACTGTTCTTTGAGTTACTTAATGGCGCAATTTGTTTTTATGACCGTGATCCAAATGATCCAGGTGCAAAAGTTGATAAAAAATGGGCAGCCTTTATTGGCAATCACAGCGCAATCACCATCTCTTTAGAGACCATTCCTCAAAGTTTTGAGAAAAGCATGAATTGGTTAATTCACAGCGTTTCGCCATCGCTAGCTTTTATTGCACAGGTGGACCAAACGTTTCATTCTTCCTTGTTATCTTTGATTATTGAACAAGGGGAAATGAATCCAAGACAAATTAAACTTCTCCAAAATATGAAGGCAGACCCGGAGTATTATCAGGAGGAGGTTGAATATTATGAACGAAAACTACAAAGTATATCAAATGAGAAAACAAGCTACTAAAAAAGCAAAGTACTGCTTACACAACAAGTTGTGCAACGTACTCCGCCTCGACAAGACGAGTATAACACAACCATTGAATGAGAAACAATTGATTATAAAGAGGATTAATTTAAAAGGAGTAAAGTATCAGGGGGTGAGAGAATGGAAACAAAATGTGATTTCATGGTAAATCGTGCAATTTTGATAGAGATGGGCTTTAAACCTAGTCAAGCTGCACGAATGATTAAAGAGAGCAAAACGTATCTTGCAAGGGTTGAAGGTATAGATTTTTATAACAATCGCCAAGTTGGTGTGGTGCCATCTCGAGTGATTGAACATCTTTTCCACGTTCAAGTTGCGGAATAAACAGTACAAGCGCGGTACAATTAAAGTAGCTTTTCTCGAGTATAGAGAGGAATGGTACGATGCCAAAAATTAAAAATATTTATCAAGACAAAAAAACAAAAAAATGGTTCTTTCGAGCATATCTAGGTATAGATGAAAATGGAAGAAAGGTTCAGAAGACTAAACGAGGCTATGCTTCACAAAAAGATGCCAAAATTGCTTATGACAAGTACATGGAAACGCATGATTTTAACAAGACAGTTCCTAATCAGTTGTGTTCTACCAATCAAATGACTTTCGAAGAGTTTTACAAGGATAGGTTTGTAAAATGGTATGAGAGACAGGTGAAAAGTCAAACATATGAGAATGCGCAATTTATATTCGAAAAGCGAATGCAGTTTTTCTATCATTTTCGTGTTCGAGATATTACAAGTCACGATATTGAGGATTGGCTATTTGAACTAAGCCAGACAGAGTCACGTAATTCACGGAAAAAAGTCAATGGCGAAACGTTATCAAAGTCTTATATCAATCGGATTCGGGGACACTTAAAGATTGTATTGGATCGGGCTGTTAAAGAGGGGGTGATTGCTAAAAATCCCGTTGAAGATGTTTCTTCGCTTCCCTCTGAGAATAAGAAAGTTGAGTTTTGGGAACACAGTGAGTTTCTAAAAGTGATGAATGAATTGAAGGACGATAAGATTCAAACCCATCATCGGAAGATTGTGTATGAAATGCTCTTTTATACTGGCATTCGGATTGGAGAACTTGAAGCTTTGTCTTGGTCAAATGTAGATTTCGAGAAAAACACGATAACGATTGAGAAGACACTAATTTATAATACAAAAAATGATTGGTACTTCTCGACTCCAAAAACTAAATGTGCTTATCGAACGATTGGGATGGGGAAGAAGCTTTCCTTAAAGCTCAGACAGTGGTATGACTTGCAAAAACGTATTGGAAATTTTGAATATGTTGCTCAGTTGGACGGAACCTTTACGCCACCTTATTCTTTCGCAAACTGGTTAAAAGAGGCTGCTAAAAAAGCGGGCGTCAAACCTATTAAGCTTCACGCGCTACGACATTCTCATGTTGCATTTCTAATTGAACAGAATATTCAACCACTATCTATTCAAGAACGATTGGGCCATGCGAATATTCAAATTACTTTAGGAACTTACGGTCACTTATATGCAAAGTCAGATCAACAAGTAGTTAACGCGATTGATTATGTTCAAGAGGGCGCTATTCTTTCGAAAAATGACGATTTATTGCCAGTCTGAGTTTTCCACGATTCTACCAGAAGATAGACAAAAGCTTTTGCACCAGTATTTTCAGTTGAGTTGCTCCTGTTGAAGATGTATAGGAGATAATGGCAAAACTCAGTAAGAATGGGGATTTATCAACCTTCTAAAGAGCTAAAAATCCTTCTTTTTCTATCTGAGTTTTCCAATCTTCTACCAAAAGCGGCTGAAAAGCCGCTTTTTTTGTGTTATTTTATTTTTTCTACCACGTTTTTCTACCAGAGATACTTTGCTAGAAAAACTTTGCGATAGAGATTTTTACCAGACGATGTTGAAAATAAAAAGACAGAAACGCTTGACTGTATATAGACGTTCATCTATATTGTATATAGATAATTATCTATATACAGTTAAATAGGAGGTCCTCCATGGAAAAATATGAACAGATTGCTACCATCATGAAAGCCTTGGCTGATCCAAAAAGGTTGAAAATTGTTGACTTACTTTCTACAGCTGACTCTCTTTGTGCATGTGAAGTGTTGGAGCATTTTGACTTTACTCAACCGACCTTATCACACCACATGAAGCTTTTAGAGAAGGCAGGCATTGTCAAAGTAACGAAAAAGAGTCAATGGCATCATTACGCTTTACAGGAAGATTTTGTTGAGGATTTCCTAGTAATTTTGAAGGAACTTCTTATCAAAGAAAAATCAATTAGCTAGTAAGCGATAGGAGTCTTATGAATGAACAATGGATCTACGGAAGTAACTGAAAAACCTGCAATCAATTTTTTCGAGAAGTATCTAACGGTTTGGGTATTGTTATGTATGGCAGCAGGTATGCTAATCGGGAAGTTTTTACCCAGTGTCGCAGACCGATTAGAAAGCTATCAAGTGTTAAATACCAATATTCCAATTGCTGTTTTAACTTGGGTTATGATTTTCCCAATGATGATGAAAATCGATTTTAAATCAATACTGAATGTTCGAAAAACATATCAGGGAATTATGATTTCTAGCATTACAAGTTGGCTAATTAAGCCGTTCTTGATGTTTGGCTTAGCTTCCTTCTTCTTTTATGTTGTTTTTAGCAATTTTATCCCAGCAGACTTAGCAAAAGACTATGTGGCTGGAGCCGTTTTGTTAGGGGCAGCGCCATGTACCGCTATGGTTTTTGTTTGGTCAAATCTTACCAAAGGGGATCCAGCGCATACCTTGGTTCAAGTATCAATTAACGATTTATTAATCATTGTCCTATTTGTACCAATTGTTTCCTTCCTTTTGGGAGTAAATAATGTGTTTGTGCCATGGAATATTCTCTTCGCCTCGGTATTACTTTTTGTGCTAGTACCCTTAGTTGGCGGGGCATTGACGAGATACTTCATGATAAAACGGAAGGGCATTGATTACTTTAACAATCGCTTCTTACCAAAGTTTGACTCCATCACAACGATTGGCTTGTTATTAACATTGGTAATCATTTTTACGTATCAGGGGGATATTATTTTAAACAACCCATTTCACGTTCTCATGATTGCCGTACCGTTAGTCTTACAAAATATTATTACCGCAAACTTTGCTTATTTTACTTGTAAATGGACAAAACAGCCTCATAATGTGGCAGCGCCAGCAGCTTTGATTGGTGCTTCAGACTTTTTCGAGTTGTCGGTTGCCGTAGCAATTACGCTTTTCGGTGTCAATTCGCCAGTTGTACTTGTGACAACAGTAGGCGTTCTGACAGAAGTGCCTGTTATGTTGTTATTAGTCAAATTGATCAATGGAACGAAAGATTGGTTTCCAACAAAAGGAGAAAATGAATGAAAAAAATCTATTTCTTATGTACAGGTAATTCCTGTCGAAGCCAAATAGCGGAAGGCTTTGCTAAAAAATACTTAGATGATTCTTGGGAGATTCGAAGTGCTGGCGTCGAAACGCACGGCCTAAATCCTAGAGCAGTGGCCGTAATGGAAGAATCTGGAATCGATATTTCGAATCAAACATCTGACTTGATTGATTTGGACTACTTTAATCAGTCCGACATGATTGTAACTCTTTGCGGTGACGCAGCGGATAAGTGCCCCACGATTTCAAAGAAAAGCACTCACCTTCATTGGGATTTAGTAGACCCCGCTAAAGCGAAAGGGTCTGAGGCAGAAATTAGCAGTGCCTTCCGAAATACAAGAGATGAAATCGAAAAGAGAATGATTGAATTATCGCAGCAGTTAAATGTGTAATTCAAAAAAGGGTGGGGTAAGGTATGTGGACTTGGATTAGCGACCAGCTACTAAAAATGGTTTGGCTAAATGATTTGATGGGGAAATTAATTGAGCGTTTTGGACTTTCGCTAGACAGCAAGATAGGGGCAAGTCTTCAGTTTTTTCTATTTGATACAATTAAGATTTTTATTTTATTAACGATCTTAATTTTTGTTATGGGGTACGTTCAGACTTTTTTTCCACCTGAAAGAACCAAGGTATTGTTGGGTGGCTTAAAAGGTTGGAAGGGCAATTTACTGGGAGCACTTTTGGGAACCGTTACGCCTTTTTGTAGTTGTTCTAGCATTCCCATCTTTATTGGGTTCACAACTGCTGGATTACCGTTAGGAGTGACCTTCTCCTTCCTTATTTCCTCACCGATGGTTGATATTGCGTCAATTATCATGTTAATGTCATTCTTCGGCTGGAAGTTTGCGATAGCCTATGTTCTTTTAGGATTACTACTAGCTGTCATTGGAGGTACACTCATTGATAAACTACACCTAGAGAATGAAATTCAAGATTATATTCGCGAAATGGAGGAAGGTCTTAGCCAAGTTGAAACCTATACCGTTAAGAAAAGAATGGCTTATGGTTGGGGGCAAGTGAAAGAGGTTGCCAGTAAAGTCTGGCTTTATGTATTAATTGGGGTTGGGATTGGTGCGCTCATTCATAATTGGATTCCAACCAGTTTTATTCAAAGCATACTAGGCAATAATAATCCGTTTGGCCTGCTAATCGCGACCTTAATTGGGGCACCTATTTATGCAGATATTTTTGGTGTTCTCCCGATAGCAGAAGCGCTATTCGCAAAAGGAGTACCTGTGGGAACGTTGATGACTTTCATGATGTCTGTCACAACCTTGTCTTTGCCATCACTAATCATGTTAAGCAGAGTGGTTAAACCTAAACTGTTAGGAATCTTTATTACAATTTGTATTGTAGGTATTCTATTGATTGGCTTTACTTTCAATAGTGTAGCTTTATAAAAAATAAGGGGATTAGATGATTATGGAAATTAAAATTGTAGGTCCAGGTTGTAAAAACTGTCAAAAGTTAAAAGAAAATGTGGAAACAGCAGTATCAGAGTTAGGGATGACACCAACAATTACAAAAGTTGAAGAGATGGCTGAAATTGTGAAAACTGGTGTGATGAAGACACCAGGACTGATTATTGATGATAAATTAGTTGTTAGTGGCCGAGTTGCAAAACCAAAGGAAATTAAGAAGTTATTGCAAGAAGTTTGAAAGAGGTCATTTATATAAAAATCACTAGACGTTGCGAGCTATTCGAAAGAAGTACAAAATAATACTGTAAAGATCAACGCCAGATTGGGTTTCGCCACAAGCGAATTACCCAATCTGGCGTTTTGTCTATTGCAGGAAGGTGCAGCCGGACTGTAGGAATAAAGCCCCGGTTCTAACAGGGGGCTAACAAAGAACAGGAAACTGGGACAACTATCCATTGAAAAGTGTCCTAAATGTACAAGACTTTTGGAAGAAACTATGAAGATAGAGTATACTGTGAAAAGTTTTTTATTACTGATAAAATAAACGGTAGAGAAATGAGGAGATAAAAATGGATATTAAGCAGTTAAGTAATGAGAATGCTCGTATCATTGCGGATACTTGGCATTACCCTGATCAATACGCTTTTTATGATTTGCAAGCCGATCCAGAAGACTACCAAGAAATCATAGACCCTCTTGCTCGTAAGGATTGCTATTTTCAAGTAACCAAAGATCACCATTTAATTGGTTACTTCGTAGTTGATGGGACTTCAGATGTTTTGGATATCGGATTAGGCTTACGTCCAGATTTGACAGGGCAAGGTTTTGGTGAGATTTTTTGGAACCAGATTTTCGTTTATATTCGTAATCACTACACGGCCCCGAAGATTCGTTTAGCTGTGGCCGAGTTTAATGTGCGGGCACAAAAATTGTACGCAAAAGTAGGATTTAAGGAAACCCGGCGTTTTCTTCAAACAACGAATGGTGGACAGTATCCCTTTATTGAAATGGAACGGGAACTGTCATGAACTATACTAGGATAGAGTAGCGAACCATTGTCTAAATCTCATCTTTTAAAAGCGAGAGCAAATATTAAGAACTATAGTATCTGAAGATTTCTTTTTACCAGGCTATTAAAAAACTGAAATAGGGATAGATCTGGCGGTATACATCTGTCTATTCGCTGCAGGGTAGTTAAATATGTAGCAATAGTCAAATGGTACGATGACTTGGGTCTTATATATATCCAAAGGCCTCTTCTCTTTATATCTTGTTTAACAAAATAGCAGTAATGGTCACGAGTTTGAGGGTACAAAAGGATCTTGTATGAATAGCTAGACAATAACAAACCAAATTTATTATAGCAGCGCAACTTCTTGACAAAACAAAATAACTTAGCTATTCTATCGTCGTGAACAGTGTTCATGTTGTCCATAAGGAGGTGTCAAATGAATAATGCGGTGAGCTCTAAAGAACAGCTGATAGCAGAATGTAAAGAATTGGTGAGGGTGCAGGGAATACAGGGGGTAAGTATCCGATCATTAGCCAAACAAG
This sequence comes from Enterococcus diestrammenae, assembly GCF_049384045.1. Lineage (NCBI taxonomy): Bacteria > Bacillati > Bacillota > Bacilli > Lactobacillales > Enterococcaceae > Enterococcus > Enterococcus diestrammenae. The sequence goes on from NZ_JBMRGR010000001.1 coordinate 194,133, forward strand.
CAGGGATTTCTACAGGTGCCGTTTATAATTATTTTTCTTCCAAAAATCAATTATTAATTGAAACTATCGGAAGTATTTGGGTTGAAATTTTTCACTTGGCTGATGTAGAGCAAACCTATCCCCGCTTTACAGACTACTTGCGGGAGCTGTTAGCAAGTGTTGCAGAAGGCAAAAAACGCTATCCGCATTTCTTTTCAGAGCATGCGTTGGCTTTTTCTTTTGATGAGAAACAGCAGGGACAACAAGCGATGGCCAAGTATCGGGAACGTCTCAAGGAAAAGCTCTATCAAGGACTGAGGGCGGATACTACTGTTAGACAGGGCGTTTTTACTGCAGAACTTTCCCAAGAAGAAGCTGTGGATTACATCTTTGCGCTGTTTTTGACGGTGATCATCGAAGGAAAATCCCCAGAGAGTTTATTAAAATTTGTAGAAAACAGCTTGTATTAATTTTTTACACAAAAGTGAACCGTGTTCATATTGTTTTTTGAGAAAAACTAAGAGGGATCAAAAAATCTAGAAAGTAGGGAATCAGATGAAAAAAGCAATGAATAGCGCCTTGGTTTACTTGATTTTAGCCTTAGGTGCGGGAGTTTTTTATCGTGAGTTTACGAAGGCAAATCATTTTTCAGGACAAACCACACTAGGGGTGTTGCATCCGCATTTGCTGCTGTTAGGAACGGGGGTCTGTTTGCTTGTGGCGTTTGTGTTTAAAAACACTCAGCCTAAGCATCTTCATGCCTTCTTTACACTCTACCAAGTAGCCCTGCCAATGATGATCATAACGATGGGGTTACGGGGGATTGTCCAGGTGAAAGCAATCAGTCTATCAAAAGCCTTGGATGCCTCTTTGTCAGGAATTGCAGGTTTGTCGCATCTGTTACTAGCAGTTTCCTTGGTGTATTTTTTATTGGCGATTCGAAAAAACTATCTTCAAGAAAGTTGAGGACCAACAATGTCAAGTTTATTAATCGGTGCAATCGTGGCCATGGTGATGGCTCTGTCTTTTTATACAATTGGTGTCTTTGCCGAGCGAAAACAAGGGCGTTTGCTTTGGTGGCATGCGGTAATCTTTTGGTTAGGCTTCCTTTGTGATTCTCTTGGCACAAGTCTGATGAGTAGGATTTCCGGCGGGCACTTTTCTTTGACTCTTCACGGAGTTACTGGGCTGATCGCCATTCTTTTAATGGCCTTCCATGCGGTTTGGGCGACGGTTATCTTATTGAAAAAAGATCAACAAGCCCAGGTGAAATTTCATAAGTTTAGTCTTTGGGTATGGGTAATTTGGCTGATTCCTTTTGTAATGGGGATGTTTACCGGCATGATGTGAGGGAACTTTTAAAATTCTTCAGCGGTGATATTGTATGTGATGGCGAAGTTTTGAGGAGCTGGCGACGGCCCACTGATTTGGTGTAGGATGTCTGTTGAAACGCTGGTGGATACCCGCAAGTTGAGTCAACAGTCGCTAAATTACTTTTTTCATCTTTAGGCACTAATTTTTTGTTATCTGAGCAAAAAACTTAACTTACAAAAAGTAAGATGTTAAGCTGTTCCTAAATAAAGATGAAAAGAGGCTGTGTTGACGATGCTGACAGCAAGTAAATTTAAAATCGCTAAAGAAACTAAAATTGGCTATGTCGCGTTAAAAGTAGCTAATTTGGAAAAAATGACCCGCTTTTACCAAGAAGTGATCGGTCTTCAAGTATTGACTCAAAATGAGCAAGAAAGCCGTTTGGGGGTTGGCGAGGATGTCTTATTGCAGTTGAGGAAAATTGCCAATCCGTTACCGTTAACTCGCAAAACTGGACTTTATCATGTGGCCTTTTTAGTCCCTAGTCGGCAAGAACTAGGCAATGCACTGTTTCATTATTTAAGCGTCTCTGCTCCTTTGACTGGGGCTAGCGACCACGGCTATAGCGAAGCGTTGTATTTGACGGATCCTGAGGGAAATGGCATTGAAGTCTATCGGGATAAACCTAGAGCTCAATGGGATATTCGAGCAGACGGGTCAATTATTGGCGTCACGGAGGCGATGGATACGGAAGGGGTCTTGGCGGCAAGAGCAGCTCAATGGAGTGGCTTTGGCTTAGGAACGACAGTTGGTCATGTCCATTTGAAAGTTGCAGATCTGCAAGCCAGTGACCTGTTTTATACCGAAAAACTGGGATTGACCTTGACTAGCAATTTTGGTAGTCAGGCGAAATTCTTTGCTGCCGGGGCGTATCATCATCACTTGGGAGCAAATAATTGGCTAGGAAGTCACGTGCCTGCCATGAGTGACGCTGACTTAGGATTGGATTATTACAGCTTTTTATTGCCAAATCACCCTGCATTTGAAGAATTGGTGGCTCATTTGGAAGCGACTGAGGTGCATTTTGAACGGCAGGGAGAGCAGCTCTGGATGACGGATCCCAACGGTATTAAGCTGTTGATAACTGTTGAGTAATTATAAAAAATGGGGACAGACCGCTTCGTTTTTAGCGGCTTGTCCTCATTTTTTATTTGGTAGCTTGTTGTTAGCTAGACGACTTTCTTAAGGTTATCTAGCTAAATCAATTCATTTAGATTTTTTGAAGGAAGGCCCAAATCCTCTGCTACAGCGGCCAGAGTCAAGTGGCCTTGGTAAGTATTGACGCCACGATAGAGGGCTTTATTTTCTGACAAGACTTCGGCCAATGGTTTTGCTGCCAAACGTTTCATGTAAGGTAGTGTGGCATTACTCAAGGCGTAAGTCGAAGTCTGGGGTACTGCACCGGGCATGTTAGCCACCGCATAATGGATGACCCCTTCTTTGACATAGGTGGGATCATCATGGGTGGTTACCTGATCACCAGTTGCAAAAATCCCTCCCTGATCGATGGCGATATCGACAATTACCGATCCTTCAGACATGCCGGCAACCATTTCTCGAGTAACCAGCTGCGGGGCTTTGTGTCCAGGTAACAATACCGCACCAATAACTAAATCGGCAGTTCTCAGAGCTTCTCGAATATTGGTTTGGTTGGAGGCGAGGGTTTGGATTTGACCATTAAACTGGTTATCCAATTCTTTCAGACGGTTGAGGTTGATGTCAATGATGGTGACTTGGGCTCCTAAACCATTGGCAATCTTGGCAGCGTTGGTTCCAGAAATCCCCCCGCCGATGATGACTACTTTGCCTTGTTTGACTCCAGGAACACCTGAAAGGAGGACGCCTTTTCCGCCTCTTTGCCGTTCCAAAAATTGTGCGCCTAGTTGCGGTGCCATGCGGCCGGCAATCTCGCTCATAGGTGCTAAGAGGGGCAGGGAACCATCGTCGGTTTGGACATTTTCATAAGCGATGGCGTTGACCTTGGCAGCTAGGAGAGCCTCGGCAAGCTCACGGTTGGCCGCCATATGCAGATAGGTGAAGAGCGTCAGTCCTTCGCGGAAATAGCGATACTCTTCTTTGACGGGTTCTTTGACTTTTAAGACCAATTCGCAGGCCCAGATTTCGGCTGGTGTAGCGACGATTTTAGCACCAGCTTCTTGATACTGGGCATCGCTAATAGCCGAACCAATCCCGGCTTTGGTTTCTACTAAAACTTCATGGCCCAAAGCTACCAGTTCTACGACACCAGATGGGGGTAAAGCGACCCGATTCTCGTTGTTTTTAATTTCTTTTGCGATTCCGATTTTCATGTTACCACTTCTTTTACTTGTGATTGATGGTAGTTTCATTATAGCAAATCGCAAGCGTGACTACGGATTTTCTTTTTTCGGTGCTCAATTTAGCTATCCTCAACAAAAAAAGCCATCGATGGTGTCGATGGCTAGTAGGTCTCGGCTAGAGGGCGGTTGTTTTAGTAAATGTCCAATAATGAATAATCTGTGATTGGAGTTCTTCTGGCGTGTACCAGTTGTAGCTGTGATTTTTTTCATCATCATCGGCAGGATCTAAGACTTTGATCAAGCCGTCTTGCATTGCGGCTAATACCATGATGTGACCACGAGAGGTAAACTCGCCTTCAGTGACAGAAACCACCACTGGAATCTGATTTTTCAAATAGGTTTGGGCTTGTTGGAAATCATCTTGCAAGTCATGAAATTGGTAGCCATACTCTTTGGCAAAGGCGGGGAAGATGGACCAATCTGTACCAGAACCGGCGACATAGTACTCTTGATGACACCAATCCAAAATTTCAGGAGGAGTGACCGTGGTTTTTTCGTGATAAGAACGGATCATAGCTAAAGAGGTGATAGCACAGCCGTTTTCGTAGATCGTGCGCCCCCCATCAGTTCCATAATCTTGATAGCTCCAGTTTTCGTCTGTTTGGAGGAGCAGCGGCGTTTTGATGTTTTCGGTTGCCAACATATCATTGGTTTGTTGGGCATAGGTTGTCGCACTATCGTAATAAGTAGGTCCGGTGCTTTCGGGCTCGACATAGGCCATCGTCGAGTCGCAATGGGTGCTGTAGCTAAAGGCTTGGACTCCCAATAACCCCATGCCACAAAAAATCATAAAGATACCCAACACCACTAGCCCTGGTCGGCGTATCCGATTTTTTTGACGAGGGAGTAGGCGTCTTTTCTTAAAAACGGGGTGGTTAGCAACTCGCAGCTTCATGATGAACCTCCTTAGGTTGGCTGGTAAAAACTAGTCTTCCTTGATTGTCTTGCCTCTTATTAAAGCAAAAATAGGCAAGCTTGCCATCGGTCCAAAGTCTGAAAAACAGCCAAAACCCCTCATGACAAGGGAATTTTGGCTGTTGTTGAGTTATCCTTGATATTCTTCCAATTCCAAAGAGAAGGTTTCCCATTGCTCTAACAAGCTTTCTTGTTGACTCTGGGCAGCTTCCAGTTGGGAATTGAGGTCAGTGAGGCGGACATGATCTTCCAAAACATCAGGCTCGGCCATCGCTTTTTCTAGGTTGTGGAGCGTTTCTTCGATGGTCGCGAGATTGTCTTCCACTTCGGCGACTTTTCGTTGTAAGGAGCGGAGGATTTTTTGTTGTTCTTTGCTTTGCTGGAAGGTTTGTTTGCCAGTAGAAGGCGCGCTGGGTTGAGAATTGTCGGAATCAGCGAGCATCGCAGCGATTTCAGCTTCTTCCCGTTTCTTTTCCAGATAGTAGTCGTAGTCGCCAAGGTAAAGCTTGCTCCCGTCTTCTGAGAGTTCGATAACTTTGGAGGCGATCCGATTGATGAAATAGCGGTCATGGGAAACAAAAAGAAGGGTACCTTGGTAGTCAATCAAGGCGTTTTCCAAAACTTCTTTATTGTCGATATCCAAGTGGTTGGTAGGTTCATCGAGAATTAGGAAGTTTTCTTTGTTCATGGCTAGTTTGGCCAATGCCACCCGTGCTTTTTCGCCCCCTGAAAGCAAGGCGATGGGCTTGTCCACATCCTCACCAGAAAATAAGAAACCACCTAAGACATTGCGGATGGTGACTTCGGGTGTGGTGGGATGTTCGTCCCAAAGCTCAGATAAAATCGTTTTGCGGCTATTGAGATCGGCCTGACCTTGGTCGTAGTAGCCGATGGAAACGTTGGTCCCCAGATGAACTTCCCCCTGCAATAATGGTAAGGCGCCAATCAGGGATTTCAAGAGGGTGGATTTGCCGATCCCGTTTGGACCAACTAAGGCAATGGCATCTTGTCGACGAATATCTAAATCGATGGGTGCGGCCAAGACTTCCTCATCATAACCGATGGCGCCGTTTTCTAGTTGGCAGACTACATTACCAGAAGGCTTGTCGATGTCAAAGAGGAAATGCGCCGATTTTTCATCCCCTTGAGGACGGTCCATCCGTTCCATTTTTTCCAACTGTTTGCGTCGGCTTTGCGCCCGTTTGGTGGTGGAAGCGCGAACCAGATTACGGGCAACAAAATCCTCAAGCTTATTGATTTCTTGTTGTTGTTTTTCGTAAGCTTTCCATTCGCTTTGTAGTTGCTCTGCTTTCAAATCGAGATAGCGACTATAATTTCCCTTGTAATGGCGCATCCGGTGGCGACTGAGCTCGTAAATCTCGCTGACCACTTTGTCCAAAAAGTAGCGGTCATGGGAGACAATCAGCAAGGCACCGTTGTAGTTTTGGAGGTAGTTTTCTAACCAAGCGAGGGTTTCAATATCCAAATGGTTGGTAGGTTCATCGAGAATCAGGATATCTGGTTTTTGTAAGAGCATCCGGGCCAAGGCCAAACGGGTTTTCTGACCGCCGGAAAGAGTGTTGATGGCTTGCTCATAGAAGCTTTCGTCGAATTGGAAGCCATGGAGCACAGAGCGAATTTCCGTTTCATAGCCGTAGCCGTTTTTTTCGGTGAAATCGTGCTGTAGTTGGTCGTATTCTTTTAATAGCCGAGTATAGGCGTCGGAAGTATGGTCCTGAGCATCAGCAATGCTTTGTTCCAACATGCGCAGACGAGACTCCATTTGCCGGACTTCTGCAAAAGCTTCTAGCATCTCGTCCCAGACGGTCGCGTCAGATGCCAATCCCGTATCTTGGGCTAAATAACCCATCGTCGCGGTTTTGTTCTTGGCTATTTGGCCTTCGTCAGGGGCTTCCAAACCGGCGATGATTTTTAGCAAGGTGGATTTACCAGCACCATTGCGACCCACCAGACCGATTCGTGAATGGTCGGCGATTTCTAGCTGAATATTTTTGAATAACACGTCGGCTCCAAACAGCCGGGCGATTTGATTGGCTTGTAATAAAATCATGATCAAAATTCCTTTATGATTAGTCGTGAAGCTGCGGTGAATAGCGTCGGTCTTGTGAAAAAATGATTGCCGTTTTTTTGGCTAAAAACCGTGGCTTTTCCTTGCGAATTTTGCTTATTAGTGAGGGAGAAAGAGCGGATAAAAAGACAAGCAAAATCCTTGATTCTTGGTAAGTCTACCATATTTTTGAAAAAGACGCGACGCCTTGAATGAAGGAATCTGTGAGAACAGGTGATTACTTGAGCAATCCTGTTGTTTTTTCACAAAATTCCTGTTATTATCCCGTTAGTAAGTGAAAATTTCACAAATCCAGCTGCGGTTCTTGCAACAAGGGAGCCAGCAGCCCAAATAAACAGTTCTCAAAAAAAGAGCAGTGGGGTCTCACAAAGTTTCACAAATTGGTGGTGACCAATCTGGGAGCCTTTGTGCCCATCTAACAGTAAGAAGGAGGAACTACCTTGAAAGACCAAGTAATACCAAAGGCGACAGCAAAACGGCTGCCTTTGTACTATCGTTATCTGCGGATTTTAAACAACTCTGGGAAACAAAAAGTCTCATCCACAGAACTCAGTGAAGCGGTCCAAGTCGACAGCGCCACGATTCGTCGGGATTTTTCATATTTTGGCGAACTAGGCAAGCGGGGCTATGGCTATGACGTGGAAGCCTTGATGAACTTTTTTGCCAAGACTTTAAACGACGATCATATGTCAAATGTCGCGTTAGTAGGTGTCGGGAATTTGGGGAGCGCCTTGTTGAAATATAAATTCCACCAATCCAACTCCATCCGGATTAGTGCGGCTTTTGATGTCAATGAAGACATTGTAGGTCGGATTGTGGATGGCATCCCCGTGTATCCCTTAAGCGACATGGCGGAGCAAATCAAGCTACAACAAATCGATATTGCGATTTTGACCGTACCGGCGGAATCTTCCCAACCGATAGTGGATGATCTAGTCAAATCTGGCATCAAAGGGATTCTTAACTTTACGCCAGCACGACTCCATGCTCCTAAGAGTGTCTTGGTGCAAAATGTCGATCTGACCAACGAGTTGCAAACTCTGATTTACTTCTTGCATGCCAATTCTCAAGACGAGAACAAATAACAACAAATCGACCGCAGGATACCCCTGATTCAAAAGGGGCACGCGGTCGATTTTCTTTTGTCAGCGGGACGCCACAAACTAGCTAAGCGGACAGCTCACTCGCCTTGCTTATTGTCCTTCGATTTGATCAAACAGCGCTTGATAATCCACCGGTGCCAGTTGTTGGCTCTCTTGGTAAGCGTCAATCGTTTTTGCCAATGCAGCAAAGTCGATAAAACGGGCTTGTCGCTGGACTTCTTTGCCCTCGATAAAGAGCAAGACGGCTGGTGCGGTCATGACTTGAAACGTACCAGCGACCCGAGGCAGTTGGTGGGCATCAAAATGATAGATAGGTACCTGTCCTTGAAATCGTTGCCTCAGTTGGGGTTTGACTGCGAGGCAGACACTACAGTTGGGCATGGAAAGATAAGCGAGGGCAATGGGTTCGGCAAGTAGCTGTTGTACCCCCGTATCAAAATCAGCGACAGAAATCATGGCTCAACCTCCTTGATAAAGATCGCTAAAAGCAACCTCCTATCTGCAATGTAATCTTCCTACTCCAGAAAGTCAAAATCTTGGTTTCTCCTTGACTTTTTCCTAATTTTTCTTTAGCGACTAGGAGATTGCTTGCGAGTCAAAATGAGTGGGGGTATAGTGTTTGAGGGAACTTATAGCGGTTGTTCATTAAAGACAAATATTAAGAAAAGTGACTTCAGGAGGTCTGAGAATGTTTCAAAGTTTGCCAAATTCGGTTTTACAGATGGGGATGATTTTTTTATCCATTGTGATTGAAGCCTTGCCCTTTGTTTTGTTGGGCTGCTTAATTTCAGGAACATTGCATGTCTTTTTGACACCGGAGCGAGTCCGGCGCTTTTTGCCGAAAAACAAGTTTGCTTCTGTCGTGGTAGGGTGTGTGATGGGGGTCTTCTTTCCTTCCTGCGAATGCGGGATCGTGCCCATCGTCAATCAATTTGTCAAAAAAGGTGTGCCAACACACACCGCCTTTGCTTTTATGCTGACGGCACCGATCGTCAATCCTATTGTTATTTTTTCTACCTATATCGCTTTTGGCAACACTTGGCGCTATGCAGCCTTGCGGGTGTTGGGGGCAGTGATTGTAGCCTTAGTGGTAGGTAATTGGCTGGCCTTTTTCAACCAGCAAAGTATTTTGAAAGGCGCGGCAGCTACCAAAATGTCAACGATCCTAGCTGTCCCAGAGCAGCGGAGGCCAGCTACTGCAACGGTGCTGGCTAATGAAGCCCGGCCAGCTGAAACGCTTTTAGTTGCAAATTCAACAGGAGCAGTCGAAGCGTCAACTTCTTGTAGCGTTCCTCACACCCATTCAATGAGGGTGAAAGATCAAATTGAGCATGTGTTGCGGCATAGTTTGGATGAATTTTTTGATACCGGGCGCTATTTGATGATTGGTGCTCTGATTGCATCCGGCATGCAGACGTTTTTACCGACTGCTGCCCTTTTGACGCTGGGTTCATCGAAATTGCTGGCCATTTTGGTGATGTTGGTGCTGGCGCTGGTCATGTCTTTGTGTTCAGAAGCTGATGCTTTTATTGGCTCCTCCTTGTTGAGTTTATTTGGAACCGCGCCAGTCGTGGCGTTTCTCGTTTTTGGGCCGATGGTGGATATCAAGAATTTATTGATGATGAAACGGTATTTTAATGGCAAGTTTATTCTGAAACTGGTGGGCTTGATTTTGATCGTGGTCACTGGTTACGCATCGGTGGTGTAAAGATGGCACGAGTTTTGATCTTGGCAGGTTACGTGGAATTGATGCTTTATTTGCAAGTTACTGGCAAGTTGAATCAATTCATCAATGTTCATTACCAATATTTGGCTACCTTATCCACAGTCTTGGCGCTGATCTTGGCTTTGGTCCAACTGTATTTTTGGGTGAAAGATGATCCTGCAAAAATGGCTAAGGATTCCCAACACCATGAATTGCAGCAGCACCATGAGTTGGAAGACGAGCACGATCATGGTCTTCACAAAGGATATCAACGAGGGATCGCCTACGTCTTATTGGCTTTGCCGATCATCGTGGGCAGTCTCTTTCCGACGGTTTCCTTGGACACGACCATTGTTGAGGCCAAGGGATTTCAGTTTCCCCTCGCCAAAGAATCAGTGGGGGATGACCAGATGAAGACCCAGTATCTGCAGCCAAATACCAGCATGTATTTCAATGCAGAGGACTATCAAGCTCAGATGAACAAACTTCAAGAAAAATATGGCGATAGTGGCACGTTGAAAATTACCGATGAAAATTATTTGGAAGTCATGGAGTTGATTTACAATTACCCTAGTGATTTTATTGGTAGGAAGATTAGTTATGAAGGATTTATCTTCCATGCCCAACAAGATGAGGCCCAAGATGATTTTGTTTTTCGTTTTGGCATCATTCATTGTGTGGCGGATTCCGGGGTCTTTGGACTGCGGGTGCACATGCCAGAAAAGACCTCCGCGGAAAATGATCAATGGGTCCGGGTGGAAGGAGTGATCCAGTCCGGTTTTTATAAACCTTTCAAGCGCACCTTGCCACTGGTTCAGGCTGAAAAAATCACCACCATCAAAGCGCCGGACAATCAATATGTCTATCGCTCATTTTAATGGGATTCCTTTGCGGTTTTGAGGGGTTGTTTATTGTATTTTCAACATTGATGGGGTAACATAAACATATTGTTTTCAGGTGTTTTCGATATGAAAATAAGCAGAAAAGATGTCTGAAAAGAAGAAACGCTTTCTTTTCTTTTAATGAGGTCGCTTTTCTGAATGATTTATTTATTTAACCAAATCCAGATCAATTCAAAATTTTTAAAGAATGGGTGTATATCATGAAGAATTTTCAACCGGTTATTCTTGGGACCGATTTAAATGCGTACAATGTTGCTCGCGCCTTTCATATGGCTCACGGGGTGACTAGTCAGGCGTTTGGGAATGCTGAATTAATGCAAGTCAAACATTCCAAAATTGTTTCCACGACAGTTGTGGACGGCTTTTATAAAGACGAGGTGATGGTGGAAACCTTGGTCAACTATGCCAAAACCATGACCGACACAGAGTTAATCTTGTTTGCTTCTGGGGAGAACTATGTGTTCCGGATTTTCTCCAATTATGATGTTTTGTCCAATTATTATCATATTCCTTATGCCGAACCTAAAATGGGGATTTATTATAGCGACAAAGTCAACTTCTACCAAGAATGTGAGAAATATGGGATTCCTTATCCAAAAGCTTATCAAGTGAGTCGGGAAAACAGCGATTTAAGTCAGTTAAACTTAACCTTCCCCCTCATCTTAAAACCAAGCGAAAGCACCGATTATTTCAGTTTGACCTTTGAAGGCAAAGAAAAAGCCTATATCTTACAAAATCAAGCCGAATACGACAAAGCCATCGCTGACGTATATAACAATGGCTACCAACATGACATGCTGGTTCAAGAGTATGTCGCCGGTCCCGTCACCGATGAATATGTATTAAATGTTTACAGTGATAAAAAAGGCAAAGTGCGCTTGTTGTCCCTTGGTCAGATTGTATTAGACAATCCGGATTCCGAACTCCGGGGCAATTATTTAGCGATTACGAGTCCAAAACCAAGTCAACAAATCGATCAATTGTACGCGGATGTCATTCACTTTTTAGAAGACATCAAGTTTACTGGTTTGGCCAACATGGATTTCAAATGGGATGAAACGACCCAATCCTTCAAGACCTTTGACTTCAACTTACGCCAAGGCCGCTCAAGCTTCTTTTCAGTCGTGGCTGGGGCCAACTATGCGATTAGCGTCGTGGATGACTTGCACGACATTGATCGAGATGTGATTTATGGGGATCAAGCTTTTCTTTGGTTAGATTGTACCGAAAAATTTATTCATGATCAGTATGCGAAAATCAATCCAACAGAATACGCTAAAATCAAAGACATCAAAAATGTGGATACTACCATCACTTATGCCGCGGACAATTCGTTGTTACGCCGGGAAACAGTGAAAAAATATCTTAAAACCAATGATAAACGCTTGAAAGCAAGTTTTTAATTGAAAGGAGATTCCCATGCCAATCTTAAATTTAAATGACACAGAAAAAGTGGCAGAATATGATAACTTTATCGAAACATCTCCTTATGGGCACATGATGCAAGCTCGTTCTTGGTCAGATGTCAAAAACAATTGGGAACACGACTATGTGTATACCGAAGATGAAAATGGCAAAATCAATAGTGCTTTGTCTATTTTATCTGTGAAAAATGATGGAGAACATGCCTTTTTATATGCACCACGAGGCCCGGTGTGTGACCCCACCGATATTGGGCAAATCAAAGCCTTACTAGCAGAAGCCCAACCAGTTGTGGAAAAACACAACGCCTTCTTGTTGCGAATGGATCCAGAAGTCCGTTATTCAGAAGAACTGGTGGCTGCCTACAAAGAAGCCGGCTTTACCATGCGAGCAAGTTCAGATGATGCCGCAACTGGCCACCACAGCAATCCTCCCTACAATATGATCTTTTATTTAGATGGCATGACGGTGGAAGATGTGATGGCATCCTATCTGAAAAAACATCGCTCCAATATCAGAAGAACCTATCGTGACGGCTTAACCACTAAGATGTTTGGAGCAGCGGATCCAGAGTTTCCTGAAGCTTTAAAACGGTTAAACGATCTTTTGCAAGTCGTAGCAGAGCGGGAGGACATCGCCTTGCGCAACTTGGATTATTTGAAACGTTTGACAGCGGCCTTCGACGATGTCAAAATCTTTGAAACCTACCATCCTGATGGCGAAGTATTGGCTTCAGGTATGGTCATTTCTTACAATAAAAAAAGCTTTTACATTTACGCTGGAAGCAGCAATACCCATCGTAATATGGGGGCTAGCACGCAGCTAAACCAAGAAGCCATCGAATACGCTATCAGCCGTGGCTCCTCAGAATATGATATGGGGGGGATTTTCTCCACCGATCCAAAATCGGACGGACTGTATCTCTTTAAACGGCATTTTGTCAGAAAAGATGATTATACCCGTTTTGTTGGGGAAATCGATGTTGTTTTCAATGAAGAAGTTTATCAACAATTTTTGCCATAAGACAGCTTGACTGCATCGCTTTACCAACCGGCAATTGCAAGAGACTACCTGAGAGCTTTACGGATGACCTTGGATGAAACCATCTGTAAAGCATTGAGAACTTCAACAGGGCCCTCATCATTTGTTTGTAGTTTGCCCACGGATGAAGTACAATTAATACAGGTAAAATAAATAACCTATACCGCAAAAAGTGAGTCATCACTTTTTCAAAAAATAATTAAAAGAGGTGTGAAGCATGGGGTATACAGATGAAACAGTGCGTTTTGATTTTGACGATAGCCGCAAAAAAGAAGTCAGCGAGACGTTGGCCATCGTTTATCAAGCGCTGGAAGAAAAAGGCTACAACCCAATCAACCAGATCGTCGGGTACCTACTCTCCGGAGACCCGGCTTATATACCTCGTTACCGGGACGCTCGTAACTTGATTCGACGCCATGAACGAGACGAAATCATGGAAGTCTTGATCCGTTACTATCTCGGCAACCACGGAATTAAGCTATAATGCGGATCATGGGCTTAGATGTCGGCTCCCGCACCGTCGGGATCGCGGTCAGCGACTTGATGGGGTGGACAGCTCAAGGCATCGAGATCATCCGCATCAACGAAGACGAGGGAAACTTTGGCTTTGAACGCTTAGGAGAATTGGTGAAAGAATACGAAGTCGAAAAGTTTGTCGTGGGTTTACCTAAAAACATGAACAATTCTATCGGTCCCCGTGCCGAAGCTTCCATGGCCTATGGGGAAAAGATTCAAGAACTGTTTGGTTTGCCGGTAGCTTACCAAGATGAACGTCTCACCACCGTTCAAGCAGAACGCATGTTGGTGGAACAAGCCAACACCTCCCGCGCCAAACGTAAAAAAGTCATCGACAAAGTAGCCGCTGTCATGATTTTACAGAACTATTTGGATCAACAAAGTGGTGGCTTTTTAGGCTAATTGCCAGTGGTTCACCAATGGCAAAGAGGCGGTTTCAATAAAAGCCCATTTTTGGTTCATACTTGTTTCACAATCACTTGTTATCATTATTGTGACAGGAGACCTCAGTCGTTTCCATCACTTAAAAAGGAGCTAATATTATGGCAGAACATACTCACCACGACCATGATCACGATCATGACCACGAAGGACATGAACACATCACTTTAGTCGATGATCAAGGTAATGAAACGTTATACGAAATCTTATTGACCGTCGATGGCCAAGAAGAATTCGGTAAAAATTACGTCTTGTTGTATCCAGCCGGTGTACCGGAAGAGGAAGACGTCGAATTGCAAGCCTACGCTTACCTAGAAAATGAAGAAGGTACAGAAGGCGAACTGCAACAAATCGAAACCGAAGCTGAATGGGATATGATTGAAGAAGTCTTCAATACATTCATGTCTGAAGAAGAAGAATAGTTATAAAAAGTGGGAGAAACCTTGTAGTAGCAGGGTTTCTCCTTTTTTAACGTAGCGGAAGAGGTAGGGTTATCCTTTGAAAGGAGGGCATTAAATGATTCAACGAGCGGTCGTTTCTGAATATATCTCTACTAATTTTGGAACTTCTGAAGATTTTTTATTTGAGAAACATCCCAGTTTTGGTGTCTTTCGTCATCCCATCAGCGGCAAGTGGTTTGGGGTATTGATGGAGATTCCTAGAAGCAAGTTGTATGTATCTGAAGCCGATGATGAAGATATCGTCATTCTTAATGTCAAAATAAATCCCGAACTCGGGGAAATCTTGCGTAATAAACCCGGCATCTACGCGGCATACCATATGACAAGCAACACTGGTCAGTTTGGATTTATCTCAGTTATCGGAATTGTCCGAAGTCGTGCAATTGGTGGAAGATAGCTTTAAATTGACGCGGTGAGAAAGTCTTTTTTGGGTAGGGGTAAAATTTTTTGAAATATGACAGCTATTCCTTATCAGTGAATGCACGCCAAATAACCCGGGTCTTTTGAAGACGCGGGTTATTTATAGTGGGCTGGATTCGCTGACCATTGGAGGAGCTAGCATAGTTGTTTGACTGTTTTCTTATGGGGAGAAGGAAGGGTGAGAGAGACAAGCTGGGAAACCACCTGAAGTTGTTGAGCCTTTTTCAGATACTCCACCAATTGCCACCTCAAAAATGGATGCAATGCCTGATACCGCAATTGTAAGATTCGCCATTCTTCAGGGGTGAAGAACTCTCGAAACTCTCGTAAAAACAGCTGAAGCCAGCAGGTTGGGGATGACTCCCAGTGGGTCTCAAGGAAAATTGCGCGGACTTCTTTCCGATACAATTGCGGTTGCAAAGGTTTTGCTCGTTCTGCTAGCTGGGGCAGATGACGGATCAGCCGCAGATAGCCTAGGAAGATGACCGGGTTGCCTTCGCCATGGTAGTAGTAATTTCTTAGCCGGCGGGCGGTGGTTTCAGGTTTGAAATAAGCGATTTGATTCATGGTGAGGAGAAATTTCATGGAGGGCCTCGCTTTCATTGATATTGGTAGTAACTATCTGATTTATGGTTAGGTTCAATGGAAATGATGCTAACACAAAATGTAAAGGCTTTCTATAGTTCTATTATAACGGTTTATCAATAATTAACGAAGGTTATTTTCTGATACTAGGTAGTTTATTTGAAGCCGTCAATTTTAACTGGATTGCGCTATCATTAATAGTGAGACAGTGCATAAGTACATACGAGGGGAGACAGATGAAAAACAGTGGGGGATGTATCGAGACAGGATGTAGTTGTTTAATGATCATTTTTTTCGTTTTACTCGTTGTCGGTATTTTTTCGCTACCGTTCATTGGTGGGATGATTTGGCAATATATTGTTGTTTGTGTAAAGATATTTTTCTGGGTTTTGATGTTACCGATTAAGATTTTGATTGGGTGAGAAACCAGTTCTAATTAACGAAGGGGAACTGGTAGAAAGAGTATATGAGAAAACTATAACAACCAATGAGGAAGTCTTTTGAGATTAGTACCAGATATAGGAAATAATGACTTCCAAATTAAGAACATTTATTGATTATCAGTTTTGAAGATTTCTTCAGGAGTCTTTTGTATTTAGAGAGCAAAAATCTATTGGGTATTAAAGGGCCATTGCAGGAATGGTGACAGAGTAGAGTATAAGATTAGTGCAATAATAAATGGGACTGACCTCGTTGGATTTAATTTGGAAAATAAGGTAAAGTGCTATGTAGCAGTAATTTTAGAGTTCTTATGTGTTTGGAGAAAAGAGCTTGGAAACAAAATGGACGAAAGAAAATTAAGGGAGCTTATCGCTCAGAGTGAATCTGAAATCCTTGAATACAAAGGAAATAATACCGATCCAGATCGAATAGGAAAATATGCATCAGCGTTGGCAAATTCCGCTGCTATGTTAAGTAAGCAATATGCCTATATAGTTTGGGGGATTTCTGATGAAAAACAAATCATTGGAACGCCTTTTTAACCTGAATCAGAGAAAAAAGGCGGAGAACCGTTTATTTCTTGGTTGGAAAGAATGCTAGAACCTAAAATACATTGAGTTTAATGGCAACCATGTTTTATTTTCTCGCTCTTGATTTCGAAAAGAAGAATTGGTGGAGTCCCTCCTTTCACTGGACGTGGAAACTCGAGGAAAGGTAAGAATTGGCATCACGCCTCTGAAAAAGATTTCAGAAGACTATCGCAATGCTTATCGGGAAGGTCTTGATAAACTAGTGGCTTTTGGGATTGAAATTCATGAGCGCTACGGACTTTCGGGAAGTTATGCGGTAATCGATGAGGAGTTAGTGTGGTTATTGCCACAATCTAGCGGGGATGGTGAGATTGTAGCGATGCGAATCTTTTCCAAGCAAATTGCGGGACGGATTCGGAAGCGATTTGGGTGAGTAAATTGGAAAATGTTGTATCCTGAACAAAAAGAAAACCAAAAGTTGAGAGGAGTCATCCATGAAAAAGCAACTAACATTACCAGTCCTAAAAAAGCAACTTGCTACGATGGACAAAGAGGAACTGATTCAGTTAATCGCACAGATTTATAAGACGTCAGCAGATGGGCATTTGACTGTTGATGAAATCTTTCTAGGTGAAAAAATTTGGGAGCCAGCATTAGCTGAATATCAGGAAAAACTGACCAAAATCTTTTATCAAAAATCTTTTACGCCGAGGTTGAAACTGCCAGATATGAAGCAGGCAAATCAGCTTTTGAAGGAATTTCAGAAAGTGTGTCACGTGCCAGAACTGGTAATGGCTTTGCAAGTGCATTATTTAGAAGTGGCTACACAATATACTTTTGACTTGGGGGATATACCTCTTGCTTATTACAACCGCTTGTATACCATTTTTAAGGATGCTGTGACGCTGATGGCCAAAGATGAGAGTGGTAAGTTGGAGAAGTTATTTTTTTCTCGACTAAAAAAGCTTTATCAACGATCGCAAGGAATTGGTTGGGGATATGGTGCTGATTTGGAGTATAGCTTTGGTTATTTGTTTGATGCATGAAAAATAAATGTTTGCAAGCACGCCAAAATGCCCGAGTCTTTATCAGACGCGGGTTATTTATTGTGGATAGAATTATTGGCTGATGGAGATTCTAACACAGTAGGTTAAGTCTTTCCCTGCGAAGCGATTCGGCACTACCGTTTACAAGCTGTGAAACCAACTGAAGTAAATGAGCTGTTCTCAGATATCCAATCAACAGCCAACTCAAAAATGGATGCAACACCTGATAGCGTATTTGTAGTCTGCGCCATTCTTCTGCAGTGAAAAACTCACGAAACTCTCGTAAGAACAGCTGGAGCCAACAAGTTTTTGCCGATTCCCAGTTGGTCTCGAGAAAAATCTCGCGGACTTCTTTGCGGTATAGGGCTGGTTGCAAAGGTTTTACCCGTTCCACCAGCTGAGGAAGATGACGAATCAGCCGCAAATACCCTAGGAAGATGACGGGATTGCCTTCACCGTGATAGTAGTAGTGCTTCAGTCGGCGGGCGGTGGTTTCGGGTTTGAAGTAGGCGATTTGGTTCATGGTGAGGAGAAATTTCATGGGAGAACCTCGCTTTCGTTATCAGCGTTCTTTTTAAGCAGTCGAATTTTCACAAAAGAATCTACAATTGAATTATAACGCTCACATAAAGAAGAACATAGTTTATCTATTTTTCGAAGTTCAATTATGTAAGAAGGTTATAAATGCTCAAAAAAAACGTAGGTAATCTCGATAAAATCACCGAAAATGCGTATTTGCATTGATGTTAACACTTCCAAGCCAACTTTTACATGCTACAATAGAAGCAGCAAAATAACGAGGTGTATGTCTATGAACTTACCATCACCAATCATTCATGAGATTCCCTTTTCAAAAAGTGAAATTGCAAATATTGAAAGTACCCTTTCTGATGAAAAGAAAAAGAAATTTTTAGTGACCTATCCGACAGTTTATGTGGTAAACGATCAGCTTAGCGAAAAGTACAATGTCTATATTGGTGAAACGACGGATATCAAACGCCGAACAATTGAGCATTTGAGCAATGATCCTGCTACCAGAAAAGATTGGCTAGCCTTTGAGCAGTCTGAAACGTCAAAAATGTTTATCATTGGTCACGAACATTTTAACAAATCCATGACATTGGATATTGAAAACAAATTGATGCACTACATGACCAGTGTACCTAGTGTGGAGAAGGTAACGAATCGCCGGACAAATCAGCAGTCGGATTATTATACCGCTAGCGAAATGGAAACTATTTTTACCAAAATCTGGCGAAAACTTCGTCAGCGCAACAAAGATTTGTTTCCCTTAGAACACGTTATTCGAGATAGCGCTTTGTTCAAAGCATCGCCATTTCATAAGCTAACCGATGAACAGTTGATCGCTCGAGGTCGGATCGTCCAAAGAATCGAAGTTGCTTTGAATCGGAATAAAGAAAGTCAGCTGATTTTGGTAGATGGTGAGGCTGGTTCGGGGAAAACGGTCTTGATGAGTAGTTTGTTATATGAGTTGGATCAGCTAGCTCAAGAAGATTCTGAGAGTGTGATTTTGCAAGGGGCGAGTCATTATCTCTTAGTGAATCATGATCAGCAATTGACGGTTTATCAGCAATTAGCCAAAAAATTAGGCATAAGGAATGGTCGAAAATTTGATGTAGTCAATAAGCCGACTCATTTTATTACAAACCATACCGAAAATGAAAAGGCTGATATCGTGATTATCGATGAGGCTCATTTGCTATGGACGCAAGGAAAGCAATCTTATCGCGGAAAAAATCAGCTAGAAGATATTTTAAAACGAGCTCGAGTAGTCGTGGCGGTTTTTGATAAACATCAAATCCTATCTCGGGAGCAGTATGTTGATGAGGAGCAATTGGATACTCTAATTCACAAAGCAAACCTGGACGGCGGCTATCTCAAACTGAAAAACCAGTTGCGTATCAATGCTAGTGAAGAGACGGTGAACTGGATTCGGAACCTGATTGATAAGCAAGAAGTTGGTCCGATTCCCCATGATGACAACTATGATTTACAGATTATGAAGTCGCCTGAAGATCTACAAGCAAAAATTATTGAAAAAGCCAGTAATGAAAAAAATGGTATTTCACGAATGTTGGCGACTTTTGATTGGGAGTATGTCGATAAACGCCGACCAGAACCAGCTGATGGTAGTAGTGAACCAAAGACTTGGGATGTAACGATTGGTGATTGGCATGCGCCATGGAATCTACAAATCGAACCTACGAAAGACCAGAAAAAGGCTAACCGTGGCAAAGCTTGGGCGGAACAGGCTCAGACGATTGGTGAGGTGGGATCGACATTTACCATTCAAGGCTTCGATTTAAACTATGCCGGTGTGATTATTGGTCCGTCAGTCGTTTACCGTGACGGGAAAATCCAATTTGTTCGAGAAGCCAGTAAAAATAAAAAAGCTACGCAACAACGGACTTTGAAAGATGGAAGTAAGAAAGTTCTGTCAGATGAGTTGTTGCGTAATGAGTTGAATGTGTTGTTGACTCGTGGAGTGAATGGGTTGTATGTGTATGCGGTGGATGAGGAGTTGCGGGAAGTGTTGTTGGGAATGAAGAGATAGAATGACAACTTTCGTGTATATTGACGAATGGAAGGGAAGTTTATGAAAGTTAAAGTATACAAAGCTAATAAGACTCTTGAAGAAATAACAAATCATTTAGAGCAAAAAGAATATAGACAAAAGGGGGAAACGAAGAACTTTCCATCTCATTCTATTAAACTTTTGTTGTATACGGACGTTCATGCCAGACCATTACCAGAGTGGTATGAGGAAATGCTTGAAATGTTTGATATTCAAGATTTTTTGGATTTTGAGCCAAAACAAGTAAACGCTGTTATTGTCATAGAGACTACGAGAAGTATTTTTTTAGTCCCAAAAGGGCAAGGATTTTGGACAGTAGAAGGTGTCTGTGAATTGGATTTTGGCCTTAGATTTGGAGAAAAGACCGTTTATCAAAGGGATATTTCTCTTAAAGGTGTATCATTTGTGCAAAGAAATAAGGTGCGTGGTGTAACACATTATAAGGAAGGACAAAATGAATTTCCGCAAGCAAGCGAGGCCTTTTTTAACATTCAAGGAAAGCCGGTAGATGAACATATCTTTGGAGCGAGTATTAATTGTGGTACAGCGGTTGACTTTTCAAAAAATTTTAATACAAATTTCAAAATTGAAACATCACCTAGGCAATTTGAGTTTATACAATTATTTAACGAAATTGATAATGCATTAGTATTACAATCTAAGTCCAATTTTCCTCGTATAGAATATATTAAATCTACTAATTCACTTTCACAGACCTTGGATGAAATCTTATTAACAGAATTGAAGGCAGATAGCGACCAGACAGCAATCTTTCTTAATATGCATAAGATTCATAGCATAGCTAATAGAGTAGAAGTATTATCAGGAGAAGAAGTAGTAAAAGCTTACGTTGTAAATCATAAGTCTCAAACTGAGTGTGTGATTGATTCCGTCAATAACTCTTTGACAGATTTTATTATAGAGCATCAGGATTTTATAGATAATATAAATGATGTGAGAATTCAGATAATTAATGAAGACGGTACTCAAAGCAGTAAAATTTCAACGATAAAGGAGGTAGCATATTGTGAGATAGCTCATGAGGGATTTACTTATATTTTAGATCGAGGACGATGGGGGAAATTTAACCAACGTTTTCGTGATCTCCTAGACGAAAAACTGGATGAAATCACTCAGATAGTCAATTTTTCAAATGAGTATAGCATAGAGTATCCAGTGAATGATACTCTTTCAGGTGAAGCAGCATATATAGAAAAACTATGTTCCAATAAAAATTATGATAAACTGCACACTAGAAACATTAATGTTTCCGGAACTAAGGTGGAAATCGCTGATGTCTATTCTAGAATATCGAAAGAACTTTTAGCTATAAAAAGAGGAACTAAAACAGCACTCGCTTTATATAGTTTTGATCAATCTATATTATCAATTCAAGCTTTAGCAAATAGTAACGATTTTAATGTTGAAGATGAGCTTTTGAAATATAACAAAAGAGATTCCTACCCGGATGTACAAAAATATCCGAATATTAGAAAGAATAGAGTGAAAGAGATAATTGAATGCAAAAAGACAGGAATCTTGTGGTTGATTGATAAAGATCCTGCTTACGTGTATCATGCTGTAATATCCGAGACTTTTTCACTTAAAGATTTTAAATCTCTACTTTTAAAAGTAAAGATTATTGATTGGTATTCTTTTGTAATGGACAATGGGTTTAAGCCACACATATATTTAGTTGCCGATAGTCCGATAACTGAAGAGTGAAAATATTATATTTTTTTGTTGTAATAAAATTATACTAGTCATATCACTAGATTACTTAGTGAAATTGAAAAAATGGAGAAGAAACATAGTAAAATAGTTTTTCATAAAGTAGTTGTTAGGTTAGAGGAATTAAGGCCTAAAACACAGAAATACAGTAGAAAAATAAAAAGGCATTAGAGAATGGGTTATTACTCAATTATATGGAGAAAATCATATTCAAGATTCATAGTGCTCACTCCCCCCGCCGAAACCTCCTAGGTGTACGCCCATTCTTCTCCCGAAAGACCTGCACAAAGCGGCTAGCGCTGGCAAAACCTACCAGCCCCGCGATATCTTGTACTGAGAGTTCCTGATGATTCATCAGGAGCTCTTTTGCTTTGTTTAGGCGAAAATCCAGCAAATATTGTTGCGTGGTTTTGCCGGTGAAACGGCGGAAGAGTCGGGTCAAGTATTGGGGGGTGATGAAGCGTTCGGCTGCCAAGACGTCGACGGTCAAATCCTCGCCAAATGTGGTTTCAATCTTTTCAATGGTAGGTAAGACAAACTGTTGAAACAACGGATGACTGGTGGCAAGTTGATTTTCGTAGCCTTTGGAGAGGTACATCAAAAAGCGGTAGCAGTCCGCCGATGCCTGAGCGGGATCAAGGGTGCGGGTGGTGAGGTCGCTGACGACGGCATCGATCCAGCGGGAAAAAGAAAATTCGCGGGTATCGGTAGAAAACAGCACCCGGTTGGTACCGAGGATTTCAGCGAAGTGATCTTCTAAAAGACCATTGAAGGTGACAAAGCGAGTTTGCCAAATATTGCTTGTAGCAGCGCTTCCAGTGGCAATTTCTGCAGGCTGCTCCCCTGAAACTGATGTCGCATCACCTGCCGCCAGCTGTTCTTGAGTTGCCACGGTATCCCTCGTAGTATCTTTTGGTTGGACATGATCTGAACGAATTCCATATTCTCGCAAAGTCTGTGGTCTTTCCATCAGTCTGCCTCGATTATCCGCATCAGCGAAATAAGCATGGGGGGTATATGGCGGCAACAAGACGCCTTCTCCCGGGTGGAGGGTCACGAGTTTGCCTTCTACTTGAATCTGGCCTTGGCCGGATTCTGTTTGGAGCCAGTGGTAGTGGGCATAGCCTTGTTTTCTTGAGATGCTTTCTTGTCCCCAGTGATTGCCGATGGATTCCAAAGAGAAGGGCAGGCTTTCGCTGATGGGTTGAAAATAGATGGGCATGGCTGGGTACCTCTTGTTTCGATTTCTGATATTTTTTGTTTGTGGAATCTATACTAACATCTTTGGCTAGCGTTTACAATAAAGGGGTCATGAGGGCTCGCGACATATCCGAGTCCTCAGCAACAATATAGATATTAAGTAGAGCTGACGACTTTGGCAAAGACTGCTTTTTATGAGACTCAAGGACGCCAAAAGCCCGTCAGTATCAAAAAGGAGCGAAACTTATGTTTGATCGTATTTTATATGGTGGGGACTACAACCCCAACCAATGGGAAAAAGCTGTCTGGTCTGAGGATATGCGGATTTTCAAAGAAGCCAATATCAATTCTGCTACTATCAATGTGTTTTCTTGGGCGAAGATTCAGCCTTCCGAAAATGAATATTACTTCGATGAGCTAGATGAAGTTATCGAGATGTTATCCAAAGAAAACTACGATATCGTCTTGGCGACATCGACGGCTGCGATGCCTGGCTGGATGTACAAAAAATACCCGGAAGTAGCCCACGTGGATTACGATGGTCGTACCCACAAATTTGGCGGGCGTCACAACAACTGTCCGTCTAGTGAAATCTTCCGTAAATACTCTTCCCGGCTAGCGGGGAAATTAGCCGAACGCTATGGCAGCAATCCTCATGTGACTTGCTGGCATATCAATAATGAATACGGCAACTACTGCTACTGCGAAAAATGTGAAGCGGCTTTCCGGGTTTGGGTCAAAGATAAATACCAGACGATTGAAGCCGTGAACAAAGCTTGGAACATGGAATTCTGGGGCCATACCTTGTACGACTTTGACGAGATTGTGGTGCCAAATGCGTTGTCTGAAGGTATTGGTTATGATAAAACGGCTTTTGCTGGAATTTCCATCGACTATTGCCGCTTTATGTCAGATTCTCGGTTAGAGACCTTCAAATTGGAAAAAGCAGCGATTCGTGAGCATGACAAAGACACCGCCATCACCACTAATTTGATGGGAACCTACAAAGGCTTGGACTACTTCAAATGGGCCAAGGAACTGGATATCGTTTCTTGGGACAATTACCCAGCCTACGATACCCCTTGGAGTCAAGTCGCTATGACCCATGATTTGATGCGGGGAGTGAAAGATCAACAACCATTTATGTTGATGGAACAAACACCTTCTCAACAAAACTGGCAAGCTTACAACTCGTTGAAAAAACCTGGTCAAATGCGGGCGCAAAGCTATCAAACCATCGCTCACGGGGCCGATACCATCCAATTTTTCCAATTGCGTCGGAGTGTCGGCGCGTGTGAAAAATTCCATGGTGCGGTGATTGAACATGTGGGTACTGAAAATACGCGGGTCTTCCGAGAAACCGCTGAACTGGGTGAAGAATTGACTCGCTTGTCTGAAATTATCGGAGCCATTGCACCATCTGAAGTGGGGATGATTTTCGACTGGGATAACTACTGGGCCTTGGAATACACTAGCGGACCCTCCGTTGATTTGAAATACGTGGATCAAATTCACAAATACTATCGGTACTTCTACGACCAAAATATCTCCGTGGATATGCTGGCGGTGGATGCGGATTTCTCTAACTACAAAGTCATCGTCGCACCGGTCTTGTACATGGTGAAAGAAGGCATGAAAGAAGCCTTACAAGCCTTCGTGGAAAATGGTGGTACCTTGATCACGGGCTTCATGAGCGGGATTGTGGACCAATCCGATAATGTGCATCTGGGGGGCTACCCGGGGCCATTGCGGGAAATGTGTGGGATTTGGGCGGAAGAGATCGATGCCTTAGCCCCAGAACAAAGCAATACGGTCGTGTTAGCGGATGGGACGACGGGAACGAGCCATCTTTTGTGCGACATCATTCATTTGGAAGGGGCCGAAAGCTTGGCAGAGTACACTAGCAATTTCTACGCCGGCTCACCAGCGGTTACGAAAAACAACTTTGGTAAAGGGCAAGTCTACTACTTCGGTACCGAACTGGAACCGGCCTTGTTGGATAAAATCTTGGCTGATGCTACCGCTGCTGTGAAACCAGTTTTGGCGGAACCAACAAAATTAGAAGTTGCTGTCCGGGAAAAAGACGGCCACCGCTACTTCTTCATCATGAACTTCACTGACGAAGAACTGCCATTGCCAGCTGAATTTGTCGGTAAAACTGATATCTTGAAGGGCCATGTTTTGGAAGAGCATGACTTAGCGAAATACACCACTTATTTGGTGAAGATGTAAACTTCAAATAAACGAAAAAATAGCGACGGGACCGAGGCGGTTAGTCTATTGGTCTCGTCGCTTGATTGTAAAACTGATTTAACCATTTTGGAGGAAAGAACACATGAGTTTCGAAATTAAAGATGATTTTTATCTGCAAGGGAAGCCATTTAAAGTAATCAGTGGCTCCATCCACTATTTCCGGGTTGTGCCAGAATACTGGCGGGACCGTCTTGAAAAATTGCGTCTGATGGGTTGCAACACCGTGGAAACCTACGTGGCCTGGAACAAACACGAACCCAACGAAGGAGAATTCAATTTCCAAGGGGGCAATGATTTGCGACGCTTTATCGAGATTGCCCAAGAAGTCGGTTTGTATGTCATCTTGCGTCCGGCGCCATACATTTGTGCGGAGTGGGAATTTGGCGGTCTGCCTTATTGGTTGCTGCAAGATCCGAAGATGAAACTGCGCTTTACCTATGGACCTTTCATGGAGAAAATCGAAAATTATTTCGCCCATCTATTACCCCAAGTGACGGACTTGCAAATCACTCATGGCGGGCCAATCATCATGATGCAAGTGGAAAATGAGTACGGCGGCTATGCCAATGACAAAAATTACTTGCGGCAAATGGCTCAAATGATGATCGATCAAGGTGTGGACGTGCCGTTAGTGACTTCCGATGGTCCTTGGCATAACATGCTAGACAATGGCTCGATTCCTGAGCTGGCTTTGCCGACGATTAACTGTGGTTCCAAGATCAAAGAATGGTTCCAACGTCTACGGGAATTTCATGGTGAAAAGAAACCGTTGATGGTGATGGAATTTTGGATTGGCTGGTTTGATGCATGGGGCGACGAGCATCATCATACGACTTCTGTGGAAGATGCCGCGAAAGAGTTTAGCGACATATTGGCAGAAGGCAGTGTCAATATCTACATGTTCCATGGCGGGACCAACTTTGGCTTCACATCCGGCGCTAATTATTATGAAAAACTCGCGCCAGACGTGACTAGCTACGATTACGATGCCTTGTTGACGGAGTGGGGAGACATCACACCAAAATACGAAGCCTTCCAAAAGATTATCAGCGAGTACGCGGAAATCCCGCAGTTTGAATTGTCTACGAAAATCCTGAAGAAGGCTTATGGAAAAGTGAAGGCTAGTGATCGAGTTTCCTTGTTCAGTACCTTGGATAAGTTGGCGACTCCCGTGCATTCAGCTTATCCCTTGACCATGGAAGAGTTGAACCAAGGCGCTGGCTACATTTACTACCGGAGCAATCTCGGTGGACCGCGGATGATCAAGGATTTCCGCCTGATTTCGGTGATGGATCGGGTCAATCTTTTTGTCAATGAGCAACCACTGATGACGTTATACGATCAGGAAATCTCGGAAAAACAAGCATTTCAATTGACCGCTGCTACCAATGAACTGGGGGTACTGGTGGAAAATCTGGGGCGGGTGAATTACTCCGTCAAGATGAACCACCAACACAAAGGAATCAAAGATGGTGTGATTGTTAATGGTGCTTTCCAATCCGAGTGGGACATCTACAGCTTACCGATGGATGATTTGGATCAGGTCGACTTTACTGGTGAATACGTGGCAGGACAGCCAAGCTTCACTCGCTTTGAGCTGAAAATCGATGAAGTGGGGGATACTTTTATGGCCCTTCCTGGTTGGGGTAAAGGCTTTGTGACCATCAATGGCTTCAACTTAGGTCGTTTCTGGGAAGTTGGTCCCCAAAAGCGTCTGTATGTGCCTGCCCCTGTATTGAATACAGGTGTTAACGAAATCATCGTCTTTGAGTCTGAGGGCAAAGTTGGGGAGACGATTGAATTTAGTGATCAACCGGATTTGGGTTGAAAAGATGACATAAAGTCACGACTACAGCCTGCTGAGGTCTAGAAAAATTTTGGTAGCCTTCAAAAGAGATTAAAATAGTAAAATCATCAAGCGAATATCCAAAAAAACCGATTAGACTTTTCTGGAAACAAGTCTAACCGGTTTTTTGGATTTCTTCAGCATTTTATTCCAGCAACATACGCTGGGTTTCTCCGCGATGATACAAGTATAGCGCCACAGCTGCAAAGACCATTGGCCCTAGGATCAGGGTCAAGGCATCGGTGTAATGACCTAAAGAAAAAGGTTCCCAAATTTGAAAAGCGATGGCAAAGACGATGCAGGCACACACACTCAGCGCAAGACCTGTGCTGAGACGGCGATTGCTAACGAAGAGCTCGCTATCGGCTACGATATGTTTTTTCAAGAAATACGGAAAGCTTGCCGCCACCACAAAGTAAGGCATCGCCCGGGCGACGTTGGTCATATAGGTCAACTGATTGAAGAGCTCACCGGCCACGGGAGTATTGACCGTCACAGCTAAGATGACCAAGATGATGATCCCCGCCTGTAAGTGCAAGGCTTTGACAGGCATCTCTTGTTTATTGAGCTTGGTTAAACGCTTAGGCCACAGGGATTTTGGTGTTCCTTGAATCAAGCTTTTCAGCGGACCAAAAGTGATGGAAGACAACAACCCCAGATAGGAAACAAATAAAACAAAGGCAGTGTAGCGGATATAGATTTGGTAGACGATGGTGCTGGCGCCAACACTGAGGCCGAGGGTTTTACTGATGGCCCCTGCCAGGCTCCCCATCAAACCGTACATCAAGTTGCCTAGATGCATCTGATCTGTTTGGCGCAAACTGCCTAAATCATTGGCACCACTCCAAAGAATAATCCCACCGATGTATAAGGATAAGATAATCACACCACTGTAAATCAATCCTCGTGGAAACTGGCGCCGACTGTCCTTGGTGCGATCAGAAAGAGAAGCGACGGTATCCAAACCACCAAAGGCCGTGATGGCAAAGATGAAGAAGGGCAGCTGGCTCAATAAATTGTCTCCGGTACCTTCAAAAAAGCTAGGGGCGCTGAAACTCTGCTGGATATTTTGCCAAACCTCCCCAGGGTGATTGAAAACCAAAGTCAAGTTACTGATGGCTGATAATACCAACAGGCCCACCATAGCCAGACTAGAAACTTTCAAAAAACGGAGGATTGTGCCAAAGCCCCGGCTAATTAGAAACGTCAGTAAACAAACTGCTGTAATCCCAAAGGCCGCCACTAACCATTGGGTAGGAATCCCAAACCAAGTAGCTGCTACCGTGATGTCTTTGCCGAAAACGAGAATTGACAGAGGAATCACCAGTTTCATAAAGAGACTGACCATCCAAGTAAAGTAGCTACAGTACCATAAAAAGGCGGTAACAAAAGCGGCTTTGGGGGAAAGGGCTTCTTTTAGCCAGTCATAGACCGTACCGGAGCGATCGCCGTATTTGCGGGTGTACTGGGCGACGATCAAGGCATAAGGGATAAAATAACCACAACCAGCTAGCAAAAACCAAGGCAAGGCTTTGATGCCCATCATATAAAAGGCAGTGGACATGCTAGAAAAAGAATAGACGGTGGTGGTGATGATCAGTACCAGTTGGGGGAACGAGACGTGTTTTTTTTGAGGCATGGAAGGTTTCTCACTTTCTATCGATTGATCGAAAATTATTGCCTTTGGGAGTCAATTACTCCTGAGGCCAAGATTTCGTTATCCGGTTGATTTCTGCTATTATAATAGTGATGAGTTGGCAATTTTGCAATAGAATTGTGTAATTTTGCACAAATTTTAGAAGATGGGAGTCTTTTTGGTGACTGCGATAAATACTTGGTTAAAAAAAGAAAAAAAGCTGTGGAATTGTGATTTTATTGGTGTTGCGGTGAATGTCGCTGAACCACTAGCGGCGAAAGAGATTCGCTGGCGCTATACCGCGGGCCCCGAGGATTTGGCCCACCAAAAGATTCGCCTCCGCATCGGTCGCGGCATTGCTGGACTAGTCTGGAAAACGGCTCGGCCTCAAAGTGAACAGCATTTGCAAGAACAGCCAGAAAAACTGATGGCCTACCCCATCTCCCGTACGGAAAAACTCGATGCGGCATTGGCGGTACCAGTTTTGAGGCCATCTGCTAGTCGTGAAGGACAGCCTCAAGAAGTGATTGGGGTGCTGATGGTAGGGTATCGTCAGAATCGCTTTTTTTCGCCAGAGGAGGTCGCTCAGCTAAGTCAGCAGGCAATAGCTGTCGCAGAACTTTTACAAGGAGGGGTGGGACATGAGTCTATCTGATGCCTTATTTCCCTTGATACAAGAGGCCATCTGGTTGTTAGATGAGCAGGATCAGGTGTTGCTCAAAACAGAAGCGGCGACACGGATGGAAAGCCAGTACGTCTTGGCCCTCGAAAAAGTCCTGGATATCGCTCATGGTCGTGGCTGTCTGCTGCATAGTACCAAAGCCGTTTGTTTGGATTGTCCAGTGGGAGTGGTGGATGCCACTGGTTTTCCTTTCGTCTTGAAAGATGCCAGTGGTGAACTTTATGATTTTTGGGGGAGCCTCCAGCAATCAGAGGAGACCGGCCAACAGTTGTTGCAATTGACCCCGCAGCGAGGAAGCCATGGGGTTTTTGAGGATCATTCTTTATTTGATTACTTGAACGATGCTCGTGAAAAAGAGCGCAAGCAAATCGCCCAAGACCTCCATGATGGCATCGCTCAGAGCATCTATAGTTTGATGTTGGAAACCCGGGGCTTGAAATGGCTGCCGACTGAGGAGCAGCCAGAACAGATGAAACGCATCGATCGCCATTTTGCGGAAGTTTTGCAAGAGGTGAAGGAGTTGGCAGGGGAATTGCGGCCCATGACCTTGGACGAATTTGGCTTGGAGCCAGCTTTGCGGCAGTTTGCCCAGCGAACGTTGGAAATGACTGGCTTTGAAGTGGTATTGCAGCAAATCGGTACCCCGCAACCTGTAAGCGAGGCCCGGCGTATCGCCATCTATCGGGTGGTGCAAGAAGCGGTGGCCAATGCTTTGAAATATGCAGGGGTCAACCAAGTACAGGTGATTTTGGATTATCAAGCCGATTACATGGCGGTCACTATCAAGGACGATGGGGCGGGCTTTATCTTATCAGAGCAAGCCCACGGATATGGGTTGGCCAATATGAAAGAGCGGATCACCGCAGTCGGAGGGACCTTATCGATTCACACCGCTTTAGGTAGTGGGACGGAGATTTTGATCCGTTTAGACGATCAGCCAGAAAAAGCAGTAGGTCAAGATGAGCTAGGAGGTGGTGCGGATGAAACTATTTATCGCGGATGATCACGCCATGATTCGCAATGCCCTGGCGCTGATGATCAATGCCCAACCGGATATGGAAGTCGTCGGGGATGCTGCTGATGGCAATGAAGTCTTCGTCAAAGCCGAACAACTGCCAGTAGATGTGTTGTTGATGGACATTTCCATGCCGCCGGGAGAAAATGGCTTGCAGACCACCCGCCGCTTGAAGGAAGCCCATCCTGAAATCAAAGTCATTGTCTTGACGATGCACGATGATGAGACATATGTCAGAGAAGCACTGGCAGCTGGCGCAGATGGCTTCATCTTGAAGAGTGCCAATGAGGAGACCTTGCTAACCGGGATTCGCCAGGTCCAACGGGGAGAGCGGTTTTTCGACGGTTATGAAGAAGCCCAGTTGCATCAATTGGTAGCTTCTGAAGTGGATCCTTTGTACGAAAGTCTTTCCAAGCGGGAAAAAGAAATCCTCCCCTTGATTGCTTTAGGTTACAACAATAAAAAAATTGCCGAAAAACTGTTTATTTCTGTGAAGACGGTAGAAGTTCACAAAGCCAATATTCGCAAAAAGCTCAAACTTGCCAATTATGCCGACTTACTACCTTATAGTTTGAAGCATCATTTGGTGGATTTTAAATAAAGAGAGAAGGACCCTTGATGAAAGGAATTGTATTTGTTTTACACGGTCGGCGCGATCGTATTGCCAAAAGTAATTTTGAAGCTGTGGCCCAACTGGCACCGGTCTTAAAAAAAGCAAACTTACCTTACCGTATCGGACTGCTGGAAGGGGAACACCAAACCTTGGAAACCGCTTTGATAGAGTTGGTAGAGGCCGGGGTGGATGATTTTACGCTGGTTCCCTTGCTGTTGTTCGCCGCTACCCATGTCAATCAGGATTTGCCTAAGCGGACCCGGGAAATACTAGGAGAAACTGGTGAGGTAGCAGTGACTGTTTTGGCGCCTTTAGGGACGACAGAAGCCATTTATCAAGAATTGAAAACACGCTTGGCGATCGGACTGGCTGCCCATCCTGAAAGCAGCGGTATCTTGCTTCCCCATGGCACCCCTCATTACCCGGAACCGGATGCCGAATTGCAACAAATCGTTTCCCGTATGAGCCAAGAGCTCCAGCGGCAGATTGTCGGGGTCAACTACATCGGCGCCAATGGCTATCAAGATTTTTTGACCGCTCACCAAACGGAAAGCTTTGTGATTCAACCTTTCTTTTTAACCCATGGACACTTGGTAGAAAAAATCAGTCACTGGATTGCCAAAAATCATCCAGCTGCAATGATGTTGCCCACTTTGGAAGACAGTCCGGTATTGGTACAAGCATTGACAGAGAGGCTGGTGACTGCCGGATGTATCCCATCTTAGTGGATGTCAGTCAGCTGAAGATTTTGGTCATTGGTGGGGGCCAAATTGCTACTCGCAAGTTAGCGGGACTACTAGCAGAAGGGGCGACTGCGACGGTCATTGCGCCTTCAGTGACGCCGGAAATTTCCCAGTGGCAAAAAACGGGGCAAGTACAGCTTTATCAGCGAGCTTTTGCAGCTGGGGATACGGTGGGTTTTGATATGCTTTTTATCGCTACCAATCAGCCAGCCGTCAATGAGGCAGTGTTTACCGAACGTACCCCCGGCCAATTGGTGAACGATACCACGGCCAAGGAGCGGAGCAATTTTATGAACCTTGCCTTGGTGAAAAATGAGGCTGGCACCGTGGGCATCACGACTTTTGGCGCTTCACCAGCCACCGCCAAAGTGTGGAAAGAAAAAATCCGCCAAGTATTGGCAGAATAGACTTGTTAGAAAGGCTGAACGAACTCGTTTGGCTCTCGAGAATTAAAGAGGAACCGACACATGATGTTCTTTATCATGAGTCGGTTCCTCTTTAATTCCGAAGGGAGCTAGTTCGTGAAGCCAGACATTTTATGATTAATTGAGAATGATTCTTGCTCGGTTTTACACAAACTAGGGAATCCCCTAATAGGCGTTTCTGCTTTTTTTGATTATTGTGAATAAGGTAACAAGTGGTCTGGCAATTTTTTGCTGTGGGACTCACAATTGACCACTTCAAGTCGACATGGTAAGAATCAACAAATTTATGAGGTGAAAGCAATGAAAGAACGTTTAGTTGTCATCGGGAACGGCATGGCAGGCGTCCGGACGGTAGAAGAGATCATCGCACGGGACCCAGATCGGTATCAAGTGACCATTATCGGTAAGGAAGAATACCCAAACTACAATCGAATTATGTTGTCGAATGTTTTGCAAAAGCAGGTGACTGTAGCGGAGATCATCACGAATCCTCTTGACTGGTATACCGAAAACCAGATTGAATTAATCAATCACGACCCAGCTCAAGTCTTGGATACGACTACTAAAACGGTCACAACACTTTCTGGTAAGACCATCAGCTATGACAAATTAATCTTGGCGATGGGTTCCAATCCCTTTATGTTGCCAATACCTGGGGGAGATTTGCCGGGGGTGGTGGCTTTTCGGACGATTGATGACACCACTGCTATGCTGGAGGCGGCAGAAAAATATACAAAAGCTGTCGTTATCGGCGGAGGCCTGTTAGGTTTGGAAGCTGCTAAAGGGTTACAAGAACAAGGAATGGAGGTAACAGTCGTCCATTTGGCGGAATGGCTGATGGAAACCCAGCTGGATGAGACAGCCGGTAAATTGCTACAAGCTGAATTGGAAGAACAAGGCTTGCATTTCTTGATGGCCCATGGGACCACTGAAATTCTTGGGGAGGACAGGGTAACCGGTTTGAAATTCCAAGATGGGAGTAGCTTAGATACTGATTTAGTAGTGATGTCCATCGGGATTCGTCCGGCAGTCGCCTTGGTGCGAGACACTGGCATCGCAATCAATCGCGGTATCCTGGTGAATGATTATCTAGAAACCAATGTACCTGACGTGTATGGTGTCGGCGAATGTGTCGAACATCGTGGCACTTGCTATGGCTTAGTAGCACCCTTGTTTGAACAAGGAAAGGTCTTGGCAGATCGTTTGACCCATCAAGCCGATATCAAGCCTTATCAAGGGTCGACTACGTTTACCTCCTTGAAAGTTTCTGGCGCCGATTTGTATTCGGCAGGTAACGTCACCAATACGGAAGGGCTAGATACCATCGAAGCCTTCGACAGCGCCAATCGTAAGTACAAGAAAATCTTTTTGGAAGAGGACAAAATCGTCGGTATCGTCTTGTACGGGGATACGGATGAAGGCAGTCGTTATTACAATATGATGAAAAAAGGCACCCCCATTGATGATCTGCAGGCTATCTCCGTTTTGACGGCGCCTGGCTGTGATGGGGCTGCTGGCGGCGATGTCTTGGAGTGGGAGGATGATGAAATCGTCTGTGGCTGTAACGGTGTTTCCAAAGGCGAAATCCTACGAGCAATCCGTGAAAAAGGCTTGAGTAGTGTCGCCGAAGTCGGCAAAGTCACCAAAGCTGGCACTTCTTGTGGCAAGTGTAAAGGCGAAATCCAAACTTTATTGGAAGCCGAGCTAGGGGATGCAGTGACGGCAGCTACCGGGATTTGTGGGTGTACCGATCTCAATCGCGACCAAGTGATGACCCAGATTTATGCCAAACACTTAACCTCCACTAAAGCTGTTTTTGAAGCCTTAGATTGGCGCAATCCAGAAGGTTGTCCAAAATGTCGCCCGGCTGTGAACTTTTATTTAAACGTTGCCTGGCCTGCCGAACATGAGGACGAACGGACAGCCCGCGTGGTGAATGAACGGATGCACGCCAATATCCAAAAAGATGGGAAATTCTCCGTGATTCCACGGATGCGTGGGGGGCAAACTACTCCGCAACAATTAATGCAAATCGCTAAAGTTGCCGAAAAATACCATGTGCCTTTGTTGAAAGTCACTGGCTCACAACGAATTGGTCTCTATGGTGTCAACAAAGAAGATTTACCAGCAATCTGGGAAGAACTAGATATGTTGGCCGCCCAAGCTTACGGAAAAGTTTTTCGTTCGGTAAAAACTTGTGTTGGGAAAACCTTTTGCCGTTTTGGTACACAAGATACTATGGGTCTAGGGGTCAAAATTGAAGAAGCTTTTGAATACATCGATACCCCACATAAGTTTAAAGTCGGGGTTTCTGGCTGTCCGCGCAGTTGTGTGGAGTCGGCGGTCAAAGATTTCGGGATTATCGGTGTGGACAATGGCTACCAAATCTATATCGGCGGTAACGGTGGCACGGAGTTGGTGGAAGCCCAACTGTTGACCACAGTAGCTACCGAAGAAGAAGTCATCGATTATTGTGGGGCTTACTTGCAATACTATCGAGAAACAGGCATCTACGGAGAACGGACAGCACCATGGGTTAACCGGATGGGCTTTGACAATGTCAAAACCGTCTTGCTAGACGAAAACAAACGCAAAGATTTGTGGGAAGCCCTACGCTTTGCCATGGCTGCCAAAGGTCGTCGGGATCCTTGGGGGGAAATCGTCAACAGTCCTGACTTACGAGAAAAAATGTACACCTTGGACAATCGTGAAAAAGTGATGACAGGAGGAAGCCACTGATGAAAGTCTTTGCTACTAATAAAAGTAAATTACTGCCTTTAGTTGGGCGTTCCGTGACAATTGGGGATCAAAAAATGGCTCTGTTTGAAATTTCCGATGGCCGGATTTTTGCCATCGACGACTACTGTCCTTTGACGGAGGCGCCGCTGTTGGAAGGCATGGTGGCTGGGGAATACGTCTTTGAGCCGATGCGGGATTATAAAATTTCCTTAGTAGATGGCAAAATTCAAGAACCAGACCAAGGGCAGGTAGCGGTTTATCCAGTCAGCGTCGCAGGTGACAAGATTTATATCGAACTAGCAGATTAAAGAACATTAGCAGATTGGTTAAGGCTTAACGTCGATAGCTAAATGTTGGGAAATGAGGGGAAAGCATGAGTTTAGCACCAAAAGATTTAGTAGATGAAGCCATCAAACGCGGCAAAGCCAAGGCGGAGTACAGCTTGTTGACGACGGCGGTTTTAGCCATTATGGCTGGAGTTTTTATCGGTATCGCTGGTGTTGCGATGATCCGCACGATGGGGTCGATGCCAGCTGAGTGGGGGACCTTGGTGAATTTATTGGGGGCATTGATGTTTCCTTTTGGGTTGATTTGTTTGTTGTTGGTAGGAGGCGAGCTGGTGACCGGCAACATGCTAGCAGTCACCATGGCCTTCTATGCCAAAGCAATCAGTTTCAAACAATGGGCTCGGAATATGTTTCTAGTGACCATCTTTAACTTTGTTGGTGCAGCCGGGGTAGCCGTTTTCTTTGGTTATTTTTCCGGTACCTTGCAAGGGGCATTTGTGGAACGGACGATTGCAGTGGCAGTCGGTCGGGTGGCAGATGCGCCGTTACAAGCTTTTCTATCAGGGATTGCATGTAATATTTTGGTGTGTACCGGTGTTTACATGAACATGGCCGCTAAAGACTTTATCGGCAAAATCGTCGGTACTTTCTTGCCCGTCGCCGGTTTTGTGATTGCGGGGTATCAGCACGTGGTGGCAAATATGTTTTTGATTGTTGCTGGCATTTTGGCTGGTGGGGCGACTTGGGAACAATTTGTGACAAATATGCTTTTCGTCTGGCTCGGTAATCTTGTCGGTGGAGGCGTAATTTTGGCAGGAAGTTATTTCTTAGCTTTTAAAGTTGGCATGAAGCAAACAACGACAACGGCTGCTGTTAAACAAGACCATGTTGCGGGGATTTTAGAGCATAAATAGTGATGACAATGAGCCCAGATGGTAACAATCATCTGGGCTTTGCTGTGAAATACAGGGATTGGCTGCCAAAAGCAGACAGGCTATGGTGCTAGCCGCCATCGGACTGTATGCGAGGAAAGCGGAGCAGCTGTTGAACAGTAGCGTCGGCCCTTGATACACGATAAATAACTATACAAGCATCTGGGCAATGGGTACAATAAAGGGAAGATAGTGACAGGAGCATACTCATGACTAAGAAATCATCATCAACGATATTGCTGACACGGGGGGCCGGTTTGAATCAAGGCGACCGTCAAATGTTTGAAACGGTCGGCTGGCAAACGGTGACCGTTCCTTTGTCGGTCATTTGCCCCTTGCCCATCACTCCGACGATGGCAGCAGCAATCCGCCAAGCTGACTGGCTCGTATTTACAAGCGAAGCACCAGTGATCCCAGTCTTACAAGAGGCCAAGCTGGGGGTGCAGATTGCTGCGATAGGGACAAAAACGGCTCAAGCAGTTGCCAATGCGGGATTTCCCGTCACGCTAATTAGTCCGCAAGAAAATAAAAAAGCGCTGGCAGACGAACTCAAAGCCAAGCTACCTCATGGGGCAAAAATCGTTTACGGGAAATCGCAATTGGCAGACAGTGCACTGGAAGAAGAGTTAGCCGCCGCTTTTCAAGTTACCAGTTTTGTGGTCTATGAAAATAAATGTCCCCGTGAAAGCAGCGAAAAGCTTTGGCAATTGTTGGCAAAAGGGCAAGTGCAGGCGGTCTATCTGACGAGTCCTTCTGCTTGGCAACGATTCAAGGCAATCTATGAAGCAGCGCCGAAACAGACTGATGCCCCCCTTCAATTGGTTGCGATTGGAGCAACGACCCTGGCTGCGATTGAAACGGCGGGTTATCAAGGAATCCTGAAAAAAGATTGGCTGGCTCACGCTGGTTAAAACAACACCCAATCATGATTGCCAGAAAACTGGTTGTCAGATTGGGTGTTGTTGGTTTTAGGCTCGTTCATGAAGGCGGACTTCAACTGTGTCTCCAATGGTTTTGCCGATTGTTTGGCGTATATCTTTACGGATGCCAAGGATATAGCAGATTCGCCCTTTGCTATCGGTGACCCCCATATTGACGATGCTACCATCGTAAGGGGTGCCGTCAAAAGTTGCGTGGACTTTCACCCGCCCACGGCCAAACTCTTCGCGAATATCATAAGGAAAAATAACGTAGGCACCACCTTTACCAACTTCTGAAGCAAGAATTTCAGCGGTAAATTGGTATTCTTTCATCATCAAATCATCTCTTTCTAGTTTGTCAGTTTCCTATAGTATAATCCAATTAGCAACCGGGGCAACTTCCCGGATTGGAGGCGATGTTGTTGAAAGATGCGACTGACTGGGCTGAGGCCTTGCACAACAAAAAAATTAGTTTTGGTGAGTTAATCCAGCAAATCAGAAAAACTATCGATGTCCAAAATCCTCTGCTAAATGCAGTGGTGGCTATCGATTATGCTCAAGCACAGCAAGAATATGAAGCCCAACTGGCAACAGGAAAACTGGCAGATAGCTTATTTGCGGGAGTGCCGATTCCTTTAAAAATTTTAGGCCAAAGCAAAGCGGGGTGGGCCGACACTAGCGGTTCGCGTTTATTTGCTGATGCTATTGCTACATCTAGCGATCATTTTGTCGAGAAAATGGAAGCTCTCGGCTTGATTCCTCTCGGGCAAACCAATGCACCAGAATTTGGCTTTAAAAATATCACAGATCCGGTTTTATTTGGCGATACCCACAACCCGTGGGATGCGACCCGCTATCCGGGAGGCTCTTCTGGTGGCGCGGCTGCAGCGGTGGCGTCGGGGATGTTTCCCTTGGCAGCAGCCAGCGATGGTGGGGGTTCGATCCGGATCCCAGCCTCGTTTTCCGGCTTGATTGGTCTTAAACCCACTCGAGGCACGATGCCGGTGGGGCCTGATGGCTGGCGTGGCTGGCAAGGGGCATCGATTAATTTTGCTTTGACGGTTTCCGTGCGAGATACAGCAGCGTTTTTCTATGGGATGCGAGGGACAGAACACTCATCGCCTTATCAAGCACCTAAGCCGGAGTGGACCCACACCGCTAATAATCGTCGCTTGCCTTCGCGGCCTTTGAAGATTGCGTTTACCACGCAATCACCGGTAGGAAGCCCCGTTTCTCCTGAAGCCGTTGCCGCGGTACAACAGGCGGTTGCCCGATTGACGGCAGCTGGACATCAAGTAGAAGAAGTGGCCTATCCCCTAGATGGTGAGGCAATCATTCGCAGTTACTACCGGATGAATGGGGCAGAGACGGCGGCGATGTTTGCCAATATCCAAAAAGGCTTTGGTCGCAAGATTGCCCAAGAGGAAGTTGAGCTGATGACTTGGGCGATTTGGCAATATGGCGAAAAGATCTCGGCTGCCAGCTATGTCAATTCCTTGGCCGTATGGGATCAGGCAGCAGCGGCAATGGCAACCTTTCATGATAAGTACGACCTTTTCTTGACGCCGACCACTGGGCAACCAGCCCCTCTAATCGGTCAAGAACTAGTTAGTGCCAGCCTGTTACTGGAGTTGTCTGCTATGAAGGAACGGACGGAGGCACAAGGGGCGGAGCTGATTTATCGCATGTTTGAAAAAAGCCTGGCCTTGTCGCCATTTACCCAGCTGGCCAATTTGACGGGGCAGCCGGCCATTAGCTTGCCGACACACCTGACTGAGGAAGGATTGCCACTGGGGATTCAATTGATGGCTGACCGTGGTCGCGAAGATTTATTATTGGGAATTGGCGAACTATTTGAAAATGAGGGCGCCTTTATCTTGCCATCAGCTTGGCGATAAAGTTAGAAAAAAGGGATTGAACCGCTGATTAATCAGGTTCAATCCCTTTTTGTGTTGGCAAGATTTGTGGCTAGACACCAGCAATCTTCTTCGCTTTCTCCGTATTGGCAAAGTGCAATTTGGCGTATTTTGTTAGTAAAGGAAGGCCACCTTTTTGCAGGAGACGGGCAGCGATTTGGTCGGATTTGCTACCGGCACCTGAGGGTAAAGTCATGCCGACTTCTGCTGAGGCTTTTTCTAATTCTTCTAAAAAACTAGCCCGACACAAGATGGAGGCGGCAGCCACCGCCAAGTGATACTGTTCGCCTTTTGTGACGAAATACAGTTTCTCGGTGACTTTATGAGGTTCTGCTTGCAAGTATTTTTTGTAGTTGGCTGGACTGGTAAACTGGTCCACTAAGATTGCTTCCGGTTTAGTTGGCGCGATTTTTTTTAATAACAAATCCAAGGCTTGGTTATGCAGTACGACTTTCATATGCACGGCATTGTAACGGGGCTGAACCTGGTTATATTTTTCAGGTGTTACCACCAATTTTTGATAAGGCACTAACTTCATGATAGCTGGAGCCAATTGACGAATTTGTGTGTCCGTCAGCATTTTTGAATCTTTGACGCCAAGTTGTTTCAAGGCAGCGAGGTTTTCTTTGTCAGCATAGACTGCGGCGACGACTAGCGGACCAAAATAACTGCCGTTGCCGACTTCATCAGATCCGGCGACGCTCCACTGGGAAAAGCCAGCTGGCAGTTTACTAGTATCGATGCCATTGCTTTTTCCTTTACTGACCGTTTTCTTCTTTGGCGCGGTCTTTTTCGATTGGGCTGCCGAGGGGACACTTTGCCAACGACCGGCTTCAGTTTGCGCGCCGGGGCCTTGAAACATCACTTTGCCGGAGCGATAGGCGGTGATGGTCACCCCTGCAACTTTAGCGGTAAATGCGGCATAAGGATTTTTATTGGCGACAAGACTGCTTTGATAATGTTCTTTCATTTGAGCGACTTGGGCAGTCCCTGAGGTTAGTACGACTTGGGTCATTTTCTTCATCCATTCTCGATTATTTCGCTTCACAGTTTACCATATCTCTCGCAGTCTAGCTTAGTGAGATGGGCAAAAGCATAAGAAATCATAGCTTAAACCATTTATCCATGGAAATTCTACAGTTTTTACCTTATAATGGTTAGGAGTTTTCACTTCCAACGAAAACTGAAGCCAAGCATCGTGCGGCGGTGTCTAGAAAGGGTCAGAATCAACGCTTGATTTGACTGCTGGACTCGGCGCTTTTCGAATGGAATCCATTACCAAAATGGATCAGCCCAAACGCTTGCGAGTAGCCGGTTTCGGGAAGTGGATCAAGACCAAACAAAGATACTCGACAATGGTGAATGGGCGAGTTTTTACCGCACCATAAGACTGTCGAATAAAGGACCATAGATGGGGAGGAATCAATCAGGGATGCCTGCAGAAAAAAAACGTTACAAAGCGGTAATTGCCAATCAAACTTACACCATTATTGGCCACGAGACCACCTCTCATATGGATATGGTCATCAAGGTGGTCAATGATCAATTAAAAGAGATTAAACACTTGTCTCCTGCCATCGACAGTGAACAAGCAGCAATTTTATTAGCGGTTAATGCCATCAGTGATCAATTGAAGCGGCAAGAAGAGCTGCTGTTGCTTCAGAAAAGGAATCGGGAACTAAAAGCGCAAGCCATGAAAGCTACGGAGCTGGAAAACCGCATCAAGCGCATTGAAGCTATCGAGGCGGAAGCTAAGCAAGTCTTGGAACAATCCGGTCAAGAAGACGTTGTCATCCATAACCACGTGGAAGCTCAGCAAATTTTGAATCAACATCGGAAAAAAGAAATTTTAGGCCGGGCTCCCCAAGGTACAGGGACAGCGGTAGAGACGAAGACACCGCAAGCTGGGACGCCAAAAGCAGAAGCGCCAAAAGTTTAAGTATCTGCTTAAAGTGAGAAATTTTCGGGCGAGACAGATTGAAAAGGCGAATCAGTAGCAAACGGTGGTATTTTATGACAATAGGTCTGAAAATGCTGGCATCGTCAGTAAGCTTAGCAACTGGCTAGTGAAAGTTGGCTGAGGTTTGCAAAGAGCGCTTGCTCGTCACCCGCCACTAGGAAAATCTTTAAAAGTCAGATTGCCAAGTGCCCTCACGTTTAAAAGTTGCACATTTTGTTTCATTGGAAAGGAACTGTATATGATCGGATTTATCATTCTCCTCTTGTTGGTGATTGCCTTTTATGTAGGAGGGCGCCGGGGTGGACCGCTACAAGTGGCCTATTCCATTGGCTATTTGATTTCATTTTTAGTTGCGGCTAGCCAATACCAAGATTTAGCAAAAAAAATTGAATTGTTTGTCCCTTATCTATCCGTGACCCCGGATAGTAAGATGGTCTTTTATACATTAGCGGAGTCTTTAGATTTAGATAAGTCTTACTATGCGGCGGTGGCCTTTATTTTTATTTTCTTCATCGGCTGGCTCGTGACACGCTTTATCGGGATCTTTCTGTACAATCTCCGGTTTAAACGCATGACCAAAAACTTCGACTGGTTGATCAGTGGGGTTTTGAACGCCTTGACGGTTTATTTGGTGATTTTCTTGGTCTTGTCCGTTTTGTCCATGCTTCCTTTGGCAACGATTCAAAACGTTTTTCGAAATAGTTTTGCCGCCCGGACGGTAGTGGAACATACGCCATTTTTCTCTTGGTTTTTTGAGGGACTTTGGTTTACTAATCTTTCCAAATAAATGCAGGGCAGACGGTGGCAAGCTGTCTGCCCTCAAGTTGTTTAGAGTAAGAAAGGCTGAAGGCACTCGTTTAGCTCTCGAGAATTAAGGCGAATCGACACGTGATGTTCTTTATCATGAGTCGGGTTCGACTTAATTTTAGAAGATATCAGTTGGACTTAGCGACTTTTGCTTAATCCAACTGTCTGGGGTAGCTGAGCTAGTTCGTGAAGGCAGCCGTTGTTCGACTTGATATTATAAAATGCGGAGAAATCCTAGTCTGGGAAAGTACGCCGCAAAATAAGAATAGGTAGGTGAATCCTGATGAATGAACGGATTTTAAATACATTAGAGTTTGATGCAGTCAAACAGCTGGTGGCTCAATACTTGGTGACGGAGCCAGGAAAAGAAGAGCTAAGCCAGTTGACCCCTACCAGCCAGGCAACCACAGTGGCCCAATGGTTGGCAGAAACCGAGGACGGGTTAAAAGTCCAACGTCTCCGAGGGGGAATTCCGATTCCCAAAATTGAAAACATCCGTCCGCAAATGAAACGGATTGAAATCGGCGCGGATTTAAACGGGGTGGAGCTGGCCCAAGTCACTCGGGTCCTCACCACCACCAATGAATTGACCCGTTTTTTGGATGATTTGGAAGATGCCGAAATCGAAT
This sequence comes from Enterococcus diestrammenae, assembly GCF_049384045.1. Lineage (NCBI taxonomy): Bacteria > Bacillati > Bacillota > Bacilli > Lactobacillales > Enterococcaceae > Enterococcus > Enterococcus diestrammenae. Next base: position 236,369 of record NZ_JBMRGR010000001.1, read on the forward strand.
TTCAGCGACTTTATGAATGGCGGGACAAATTGGTGACTTTGCCAGAATTGACTCGTCAGCTGAAAACCGCCATTGACGAAGATGGTCGCGTAACCGATGATGCTTCTCCGGAGTTGAAAGCTATCCGCCACAGCATCCGCCGCAGTGAGCAAACGGTGCGGGAACAACTTGACAGCATCATTCGTGGTGGCAATGCCAAATATTTAAGCGATACCATCGTTACCATGCGTAATGACCGCTATGTGATTCCAGTAAAACAAGAATACCGGGGTGTTTTCGGCGGTGTGGTCCATGACCAAAGTGCGTCTGGCCAAACCTTATTTATCGAACCAAAACAAATCGTGGAAGCCAACAACCGGCTGCGTTCCCAACAAATTGCCGAACGTCGGGAAATTGAACGGATTCTGGCGGAACTTTCTGCTGCCTTGGTGCCTTATCGTCGAGATATTTTACAAAATGCTTTTGTGATTGGGCGGCTGGACTTTATCAATGGCAAGGCCCGCTTTGGTCAGGAACTCAAAGCCATCGTGCCGGGCATTAGCGAGGAAAATCATGTGGTCTTTAAACAAGCCCGCCACCCTTTGATTGACCAAGAAAAAGTCGTGGCCAACGACATCATGATTGGTAAAGATTATCAAGCAGTGGTCATTACCGGTCCTAATACTGGTGGGAAGACCATTACCTTGAAGACGTTGGGTTTGTTGCAGTTGATGGGACAAGCCGGCTTACCGATTCCTGCAGAAGAAGAAAGTGTCATGGGGATTTTTGAGGAAGTCTTTGCTGATATCGGCGATGAACAATCCATCGAACAAAGCTTGTCCACTTTTTCTTCTCATATGACCAATATCGTAGCGATTTTGAAAAAAGTTGATGAACACAGCCTGGTGCTATTTGATGAGTTAGGGGCTGGGACTGACCCGCAAGAAGGGGCTGCTCTAGCGATTGCCATTTTGGATGAACTTGGGGCGAAATCCGCCTACGTCATGGCGACAACCCATTACCCTGAGCTGAAAGTTTACGGCTACAATCGCACCAACACCATCAATGCTTCCATGGAGTTTGACGTGGATACCTTGAGCCCGACCTATCGCTTATTGATCGGTGTGCCAGGTCGTTCCAATGCTTTTGAAATCTCCAAACGCTTGGGACTGGATGCGTCGGTTATCGATGCCGCCAAAGCCATCATGGACGGAGAAAGTCAAGACCTCAACGAAATGATTGCCGACTTGGAAAATCGTCGTAAAATGACCGAAACCGAATATTTGGAACTGCGTCATCATGTGGAAGAAGCCGAAAAACTCCATCGCGATTTGCAAAATGCCTACACCTATTTCTTTGAGGAACGGGAAAAAGAAATCGCTAAGGCCAAACGCAAGGCCAATGAGATGGTGGAAGAAGCGAAAGCTGATGCCGAAACCATCATTTCTGATTTGCGAAAGCTGCAGTTAGCTGGTGGCCAAACGAAGGTCAAAGAACATGAACTGATTGATGCTAAAAGCCGTTTAGAGGATCTTCATCAAGAAGAACATTTGCAAAAAAATAAAGTCCTAAAAAAAGCCAAAGAAGCAAAAAAACTCAAAGCCGGAGATGAAGTTTTGGTAACTTCCTATGGTCAACGGGGAACCTTGGTTCAAAAGATGGGCCATGATCAATGGCAAGTCCAATTGGGCATTTTGAAGATGACGTTGCCAGAAGCCGATTTACAATCAGTGGCACCCGCTAAAGAGCCAGTCCAGCGGGTGGTTAGCACCGTTCGCTCCAACACGGCTTCTCATGTGGCTACTCAACTAGACCTCCGAGGCAAACGCTACGAGGAAGCCTTGAATGAAGTAGATCAATATCTGGATGCAGCGATCTTAGCCGGTTATCCCCAAGTAACCATCGTTCATGGGAAAGGAACCGGGGCCTTGCGTCAAGGAATCACCGAGTATTTGAAGGGCCACCGCAGTGTTAAATCTTATGAATTTGCTCCCGCCAATCAAGGGGGCAATGGGGCCACAATCGTCAAGTTTAAGTAATCCTTTGTAAAAGTTCAGGAAATCTTACAATTTGTAAGCAGAAGGATTTGAAAAGCTTCCGTTGCGTGCTATAATGTTTTCAGTGATTGAGATAAACTCAAAATAACATTTAAATGCGTTATAAAAATGGATGATAGGTTATCTATCAAAGCATTTTTATTTGCAAAATAACTGGAGGTAAAGCAAAGATGGCAGTAGCTATTTCAGATGCAACGTTTTCACAGGAAACAGACAAAGGCTTAGTTTTAATCGATTTTTGGGCAACTTGGTGTGGTCCTTGTCGGATGCAAGCCCCAATCTTAGAACAATTGGCTGGCGAGTACGACGAGACTGAATTGAAAATCGTCAAAATGGATGTGGATGAAAATCCTGAAACACCAAGCCAATTTGGTATCATGTCTATCCCAACTCTCCTCTTGAAAAAAGATGGCGAAGTGGTGGACAAAGTGGTGGGAGTTCATACAAAAGAACAGTTGGAACAATTAATCCAACCTCATCTCTAAAATTTAACCAGTGAGATTATCGCCAGCCCGGTACTATCCCATGAGACTTCCCGTGAGTCTTTTCAGGATAGCGCCGGGCTGGCACTTTTTCGTAGTTTTCGGTATAGTCGATACAAGGAAGGTGAGCCTTTTGAATGAACGAATCAAAAACAAATTAGCCCTGTTGCCAGATCAGCCGGGTTGCTATTTGATGAAAGATAAAAATGGCACGATTATCTACGTCGGGAAGGCAAAAATCCTGAAAAATCGTGTCCGCTCCTATTTTACTGGGAGCCATAATACCAAAACGGAACGGTTGGTCTCAGAAATTGAAGATTTCGAATATATCGTGACGGAATCAAATATCGAAGCCTTGTTATTGGAGATTAATTTAATCAAAAAAAATGATCCCAAATATAACATCATGCTGAAAGATGATAAAACCTATCCTTTTATCAAAATAACCAACGAAGACTATCCGCGCCTGTTGATCACCCGTAAGGTCTTGAAAGATAAGGCCTATTACTTTGGTCCTTATCCTGATGTCGGGGCCGCCAATGAAACCAAAAAATTATTGGATCGCCTGTTTCCTTTACGTAAATGCAAAGTCTTACCTAAAGAAGTCTGCCTTTACTATCACATGGGGCAGTGTCTAGCACCCTGTGTCTTTGATATTCCGAAAGCGACTTATGTGGAGATGGTAAAGGAAATCAAGCAGTTTTTAAACGGGGGTCACAGTGAAATCCAGCATGATTTGGAAGCGAAAATGCAGCTGGCGGCTGAAGCCATGGAATTTGAAAAAGCCGCAGAGTATCGGGACCAGATCAAAGCCATCGAAACCGTCATGACCCGCCAAAAGATGACCCAAACGGACATGATGGATAGGGATGTCTTTGGGTACAGCGTGGACAAAGGCTGGATGTGTGTCCAAGTCTTCTTCGTCCGCCAAGGCAAACTCATCGAACGAGACGTATCCATGTTTCCCTTTTACAATGAAGCGCCAGAGGATTTCTTGACTTATATCGGTCAGTTTTATCAGGAAAACGAGCACTTTATTCCTAAAGAAGTCTTGATTCCTGATGATATCGATTTGGAATCGGTGGAGGCTTTGCTGAATACCAAAATTCTCCAACCAAAACGCGGGGAGAAGAAAAAATTAGTGGATTTAGCTGGGAAAAATGCCCGCGTGGCTCTTAGCGAAAAATTCCAACTAATTGAGCGAAAGGAAGAACGGACAATCGGAGCTGTTCAAAAACTAGGGGATGCGATGCATATTCCTACTCCAACCCGCATTGAAGCCTTCGATAACTCCAATATCCAAGGATCGGATCCCGTATCTGCCATGGTGGTCTTCATCGATGGCCGCCCAGCTAAAAACGAATACCGGAAATACAAAATCAAAACCGTCGTGGGGCCAGATGACTACGCTTCGATGCGGGAAGTCATCTATCGCCGTTATTCCCGTGTGTTGAAAGAAGGCTTGCCGTTTCCTGACTTAGTCGTTATCGATGGTGGCAAAGGGCAGGTGGATGCTGCTAGAGAAGTCTTAGAAAATCAGCTCGGGTTGGATATTCCCATTGCCGGACTGGCGAAAAATGATAAACATAAAACCAGTGAACTCCTCTTCGGACCAGAGCTAGCAGTGGTTCCTCTCGCCCGCAACTCACCGGAATTTTTCTTATTGCAGCGGGTGCAAGATGAAGTGCACCGCTTTGCCATTACTTTCCATCGGCAACTCCGCAGTAAAAATAGTTTTGCTTCCAAGTTGGACAACGTTGAAGGATTAGGGCCAAAACGAAAAAAAATGCTGTTGAAGGAATTTAAGTCCTTGAAAAACATTCAAGCCGCCACGATAGAGGAGATTCATCAACTGGGTATCCCGGTAAAAGTTGCGGAAGCCGTGAAGACAACTTTAGGGGACCATCAAAAAACGGAAGCTTCTTCATCAGATGAAATCCTTGACGATAAGTAGGAAAGGTACCTTTTTGTTGAATGTTCGTCTTTGACTACCTAGTTTTATCTTAAAAAAACATTTAAATCTATTAATCTACCTTAAATAAACTTTTTATATGTTTTTTTATATTTATTGCTTTAAGTGCTATCAGAGTAACTTGAATGAGTGTCAAACGCTGAAATTAAAAGAATATTATGAAGGTTAGTCATATTGGTCAGTCTGCAAAAAGTTTCATTTATTACTATTTTTAGTGTTACTTATGAGATTTAATAAGTGACAATCTCTCAAAAAACTCATGGTAAGTTCCGTTCATGTTTGCTATAATGAGCGAAACTAGCATATAGGGGGATTGATTTGTGGAAACAACAATTGCAGTGCTGACCTGTTTTGTAGCAGTGATAGCTCTTTTCGTGACTATTTACGGACAATACAGCAGTCGTAAACAAATCGCACAATTTGAAGGACGTTTGCGGGTACGAAATAATGAACAAGATAAAAAAATGACTGAAACGGAAGCTGTCGTCAACAATTTACGGAAAAATTTGATGGCGGAATGTTTGGAATACACCCACCAACAAACAGATACTTTCAAAGCTGAGCAAGAAACGCGCATGGAGGAAGAAACACAGAATGTTCGGGAATTGACCAATGAACTGTTCCGTTTACAAAATGAGGTCGCGAGCCAGTTTGATGGCATGCTGGATTGGCGTCAAGAAGTAGAAAAAACGCTGGGGATTCAAGTGGAAAATCAAGGCGTCTTCGTGGATCATGTTCGTGCTCAATTAGAAGACTTTGCTAAACGCAGTCGCAGCTTGCCAGAACAATTGGATGAAGTCTCAGGCAAACTGGAACAAATCCGTCGCTTGAAACGAGAACTGATTGAGGTTCAACAGCCAATCCAACTGGATGATTGGAAAGAGGGGCATCAATTTCAAGATGAATTGGTGACGGAAGGCGCTGTTTAACCACAAATACGTAATGATGAGTAGCAACCATGCTAGAAGGTGACTTCTAGCATGGTTGCTATTTTTTGTAGATAAAAAACTTATAAAAAATTAAGTTCCAAAAAGCTTGATGTATCAGTAATTAAGTGGCCTATCATGCCGACATTGTGATGCCCGAAAAAGGTGAAATTTAGCGACCTAGGAATTAGGTTGACGGTAGCTAGACCGGCAAAAACCAAACAAAAAATCTGTTTGTCTTTGCTAGTTCATCTTAACGGTGTCTGTTTAGATTAACTGTATGCGCAAACGCACCTTTAGCTTTGCCTTGCGCATTCAAACTTAGAGTAAGTGGTGCAAGCACCACAACTCTAAGTAATTCATTACGCATCTTTAGAGCTACTATCAACCCAATTCTACTCTGCTAAATTTCACCTTTTTCACGGTACATAGGCTACCCTACAAGAAAATAATTTGCTGGATTTACGAAGCAAAGGGAATAAATCGCTTATCGATAAAACGGGGCGGACTTGCTGGAGGAGAATGCCTTGGGTTGTAGTGTTAAGGATGTCCGAGGAATTACTTGTTGTTGTCCAACGATTTTGTTGGACTTACAACATGTTTGACTTCGGCAAGGTAAATGACAACGATTCTTTAGTTGGCATTTACCGGTCCCACTGCAACTCGAGGGATTCTCCGGAAGCAAGACCGGCCGGCTTTCTCATAGTTATCATTTTAAACAATAAAAAGGCTCCAGCTAGTTCCTCATTATTTTCTACGTTTTTTGGGGGCTTTGTATAATTTTATAAGGAAAGCTGATTGACAGGTTCAAGCGCCTAGGATACTATATCATTAAGTGATATATCGCAAGACGATATATTTTTGCCAGTTAGGCTATTGAATTATTCGGTACGTAAATGAGAGGGTGGTGTGAATGGATGAAGCATTAACGGATTCCACCTATTTGATCTTGTTGGCTTTGCTAAAACCCCAACACGGTTATGCGATTATGAAGGAAGTCACTCAACTGACTGAGGGGGTAATCGAAATCGGACCTGCCAGTATGTATACGATTTTGAAAAAGCTACTGAAAAACCAGTTGATCCGCTTGGAAGAAAGTGATGACCGGAAAAAAGTCTATCAAATTACGCCGCTAGGTTTGGAGACGTTGCACAAAGAAGTGGAACGCCGGAAACGATTTTATCAAGCCGGTGCCCAGCTGCTCCAACAATTTGATGGTAGGGAGGGATCTTTTGATGAGAAAACGTCGTTATTTACTTAGTCTGGGAATCAGTTTTTATCCGGAAAAAGAAGTTTTGCGCATTGAGGCGATGCGGCGCAAAGGGTGGCGTTTCGTTAAGATGAATCAATTAGGCTTAATGGTTTTTGAGCCTTGTCAACCAGCAGAAAAAAAGTACGCCATCGATTTTTTGGCCGAAGATCCCCAGGAAGCGGCGGATTTTTTGGAGCTCTATCAGGCTGCGGGATGGCAGTGTGTCTATGTCTTTGGCAAGCATTATTATTATTTTGAAGCCGATCCAGAAACGCCTGCCCTCTTTTCTGACGCAGCTACCTATCAAGAAAAAATTAAGCTACAGGAACATTTTGCTGTCCGACAAGTATGGTATTTGCTACCGTTGGGCTTGCTCGTACTATTCAGCGGTTTTACCGGGGCCCGTGTCTTCCCGTTTCTTGATGAGGGAGTAGTGGCGATGCTTAAATTATTGGGGTATCTGTTGGTGCTCTGGCCATTTATGATGGTGGCAATGCAGAAAATCTTTGCCTTGTTGTACCGGCGGCGTAAAGAACATTTCCGCAACCCAGCAACTTATGCAAAAGGGCAACAGGTTTGGCGGGATACGCTTATTTTCGCGGTTTTTGGCGGAATTATTGGTTTAGCGGTTGCCATATTTGCCCGTTGATAAATAGCTGGATAAGTAATTAAAAAAAGAGGAGTGAAGCTATGTTAGAGGTGAAGCATTTAAAGAAGACTTTTGGTGATTATACTGCCGTGGAGGATTTGTCGTTTACCATTGAACCTGGAACCATCATGGGTCTAATCGGCCAAAATGGTGCTGGGAAAACCACGACTTTCCGCTTGATTTTGGATTTTTTGGAAGCGGATCGCGGAGAAGTTTTATGGGAGGGAAAACCCATCAATAGCCAAGTCTACAATCAGATTGGTTATTTGCCAGAGGAACGTGGGCTATATCCAAAAGCTACGATTCAAGATCAGCTGGTCTTTTTTGCAGAGCTACGGGGAAAGACCAAGAAAGAAATCTTGCCGAAAATCGATGAATGGATGGCAAAATTCCAAGTAAAAGGCAAGAAAACAGATAAGGTCAAAGCCCTCTCCAAGGGGAACCAACAAAAAGTTCAGTTGATTGCTACCTTGATTCATGAACCACAATTAGTTATTTTGGATGAACCGTTTAGCGGGTTAGACCCAGTCAATGCCGAGTTGTTGATGGACGGGATTCTCGAGTTGAAGGCAAAAGGGTCGTGTGTCATTTTTTCCAGTCACAACATGGACAACGTTGAAAAAATCTGTGACCATTTAATTATGCTGAACAATGGTGTCTCCGTGTTGAAAGGGAAGGTACACGATATTCGTGAGTCCTTTGGCCGGACGCGCCTGTTTTTGGAATCGCCTTTGACAGCCCAGCAAGTTGCTGAGATAGCTGGGGTTGAAACGGTGACTAGTCGAGAAGATGGCGCACTGAGTATCACATTGAACAGTCCTGAAGTAGGGCGAGAAATCTTCCAACTAGCCACCCAAGCAGGCTATATTCCGATGTTCAATCAACAGCCACCAACTTTGGAAGAAATCTTCAAAATGAAAGCAGGTGACCGCCATGAGTAAATTTTGGGTGATAGCAGGGGATGTTTATAAGAAAAATGTCAAATCCCTCAGTTTTGCTATTTTGATTTTGGCGCCTTTTCTTTTCGGTGCCTTTTTCTGGGTAATCAACAATATGGCTTCTGGTAGTGACTTAAATAAGGTTGGCGTGGTGGCCAATCAAACACAAGTTGCTGAGGCCTTTACCCAGATGAAAGAGGGGGATTACCAGTTTGTGGCAGTGGCTGATCAAAAAGAAGCAGAGAAACAGTTGCAAGCAGAAAAAATCGATGCTTACTTGACTTTGGAAGTCACGGATGACAAAGTTGCAGGAACGCTGTATTCGGAGTCATCGGTGGGCAATACCTTACAAATGACCATCCAACAGCTACTAAACAGTGTCCAACGCAGTGCCCGCTCCCAAGCTTTGGGACTGACAGCAGCTGAAGTGGCACAATTGGATACTCCGGCAACTTTTACCACTCAGAAAATCAGCTTTAATGAGGCTGGCGAGGTGGAAGATAAAGATGACTACAGCGATCTACAAAGTGTGGTCGCTATGGTAGCAACGATTCTGCTACTGGTTTTTATCATGACCTATGCGAGTATTATCGCTCAAGAAATTGCCTCCGAAAAAGGGACCCGCATCATGGAAGTCATTTTGTCCTCTACCAAAGCGCAAACTCACTACTATGGCAAATTAGCTGGTGTCTTGTTAGTGGCCTTGACTCAAATGGTGATTTACGCGCTGATGGCAGTCTTTGGTTGGCAAAAATTCAAAGACATGGAAGTTGTTCAGCAGTTTATCGGAAATGTGTCAGTTGAAAAACTTTTTGGACCTTTTTTGATTTTTACGGTCATCTTTGTCCTGCTAGGTATTTTGATTTATTCGGTCTTAGCGGCTTTATGTGGCTCGTTGGTGAACAAAGCTGAAGATACTGCTAAAGCCATCGTGCCGGTGACTTATCTGTCGATGGCAGGGTATTTTGTCGCTTACTTGCTGGGCTTGATGGACCCTCACAGTGCAGTGTTGAAGGTGACCTCTTACATCCCATTTTTCTCAAGTTTTTCGATGCCGGTCCGCCTAGCTTCGGATACAGCTACTGTGGGAAATGCCGTAGTTTCAGTAATCATCTTAGCAATCGTCACGCTATTTATGATGTTGGTCTCCGCTGGTCTCTACAAGTCCAACGTCTTGGTGTACAATGACAACGGCTTTATTGCTTCCTTGAAACAGTCAATTGTTTTATTGAAGAATAATCATAAAAAAGCGTAAGAAAAAAACATGGCAAAGCGCCCGCTAGATTTGTGAGAGTAAATCTAGTGGGCGCTTTGTCGTAGCGTTATAACTGATTGACAAAATAGTCGAAAATCCCCTGTTCTTCTTTGATGCTGTCGAAGGTTAACTCAGGGTGCCATTGGATAGCGAGGATGCGTTCTTGTTTGTTTTCCAAAGCCTCAATCACCCCGTCTGGAGCTGTAGCTGCGACAGTGAAGGCGGGAGCGACTTCGTGGATGGTTTGATGATGAAAAGAGTTCACTTGGTAAGGTTGGTTCGTGGGAAGAATTTGAGCCAGTAAACTGTCTTTTTCAATTTCCACGGGATGACTTGGTAGTCGAAAAGGCGTGGGCACCTGCACATGTTTCAAGCTGGGATTTGGCCGCAAACTCAAATCTTGATATAAGCTACCTCCCAAGGCGACATTCAGCAGCTGCATTCCTCGACAGATTCCGAGGATGGGCTTCCCTTGCGCTCGGGCTTCTTTGATTAAAGCTAGTTCAAAGCGATCGCGTTCAGGCTGCGTGCCGCCAAGAGTTTGATGTGGCAACTCTCCATAAAAACGTGGATCCACATCCTGCCCTCCTGTCAACAGAAGTTTGTCTATCTGCTGTACATACTGCTGGCAATCAGCTGGCTTGCTAATAGGCAATAAGAGGGGAAGGCCACCAGCTTGTTGGCAACCAGAGACAAAGTTTTTCGGCGTATAGCTAACCCAGTGACTATCGCTGTCGATAATCGTGGTTTCATTCGCACAAATTCCGATAACGGGTTTCATGACGGCACCTGCTTTCTGAGGACTAAGGAGTTAAAGGAGAAGTGAGGTTAATCGACTTTATTTTTCCCGGATAACTTCGACTTTGTAGCCATCAGGATCGCTGATGAAATAATAGGAAGGAGCTGTTCCTGGTAAGCCTTTTAGGTCAGTAACAGGAAAACCGGCTGCTTGGTGGCTAGCATGGAGAGCTTCCAGATCCTTCACAGCAATCGCGATGTGTCCGTAACCGTTCCCCAAATCATAGGCTTCGTGATCATAATTATAAGTTAATTCCAATTCGTAATCATCTTCAGGTAAAGTCAAATAAACCAAAGTGAATTTGTTTTCGGGAAAATCTCGTCGGGAACTTTCGACAAAGTCAAAAGCGGTTTGGTAAAAGTCTAATGAAGCCTCTAAATCTTTGACGCGAACACAAGTATGAGCCATTTTCATAGTAATCTTCCTTTCTTAGATGCCGGCCGTGAGTGATTCGTTGGATTGGCTAGCTAGTTATTAAATGGACGGAAAATTCCGTTACTTTCATCTTAACATAGGGGCCAACTGCTGATAAGTAATCAGCTTTATCTTGTATCTACCGTGACAATTGGGTAAAATTAAACAAATGGGGTAGAGGAGTTGTTGGCGGATGGTCCCGACTTTTGGGGAAAAAATAGCAGGGAAACCTTATACTGCACGATATGGGGCATACGTGGTAATACCACGACCGGAAGATAATCGCTTGGTCTTAGTCCAAGCTCCCAATGGCGCGTATTTTTTGCCGGGAGGAGAGATTGAGAAAGGGGAAGACCATCGGATGGCAATCGATCGGGAAATGCTAGAAGAAGTTGGCTTTGAAGTAACCATCGGGGAGTATTTTGGGGAAGCGGTAGAATATTTTTACTCCCGCCATCGGAATACCTGGTATGAACATCCTGGTTATTTTTATGAAGTGACTCGTTTTGTCAAGGTTGCTGAACCGACGGAAACTACCAACGTGATTGAATGGCACACACCAGCTGAAGCGCTAAGCTTGTTGAAACGAGGCAGTCATCGGTGGGCGGTGTCCCAGTGGTTGGCTAAACAGGCGCAGGGGTGACCTTTTTTAGCTGCTGACCTTTGTGATTTTAAACGCTAAAAGACCTTTTTACCGTAGCCTTATCCTGTGGAGGAGAGGCGTTGGCAAAAAGGTCTTTTTTATAGAGTGAGGGATTATAAAATTTTCACAAGCGAAAAATCCCTCCTCCCAAGTCGCAGGAGAGTTGGCTTCACGAACGCAGCAGCTACCCCATATAGTTGACTAAGTAAAAGCTACTAAGTTCACACCTAGTAGCTGCGAAATAAAGGCGAAACCGATTCATAAGAACATCATGAGTCGATTTCGCCTTTATTCGTGAGCGCTGAAGGGGGGGCGTTGCGATTTTTATTAGTGGATATAGGATTAGAGAACGTATTTTTCCACGACCAACGCGACGCCATCCTCATCATTGGACGCGGTGGTGACATCGGCGGCTTTTTTGACTTCTGGAATAGCGTTTTCCATGGCAACACCGATTCCGGCGTAGTCGATCATGGTCAGGTCGTTTTCGTTGTCGCCAATCGCCATGACTTCATCGGCGGTCATGTGCAAATGGCTGGCTAGTTGTGACAATGCCACCCCTTTGCTAGCACCAGGATGGAGAATCTCCAGGTAAAAGGGGGCGCTTTTTACGACCGTGTAGCGTTCTCTGAAATCGTCGGGGATTTTAGCGATGGCTGCATCCAAAATCGCCGGTTCATCGATCATCATCATCTTGATCATGGGAACTGGATACTGGACCATTTCGTCGGCTGTGCGGTAGTTGATCGGCATGTGTACCAACCAAGATTCGTGGACAGTATAGGGGCTGATATCGCGATTGGCAGTGTAAATCGCATCAGTCGAGGATACATGGAGATGGACCCCCAGCTTTTGCGCCATGGCGTTGACATCGATGTAATCTGCCGGCTTTAAATCAGCAGAGAAAATCACATCTTTTGTGCCGACATTTTGAACCATTGAGCCATTGTAAGTGATGACGTAATCCTCATCACTTACTAGCCCAAGCTCTTTTAATTCCGGTTCGACACCGGGGATGGGACGGCCAGTGCACAAGACGATTTTGACGCCTTTGTCACGGGCAGCAGCCAAAGTATTTTTGACCCGTTCAGTGAGTTGGCGTTGAGAGTTGACCAGGGTGCCGTCGATATCGATGGCAATCATGCGAATAGACATAGTTGTAATTGCTCCTTTTCATCCTAGAGAGGTAGTTAGATCAATGCGCCATTGTGAATATGGGCAGCAAATTCTTGGTAGGTCTCGCTAAATAAATCATAATTGGCAGAGCTGTCCCGGTCAATCATTTCTTTAGGAAAATAGAAACGGTGATCGACGGTGATTTCCCCAGCTATGGCCGCCACTAGTTGGCTGACTTGGGAGAGTTCTATCAAAGTGCCATCATTTTGCTGCAGCTCGATTTGCGTACGATGGACACCAGATTTTGGTCGGTAAAAATCATAAGGCAAGTCATAGCTGGAATTGATGGCAGTATAGTAAGTAGGATCAAAGCCTGCTTTTTCCACTAAAAGCTTCAGTTCCTCAATCAAAGGCAGCTGCCGATCTTCATCAAAAGTGGCAGATTTCAACGGTTTGCGGTGGAGCCAGCGTTTCGCCAAGTCGCTTAACAGGCGGTCGCTTTCTTCCGCCCATTGAATGAAGTAAGTGGTTAACACGCCATCATCCAACTTTAAGTAGTCTGCTAAGGTAAATTGCCCACGTAAAAAGGGGACCAAAAGCTGGGAATGCAGCGCAAAAATCTCAGGGGTTTCTTGGTAGAGTTCGTGGGCGCGATCCAAAAGATGCTCCAACATGACTTCCATGCTACGGGAAACTTTGTGGAAATAGACTTGAACATACATTTGATAGCGACTAACGATATAGTCCTCCACTGCATGCATGCCACTATATGAAAAGGCGATTCCTCCTTCATAGGGGCGAATTACCCGCAAGATTCGGGTGAGGTCAAAGGTGCCATATTCTGTCCCAGTAAAATAAGCATCTCGCAAAAGATAATCCATCCGGTCGGCATCAATCTGGCTGGAAATCATCTGGACTACTTGTGGATTGGGGTATTCGTGGGTGATGACACTGGCCACTTTTTCCGGAAAACCAGCTTCCACTTGGTTGAGAATCTGAAAAATTTCGGTTTCAGGGGAAGTGATGATTTCTACGGTGATTGCTTCATGATCGGTAGCAAAAATATGCTCAAACGTGTGGGAGAAAGGGCCGTGACCCAAATCGTGCAACAAAGCCGCACATAAGGCGACAAGACGTTCGTTTTCGTCCCAGCCCCCCCGTCCGATTTTTTCGATGGAGAAGTTACGAGCAAAGATATCACAGATGCGACGAGTGATTTCATAGACACCTAGGGAATGGGCAAAGCGGGTGTGCTCGGCGCCGTGAAAGGTGTAAGAGGTGGTTCCTAGTTGCTTGATGCGACGCAGGCGTTGAAATTCTTTGGCATTGATCAAATCCAATATTACTTGATGTTGCACGTGGATATAATTGTGAACAGGATCACGAAAGACTTTTTCAATAGGTAGTAACTGCTCTTTATACATGGTCATCATGGATCAACTCCTTTATTTCTTGGTTGCGGTTTAGCATGCTAGTGATTCGTCGCTGGTAGCTGTCAGCTAGTTCTTCGTGGGTAGCTAACCACTGATCGCTTGCCAGTGGGAGAGCTTGAGGCGCGTAGGCGGTGGCAAAGCGGGCTTGACAGTCGTGAATCGTCAACTCCTGACCTAGCTCCCGGGTCAGAGTAGTCATACTATCTGGATTAACTGGTGGGTAGCCAGCAGTGCCAAACCCTTCCGCTAGTCCGGCTTGATAGAAGTGACGCACGATTTGGCCCCGGCTTTGCTGATCTCCTGAGACACTGAGATACATCATCACAGCGACCCCTTGTTTTAGGCGACGTTGTGCGATGCCGGCGATTTTGCGACCATTGACACTCAAGTCGTATTCACCAGGACAATATGAGTCGGCCACTTCGCCAGTGGTGATGGTGAGTTCTGGAAAAGCTTGTTGGGTCAACTGATACATGGCATCGTAGGCCGCATCTGTGCTAAGTTTTTTTTCAGTAAGGGGCAAAAATAAGGTGATATTCAAGACGCCTTCATCGCAAATCACCCCGAGGCCCCCGGAGTTACGCACCACTACTTGCAGCTGTTGGTTGGTTAAAGTGGCTAGTGCTGCCGAGAGATGAGGCACCCTTGTATCTTTCATACCTAGGATCATGGTAGGTGTCAGTTGCCAAAAATGAAGCAAAGACTGGCCGGTTAGACTGGTATATTCGGTGAGGACATCCGTCAAAGCAAAGGGCAGAACCTGTTGCTCTGGCGGATAAACAACCTGATTCAAAATCAGCGACGGTTGCATAAAAAAACTCCTTTAATAGTTAATGTCACATACATTATATACGAAAACCTCGGAATAAATAACTTCAAAGGTTTTAAAGGAGCGATTTGTTGACAAATGCAGGAAATCTGTTGACAATTAAAGCAAATTCAATTGCCCATCCTAAGGCTAGCTGTGTCTGTTGTAGCAAGTTTCCTTACATAAAAGCCTGCTGGGTGGCAAGTAAATCAGAGGAAGGAAGTTTTTTGAAAATGGCGATTAAAAATGGCACCCCCGTCTCCATCAACTTACAAACAAAGGTCACTCAACAAGGGCAAACACAAGATTTCTTTTTTGATATTGAGGGACAGATTGTCACGATTGGCGATACGTTATACATCCGCTATGAAGAATTGCAAGAAAATGGCGAAAGCATCCCGGTGACTATTAAAATCATGCCGGATGGGGGAGTCCAATTGACTCGTTCGGGAGAAATGCGCTTGAAGTTGAAATTTGTTTATCGGGAGACGGTCAAAACCAGTTACCGAACGCCTTATGGAGAGATGATTTTTGGTACCTATACCCGCAATCTTCATGTGAGTTTGAAGGATCGACCGACTTCAGGAAAGATTTTGATCGAGTATGATTTGTTTATGGCAGATGAGTTGGTGGGCAATTATTTGATTGACTTGGCGTTTACTGCTTGATTTTTGTTAAATAAAATTGATTTTTCCACAGCATTTTTGTATGATAAAGCGTAGACTGTGAAAGGACGTGTCCTAATTTGGAAATTAAAGTATTTGAAGGGCTAAACAAGAACGAGCTGTCCATGATCGAGGTTGCCCATGCAATCTTAGAACAAAAAGGCGACGTGATGGATTTTTCGGATTTGGTCAACCAAATTCAAAACTATCTTGGTAAAACTGACAGCGAGATTCGGGACTCATTGGCGCAATTTTATACTGACTTGAACATCGACGGCAGTTTCATCTCTCTTGGTGAAAACCGCTGGGGATTGCGTTCTTGGTATGCCATCGACTCCATCGACGAAGAGTTGAACTCAGGGCTTGAAGAAGACGAAGAAGAAACTCCTAAAAAACGCAAACGCAAACGGGTCAATGCCTTCATCAATGGCGACGACGATGCGATTGATTACAACGATGATGATCCGGAAGACACTGATTTGGTGGATGACGACGAAGACGATAAAGAATTGTATGATGATGACGATGACGATGATGAAGAAATCGCTGAGTACAACTCTGATTTACAAGAAATCGGCGCTGACGAACCCACTGATGACGAAGAAGAAGTCCCTGGTGGCATTGAAGAAGATTTGTCGATTATCGATGACGATGATGTAGATGATGACTTTGATGATGAGGAAGACGAAGAAAAATAGTCCAATAGCCATAAAAAAGGAAGCCGATGTCGGCTTCCTTTTTTGTAGATTAAGGTACGATAAATTTTAAGCGATGGGAAATCCTATTTTCCCAAGGGGTATCGAGAGTTCCATGCCGTTTGTTCGATGGCACAAAAATGGTGACATTTGGCGACCTAGGAACTGAAATAGCTGTAGCTGGAACGGAAAATACCAAGGGTAAACCGACTCAAAATAAAGAAAATCTGTGTCGCTTCCGCCTTTCATGTAAGTAAGAGCAGCAGATGATAAAAATAGTGGGGAGTGAGGAAGGTGTTAGTACCAATTAATCAATTAGGCTTAACTCAAATATATTTAAATCAAGAAAAAGTTGAGAAAAATCGGCAACTGCTTCAACAAGAGGGCTATAAAAATTATCCACCAATTGCTGTTTATGAAATTTTTCCGGGGAAACTGCATATTATTGATGGTCACACCCGTTCGTTTTTATTACAGCAAGCTGGTGTGAAAGAGATTGAGGTAGCATTTCTTCCTACTGCTGAAATCGAAAATCCTGTGATGCGTCCTTTTTACGAAACTTGTGTCAAATGGTGTGCAACAGCCGGCGTGGAGACTATCGATGATTTAGCAAGGAAGATTATCTCTGCCGATGAATTTCTGATAGCCTGGATTACCCGCTGCCAACAAAAAATAGATTTAATCGAAAGGTGTGTAGCAGACCCCTTACTTAATAAACAGTGTCAACTCATTGAATTATCTGGAGTAGAGGCTTTGGCCCTCGATCAAAAAGGGCAAGTGATAACTGAGGGAAGGCTCTGATCAACTTCAGTCGAAACCGGTGCAAGATAAAGAATAGCCTGTGGTGGTTCTGCCATCGTTCTCGATTGCAAAACAAGTTTATTCCACCTTTCTAAAAGGCAAAGGTTCATTTTTGCCTTTTAGAAAAGTCGGACGAGTTTTTGAAACGAGAACAAATCCAAGAATAACAAAACGAGCCACCTCCAATTGGAAGTGGCTCGTTTCTCCTTTTGATTATCTGGCAAATTTCCAGTATAATCAATTCTGTTGCTAATAACGCGTCCTGAGGGAATCGAACCCCCGTCTCAAGAACCGGAATCTTACGTGATATCCACTACACTAAGGACGCGGAACATTTAATAGTGTAACCAATAATTCATAAAAAGACAAGAGGAAATTTCATGAAATTTCAACAAAATTTTTCCCAAGCCCAAAAACAAACGCAAAAACTGGCTTTAACTCAGAAATTGCAACAGTCAATTCAAGTTTTGCAATACTCAGTGGAGGAGCTGTCAGCGTTTGTCGATAGCGAGGCCTTGGATAATCCACTAATTGAAGTGATCGAACCCAATTATACGTTGCAATACAATAAACCAATGTCTGGTAGTGGCACTGAAGTCAATTATTTGAGTCAGATACCGGATAACCGGTTGTCGTTGTTTGAACATTTATTAGATCAGATTCATTTAAATTATCGGGATACTTATCTCCGGACGTTGGTCTTGTTTTTAGTTGAATACATTGATTTAAATGGTTTCTTGAAGATTACCTTAGAGAATGCTTGTGAAGAATCGGGGGCTTCCCCAATTCAGATGTTGGATGCCTTGACCTTGATTCAACAACTCGATCCGCCGGGAGTCGGGGCACGCAACTTGCAAGAATGCCTGATGTTGCAGACGGAAAGAGACGACCGGGCACCAGCCATCGCCTATTTAGTTTTGGAGGAGCATTTTGAAGAGCTGGTGGCGCGGAAATGGCCGGAGATTGCAAAAGCCCTAGCTGTTCCGGTGACGGAAATTCAACAAGTCTTTGATTATATCCAAACCCTAACCCCGACACCAGGAGCAAGCTTTGGTTCCACGGAGGGTTTATACATTATTCCAGATGTCCTGGTCAAAATCGACGGTGAGGAGATTCAAGTGGTCTCCAATCGGCGGGGGATGCCGGAAGTTAAGTTTCAACAGAGTTACTTTGAACAGATGGCTCAAAGTCAAGATCCAGAAGTTCTGAAATACCTAGAAGGAAAAAAACAAGACTTCCAATGGTTACAAAAGACGATTCACCAACGAGGAGATACTATTTTACGAGTGGCTCAAGCAATCATCACCCATCAACGAGACTTTTTTTTACATGAGCAACGACCGTTGAAGCCTTTGATTCTCAAAACAATTGCCGATGAGCTAGAGGTTCATGAATCGACTGTGAGTCGCGCTGTCAGTGGCAAGTATATGGAAACTAGTTTCGGTGTTTTTGAACTAAAAAGTTTCTTTAGTCAAAAAGTTGGTGGGCAAAACGGTGAAGGAGAAGATATTTCCGCAGATACCATCAAACAACGTCTACAAGAGTTGATTGCGTCGGAAAACAAAAATAAACCTCTTTCAGACCAGAAGTTAGTCGATTTATTGAAAGCCGAATCATTGGCACTCTCAAGACGGACGGTGGCTAAGTACCGGGAAGCGTTAGGAATCCCTAGCTCAGCCAAAAGAAAACGATTTGATTAAACCTAGAGTTATTGAAAGCACAGGGAAAACTGCCTTGTGCTTTCATGTTATTCTTGATTTAACGCCATCTTTGGCGGATAAAAATTGGTGTCTTTCAGTTGCACAATCCTTTAGAAAATGTTAGTATTGTTCTTGTGAGGTCGTTGAACTTTCAGCGTGTTTCATTTTTTTTAGACTAGATGGGTCGATTTAAGTCTATGTTGGACAAAAAGTGTCCATCGGAGGGGTGCTACGTGCTAGATGAATTAAAATTGATCGAAGCAGTTGCGCCAGATATCTTGGCTGTTTTGCAAGAACGATTTAAGATTTTGCAAAATATCTATTGGATGCAACCCATTGGTCGTCGTAATTTGGCGGAAAGCTTAGCCTTGACCGAGCGGGTGTTACGTTCAGAGACTGACACCTTAAAAAAGTTGCAATTGATTAATGCTGACAAAAGTGGGATGACCTTGACCGCAAAGGGTGAAGAAGTCTACAACAGTCTTGGCAAAATCATGGATCAACTGTTTGGGATGCATCAGCTTGAAAAGAAACTAGCTGAACATTTTGGCATTTCTCGCTGCTTGATTTCGGTGGGAAATAGCGATCGACAACAAAAAATCGTGGCCGAACTCGGCGATTGTCTAAACGAATCATTGGACTTATTGCTCCCAGAAGGTAATAATATAATTGCGGTCATGGGGGGTACTTCCATGGCAGCGGTGGCGGAACGCTTAACCAATCTGGAAAGCGAAAAGCGCCACAACCTCTTTGTCCCAGCTCGTGGAGGGATTGGCGAAGCGGTCACTCTACAAGCCAATTCCGTGGCTTCAGTGATGGCGATGCGGACCAATGGGGACTATCGAGCGTTGTATGTGCCGGAACAACTCAGTGCCGCAACGTATCGGTCACTACTGGCTGAACCCTCCATTCAAGAAGTGCTGGATTTGATTAGCCATGCCAACTGTGTGATTCATAGTATCGGCCGGGCCCTGCATATGGCTGCTCGACGCAAGATGTCTGAAGCAGAAATAGTGATGCTTAAACAGCAAAATGCAGTGGCGGAATCTTTTGGTTATTTCTTCAATGAACAAGGAGAAGTGGTCCACAAAGTACCTCGAATCGGCATCGAATTGGCTGAGCTCCGGAAAGTCCCAGTGATTTTGGCTGTGGCTGGCGGCAAAAGCAAAGCCAAAGCTATCGGAGCTTATATGAAAAATGCTCCAAAACAAACGTGGCTCATCACCGATGAAGCTGCAGCAAACGAGATTTTAAAAGGGGCAACCCTTTAAAATAAAAACTTTTTTGATTTTCATAAGGAGGAAATCTCAAATGACAGTTAAAGTAGGTATTAATGGTTTCGGACGTATTGGACGCTTGGCATTCCGCCGTATCCAAGATGTGGATGGAATCGAAGTAGTAGCAATCAACGACTTGACAGACGCAAAAATGTTGGCTGACTTGTTGAAATACGATTCAACTCAAGGTCGTTTCAACGGTACTGTAGAAGTTAACGAAGGTTCTTTCACTGTAAACGGCAACGAAATCAAAGTTTTGGCTAACCGTAACCCTGAAGAATTACCATGGGGCGAACTTGGCGTAGATATCGTTTTGGAATGTACTGGCTTCTTCACTACTAAAGAAAAAGCTGAATTGCATTTGAAAGCTGGCGCTAAACGCGTTGTTATCTCAGCTCCAGGTAGTGCTGACGTACCAACAATCGTTTACAACGTTAACCATGAAATCTTGACTGGTGACGAAACAGTTATCTCTGGTGCTTCTTGTACAACTAACTGTCTTGCTCCTATGGCTAAAGTTTTGAACGACCAATTTGGTATCGTTGAAGGCTTGATGACAACTATCCACGCTTACACTGGCGACCAAAACACTTTGGATGCACCACATCCTAAGGGTGACATGCGTCGTGCCCGTGCTGCAGCAATCAACATCGTACCTAACACAACTGGTGCTGCTAAAGCTATCGGCCAAGTTATCCCTGAATTGAACGGCAAATTAGACGGTGCTGCTCAACGTGTTCCTGTACCAACTGGTTCATTGACTGAATTGGTTACTGTATTGGACAAACAAGTAACTGCTGACGAAGTAAATGCTGCTATGAAAGCTGCATCTAACGAATCTTACGGCTACAACGTTGACCCAATCGTTTCTTCTGATATCGTAGGCATGACTTACGGTTCATTGTTTGACGAAACTCAAACTAAAGTGATGACAGTTGGCGACAAACAATTGGTTAAAACCGTTGCTTGGTACGACAATGAAATGTCTTACACTGCTCAATTGATCCGTACTTTGGAATACTTCGCTAAATTGTAAGATTTCTTACAAGTCAAGCGTTCAATAGTATGAACTTGAAGCGGGGAAGCGCGTCGCTTCCCCGCTTTTTCCTTTGGTCATTTTCGACCATCACACAATGATAAGAATCGGAGGAATCCATCAACATGGCTAAAAAAACCATTGAAGATCTTGATTTAAAAGATAAAAAAGTCTTGGTCCGCGTTGACTTCAACGTGCCTTTGAAAGACGGCGTAATCGGCGATGATACTCGTATCAAAGCGGCTTTGCCTACAATCAAATACGTTTTGGACAACAACGGTAAAGCAATTTTGTTCTCTCACTTAGGTCGTGTAAAAACCGAAGAAGACAAAGCTGGCAAATCTTTGGCACCCGTCGCAAAACGCTTAGGCGAATTGTTGGGCAAAGAAGTCATTTTTGTTCCTGAAACTCGTGGCGCAGCTTTAGAAGCAGCGATTGCGGACATGAAAGATGGCGATGTGTTGTTGTTTGAAAACACTCGTTTTGAAGATGTCGACGGCAAAAAAGAAAGCAAAAACGATGAAGAATTAGGTAAATACTGGGCTTCTTTAGGTGATGTATTCGTTAACGATGCATTTGGTACGGCTCACCGGGCTCATGCTTCAAACGTTGGTATCGCTTCTACTGGGATCCCAACTGTTGCTGGCTTCTTGATGGAAAAAGAAATCAAGTTCATCGGTGAAGCGGTAGAAGATCCTAAACGACCAATGATCGCAATCTTAGGTGGCGCGAAAGTGTCTGATAAGATCGGCGTAATCAAAAACTTGATTCCAAAAGCTGACAAAATCTTGATCGGTGGCGGGATGACTTATACTTTCTATGCTGCAAAAGGCATGAAAATTGGTAAATCTTTAGTTGAAACCGACAAAATCGACTTGGCTAAAGAATTGATCGCTGAAGCTGGCGACAAACTTGTTTTGCCAATCGACAACATTTGTGCGGCTGAATTCTCTAACGATGTACCAACAGAAACCATCGAAGGCGAAATCGAAGGCGACGTAATGGCTTTGGATATCGGTCCAGCATCTGTTGCTTTGTTTGCTGAAACTTTGGCTGGTGCGAAAACAGTCGTTTGGAACGGACCAATGGGTGTGTTTGAAATGTCTAACTTCGCAAATGGTACTATCGGTGTTTGTGAAGCTATCGCAAACCTTGAGGGTGCGACTACAATCATCGGTGGTGGGGACTCTGCGGCAGCTGCTGAACAATTAGGCTTTGCTGACAAATTCACCCACATTTCTACTGGTGGTGGCGCTTCTCTTGAATTGCTTGAAGGCAAAACTTTACCAGGTTTGGCTGCAATTAACGACAAATAATTGAGATAGCTAGCTGAGTCAGTAGCCTTGCTACTGGCTTGGCGGTGTGTCTTTAAAAAAGCTTTGAACTAGTATCATTGCTAGTCAAAACAGACTAATCAAAGGAGTTTTTAACATGCGTAAACCAATCATCGCCGGTAACTGGAAGATGAACAAAACCTTGCCAGAAGCAAAAGCTTTTGTCTTGGCAGTCAAAGATGCGATCCCTTCAAAAGATGTTGTGGATTCTGTCATTGGCGCGCCAGCATTATTGTTAGCCCCAATGAACTGCAAACGTCAAGGTTCAGAATTGCAATTGTCTGCTCAAAACTGTTTCTGGGAAAACGCGGGTGCTTTCACTGGTGAAACTTCTCCAGCAGCTTTGTCAGATATGGGAATCGAATACGTGATCATCGGTCATTCCGAACGTCGCGAATACTTCCACGAAACAGACGAAGAAATCAACAAAAAAGCCAAAGCAATCTTTGCAAATGGCATGACCCCAATCTTGTGCTGTGGCGAAACATTAGAAACTTATGAAGCTGGCAAAACAGCTGAATGGATTGAAACACAAATCACTGCTGGGTTGAAAGACTTAACAGCTGGTCAAGTTTCTAGCATGGTTATTGCTTACGAACCAATCTGGGCTATCGGTACTGGTAAATCAGCAGATGCCAACATCGCTGACGAAATCTGTGGCGTAGTTCGGAAAACCGTTGAAAAATTGTACGACAACGAAGTAGCTGAAAGCGTACGGATTCAATACGGTGGTTCTGTGAAACCAGAAAACATTGCTGAATACATGGCAAAAGAAAACGTTGACGGTGCTCTTGTGGGCGGCGCTAGCTTGGAAGCAGATTCATTCTTGGCTTTATTGAAAGCTGTTAAATAATCTGAATTTCTTATGAGAAATGCCACTTTTAATTTGATAAATACTGGTATTTTCACTAAAATTGTTCATAGAGGCGCAATCAAGCCTTTTAGAAAAACAACTCAAAGGAGAGACAAAACATGTCAATTATTACTGATGTTTATGCACGCGAAGTTCTAGATTCCCGTGGTAACCCAACAATCGAAGTCGAAGTTTACACTGAATCAGGTGCTTTCGGCCGTGGGATGGTTCCTTCTGGTGCCTCTACAGGTGAATACGAAGCAGTTGAATTGCGTGACGGCGATAAAGCACGTTACGGCGGCAAAGGTGTTCAAAAAGCTGTCGACAACGTAAACAACATCATCGCTGAAGCTATCATTGGCTACGATGTCCGTGACCAAATGGCTATCGACCAAGCAATGATCGCTTTGGATGGCACTCCTAACAAAGGCAAATTGGGCGCTAACGCAATCTTAGGTGTTTCTATCGCTGTTGCTCGTGCGGCTGCTGACTACTTGGAAATTCCTTTGTACCACTACTTAGGCGGCTTCAATACTAAAGTTTTGCCTACTCCAATGATGAACATCATCAACGGTGGTTCTCACTCAGATGCTCCAATCGCTTTCCAAGAATTCATGATCTTACCAGTTGGCGCGAAAACATTCAAAGAAGGCTTGCGCATGGGTGCTGAAGTCTTCCACGCATTGAAATCATTGTTGTCAGCTCGTGGCTTAGAAACTTCTGTTGGTGACGAAGGTGGTTTCGCTCCTCGTTTTGAAGGAACTGAAGATGCTGTTGAAACAATCGTAGCTGCAGTTGAAAAAGCTGGTTACAAGATCGGCGACGACGTACGTCTTGGTTTTGACTGTGCTGCTTCTGAATTCTACGAAGATGGCGTTTACGACTACACTAAATTCGAAGGCGAAGGCGCTGCAAAACGTACTTCTGACGAACAAGTAGCTTACTTGCAAGAACTAGTTGAAAAATATCCATTCATCATCACTATTGAAGATGGTATGGACGAAAACGACTGGGATGGTTGGAAGAAACTTACTGAAGCTCTTGGCGACAAAGTTCAATTGGTTGGTGACGATTTGTTCGTTACAAACACTGAAAAATTGTCTAAAGGGATCGAAATGGGCGTTGGTAACTCAATCTTAATCAAAGTCAACCAAATCGGTACTTTGACTGAAACTTTCAACGCTATTGAAATGGCGAAAGAAGCTGGCTACACTGCCGTTGTTTCCCACCGTTCTGGTGAAACAGAAGATTCTACAATCTCTGATATCGCTGTTGCAACTAACGCTGGCCAAATCAAGACTGGTTCATTGTCTCGTACTGACCGTATCGCGAAATACAACCAATTACTTCGCATTGAAGACCAATTGGGTGACGTTGCTGAATACAAAGGCGTTAACTCTTTCTACAACTTGAAAAATAAATAAGCTAAGACGCTTGTTTACTTGATTGAAAAAAGCCTGTGAGGAGAAATCCTTGCAGGCTTTTTTGTTGTGTTCTAGTTGCAATAGTTGCATATATGCCGATTCTAACGGTAGTGTTTTTTTGAGAAATGGTAAGTGGAGAAGGCGTAGAAGAATTTTTGTTGGAGTGAAGGGTTAGAAATGTTCTAAAAAAACTATTTCGATGGGGTGATTCCTTTGCTTAAACTTTATGAAAAAGACTTAAACGTATATTTTGCTGAATAGTAGTAAATTTGATACTTTAGTAGTAGAAGCCTTATTTGATGTCACTTGTTAAAGAAAGGAGGGATTAGATGGTTGATAAGTATGAGCAATGGGAAGAAGAAGCGGATAAACGAACACAAAAATCCATTGAATTAGAAAAACGTTTATTAGCTTTTCAAGAACAATATGAAGGTGGAAATTTAACTGAAGAAGAGTATCAGTTGCGGGTGAATCAGGAGAAAGATTTTATGGAACCACAAGAAAATTGGGAGCCTATCGAACCCATTGAACCAGTTCCTGACCAAGTTACCGAAGCAGCTATCGAATCTTTGCGAGATGAAACAACAGAGTAGTTCCAGGTGTTTTATTGCAAATCATCTGGGATTAAGGGATGGAGAAAATAAAGTAATTATTTGTTAAATGAACGTCTGTATGGGAGCCTGTGAGGAGAAATCCTTGCAGGCTTTTTTTGGTTTTTCAGGGTGAGCTGGGCGGTAGTGTGGTTTGTCTGTTTTCGAGGAAGAGCGTTTCGAAAACTCGGTGACTAGTTGGGGAGCAAATGTGCTTGGACACTGTGCCCTTTCAAAACGGTTTTCAGGGTGATTTTAGCGCTAGAGTGGCTTGTCTGTTTTCGAGGAATGTCATCTCGAGAATTATAGTTTACAATAATCTGAAAATTTTAAAAATATTTTCATGACAAAGAAATGATTGTGTAGTACCATATTAGCAATAGACGGGAGGGAATCACATGGTAGATATCAAGTGGGATGAGTTGGGGTTTTCATATATTAAGACGCCGTATCGTTTTATTGCTCATTGGAAAAATGGCGCTTGGGACGAAGGGGAATTGATTGAAGATAATATTTTGCATATTCACGAAGGCTCACCGGCGTTGCATTATGGCCAACAATGTTTTGAAGGGTTGAAAGCCTATCGTCGTAAAGATGGTCAGATCAATTTGTTTCGCCCGGATCAAAACAGTCAACGAATGAACCGTAGCGCGCGGCGTTTGCTGATGCCGATGGTGCCAGAGGAATTGTTTTTAAAAGGGATTCATGAAACGGTCAAGGCCAATGAAGCCTATGTTCCTCCTTATGGTAGTGGAGCGACGTTGTATTTGCGGCCACTATTGATAGGCGTCGGGGAAAATATCGGAGTACACCCAGCTTCGGAATACATTTTCTTGGTCTTTTGTACACCAGTGGGGGCTTATTTCAAAGGTGGTTTGGCACCTACGAATTTTATCGTCTCGGAATACGATCGAGCGGCACCTCAGGGAACCGGGGCAGCCAAAGTTGGCGGAAATTATGCAGCTAGCTTGTTGCCAGGAGCAGAAGCCCAAGAAGGAAATTTTTCTGATTGTATCTATTTAGATCCGGAAACCCATACCAAGATTGAAGAAGTAGGTTCGGCAAACTTCTTCGGAATCACTGCCGCTAATGAATTTATTACTCCGAAGTCGCCCTCGATTTTGCCAAGTATCACGAAGTTTTCCCTCCTGTATTTGGCAGAGAATCGTTTGGGAATGAAAGTCCTTGAAGGGGATTGTCCGATTGCTGATCTTAATCGTTTTACTGAAGCCGGTGCTTGTGGTACAGCAGCGGTAATCAGTCCTATCGGCGGGATTCAGTATGGGGATACCTTCCATGTTTTTTATTCGGAAACCGAAGTTGGACCGGTAACGCATCGACTCTATGATGAATTGACTGGGATTCAATTTGGTGATATTGCGGCACCACCGGGATGGATTCAGACGGTGACGCCATAAAACAGAATGAAGAAGTAAAAAAAGTGCTCATCCAACTGACGGGCACTTTTTTATTGGGAGACAGAAAGCTACAAATGTAGATGGCTTTCTGTCCGAGGACGTCTTTTGGGAAGATGTGTCAGGTGTAAAGACAGAGCACTATCGCTTTCTGACCCCAAAAAAACTTATCAAATCATTTTTTATCAGCACAAGGACTTTATTTCTTCGCTAATAACTCGCTTAAAGTCGGCATATCGTGGACGTGATAACGCTCGCTAAAGGCACTGATTTCTGCAGCGGTAAATTTGGCAGGATCCAGTTGCAAGGCCTCGACTGGTAATGGATCTTCATTTTTGATTTTAACTTCGATAACCACTGGACGATCCACTGTTTTTGCCGCAGCTTCAAACGCAGGACGTAACTCAGCCATAGTTCTGACGGTAAATCCTTGAGCTCCTAAGGCTTCAGAGGCTTTACCAAAATCGGCATCTGCCAAATCGACACCAAACAAGGCGGTATTAGTGGTTTCTTGCTCTGCTTGGATAAACCCAAAGCTATCGTTGGTCAAGACGACATTGATGATTGGTAAATGATATTTCACTTGGGTAATGATATCTGAGAGGTTCATTGCATAGCCACCATCTCCAGAAAAAGTGAACACTTGCTTCTGAGGAAAACTTAGCTGGGCAGCAATTCCTCCAGGTACACCGTAACCCATAGTCGCAAACCAACCGGAAGTTGTGAAGGCTTGTTGACCATTCAACTCCAAATGACGGACAGAGTGGGTGGTGACATTACCGACATCTACCACAAAGAGGGCATCTTCTTTTGCGATCCGGTTGACCTCTGCATAAACCGGTTCGGGGCGTAAACCAATCCCTTCGTCAAACGTATCAAAACTGTGGCGCCAAGCATGCCAGTTTTTGATGTTTTCTTGATTAGCTGTTAGCCAGTCATCTTTTGGACGAGGTTCGCCCAGGGCCACTAAGCGCTGCAAAGCTTCGCCGCCGTCGCCGAGAATTGCCACATCGACTTTATGGCGCCGACCAAATTTAGAAGCATCAATATCAATTTGAATAAACTTGGCCTCGGGATTTACGACATTTTGCGTGAAGGGCATATCGGTACCTACATAGACGACTAAATCCGCACTAGCAGCGGCTTCATTGGCAGGTTTGGTGGCAACTCTGGCAGAGGAGCCAAGATAATTCTCATAGCGATCGGGCACAATACCTTTTGCCAACACAGCGTTGATGATAGGCATACTGAAATGCTCAGAAAAAGCTTTAATTTCTGCAAAATGCCCCCGTAATCCTTGTCCGATAAATAAGATGGGGCGTTGGGCAGCTTTGATTAGCGGTAAAGCTTTTTGCAACTGTGTTTCATCCAATTGCGGCAAACTTGTTTGCCGCATTTCCGCTGTAGTTTGGTAATTATCAGCGATTTCTGCAAAACCTAGATCGACTGGAATGGTGACCACGGC
Source organism: Enterococcus diestrammenae (assembly GCF_049384045.1). NCBI lineage: Bacteria > Bacillati > Bacillota > Bacilli > Lactobacillales > Enterococcaceae > Enterococcus > Enterococcus diestrammenae. The sequence goes on from NZ_JBMRGR010000001.1 coordinate 264,347, forward strand.
AACACCTGAATGTTGATAGGCAGCTTTGATGGCTTCTTCCACCACATGGGGGAGACTTTCGGCGGTCATCACGGTGCGATTGTAGACACTGACATCGGCGAAGAGGGGATTTTCGTTAAGCTCTTGGAAAGCATGATAGTTCATCGAAGTAGTGGCCACTTGTCCTAGCAATGCCAAAACGGGGACGTGATCCATTTGCGCATCGTATAAGCCATTGATGAGATGAGTCGCTCCCGGACCTGCCGAACCAAAAACAGCACCAATTTTGCCAGTGAGTTTCGCATCTGCAGCAGCAGCTAGAGCACCAGCTTCTTCGTGGCGCACCTGGATGTATTGAATGTGTTCTTGTTCTTTGTACAAAGCGTCCATCGTCGAGTTAAAGGACCCGCCAGGAATACCGTATATATGATCGATTCCCCAAGCTTCCATTACCTTCAACATTGCAACACCTGCATGGATTGTTGACATAACGTTCACTTCTTTCAAAGTATTTTAAAAAACTCATTACTTCTTAATTGTAAGACCTTCGATAGAAAACTTCAAAATATTGGTTTCCAGCAAAAATTTCGACATTAAATCCGTCTGAAAGCTTAAGTCCTTGTAAAATCAGTGGCTTTTATTTTTGTGTCGCAAAAAAAGCATGATACACTTGAAAAGAATTGGCTTGAGACAAAATCTTTGGTGAGAGAAAGGAAATCTCTCTAACTGAGCTAAGGTATATAAACAACAAGAAGCTGCTGGAAAGTCAGTTGCAATGAAAGATAGGATGAAAGATTATGTGGAAATGGTTCGTGCTAATTATCATGGTGATGGTGATTATCAGTGGGATTGGCTGGCTCTATTTGAAGCGCTGGGTTAAGTTTTTCGTTGACGGGGCGGTCCAAAGAAGTAATCAGTGGTTTGCCACAGAGGGGGCGGCTTTAATCAACCCTGGTTGGGAAAGGCGAACTAGCGAACATCAGGCCAGTCACGCGGATTTTTGGCTTCAGGAACACACGTGGCGGATTGAAACGCCAGATCGGCTAACCCTCGTGGCAGCGGCTTTTGTCCAGAAAACGGCTAGTCCCTCATGGGTGATTGCCCTTCACGGTTATCGTAGTACTGGTTTTCAAGACATGGCGGATGTGGCTCAGCATTATTATGAAGAAGGCTACAATGTCCTAGTCCCAGATTTACGGGGCCACGGTCGGAGTCAAGGCGAAATTATCGGAATGGGTTGGTTGGATCGTTTGGATTTAGTCCAGTGGATTGAGCAAATTTGTCAGCGAGAGCCCCAAGCCCAGATTATTTTACACGGTTGTTCCATCGGTGGTGCGGCAGCCTTGATGGCCAGTGGGGAAAAACTGCCGGATAACGTCAAACTGATTATTTCTGATAGTGCTTATACTTCAGTTTATAGTGAATTTAAATGGTTGTTGCGAAAATACACCAAATACCCAGTGAATCGCTTTATGGTACTGGCCAACCGGTATGCCCGTCGCAAAATCGGTTATTCTCTAATCCAAGCCTCTGTCACCCGGCAGCTGGGTAGCAATCATTTGCCGATTTTGTTGCTCCACGGCGAGGAAGATCGCTTTATTGCGGCAAAAGAAATGGAGACGTTATTACGAGCGACAGCGGGTCCCAAAGAATGCCGACTATTTGAGGGCTGCGGTCATTTGGAAGCCAAAGAAAAGGCAGCCAGCCTGTATTGGCAGACGGTAATAGCTTTTATCGAAAAATATGGGTTAGACTAATTTTTTCGACAATGAACGCTGACTTGTTTTTTACGAAACAATAAACGTGAAGTGCTTTAGGTTCTAAGGGGGGGTGACTTTGCTTAAGGTACAATTACTTGTGTGATTTATTGACCCCTGATAAACTAAGAGTAAACCAACAGGCTTGAGGTCGGCATTTAGTGTCGCTCCTTTGATTCACCAGTGGGACAAAGAAACGACCAATAGCAGGTCCCGTAAACCTTGGTTACATACCAAAAGGAGGAAGTATTGTGGAAGGAAATAAGATTGGCGGAAAATTAACAACCGAAGAAGAGTTATTAGCAAAGGGCTACCGGAAGTATACCGGTGAAACCATCGATATTTATTATAATAAGGACATTTGCGCCCATGTCGGCAACTGCGTGCGGGGCAATTCAGCCGTCTTTGAAGTAGGACGCAGACCTTGGATCATTCCGGACAATGGTACTGCCGAAAATGATGCCCAAGTAATCAACACTTGTCCGACGGGTGCCTTAAAATTTGTTCGCAAATAATTCTGAGACGAACGATGTCTGGCCTTAGGAACGGCTTGCTTAGAATTAAAACGATTGAGTAGAAAGTAGGAATCAGCTATGGAAATCAAAGAAGAACAAAATCGTTTTGCTTTGTACAATGATACAGGAGAAGAAATCGGTGAAATGACTTGGTCCAATGCAGGAGATGAAATGATCATTATCGATCATACTTTCGTTGATCCAGCTTATCGTGGCCATAGTTACGCGGAACAATTGGTAGCAGCTGGTGTAGAAAAAGCCCGTCGCGACCATTTGAAAATTATTCCATTGTGTCCCTTCGCCAAAAAAGAATTCGCCGAAAAAAGTGAGTATCAAGATGTCTTGCGCAAGTAAAATTTTATAAAACATTTTCGTGGGAGCCTGTGTCGACAGGCTCCTTTTTTAGTATCAAAGTGTAGGCCACTCAAAAGATGACTATCAAAGGAAGTTCGGCTTTTCTGAATGCATTTTTCGATTAGTTGTGGGATTGATGATAGCCAAACGACATGGGATATGATAAAGTATACTAGAGTGATTTTGCAATGAAGGGAGCTAAAGCTGAATGTATGAATTTTTATTGGCAGTGACCATTATTTTATCGGTGGTGATCATCATCGCTATCATGATGCAACCAAGTAAACAAAATAGTGCAGCCAGTGCTTTTTCCGGCGGGGCTGGAGAATTGTTTGGTAAGCAAAAAGCTCGCGGGTTTGAAGCCGTGATGCAGCGTGCTACCGCAATCATGGGCGCAATATGGATGATCTTGCTGTTCGTCTTAGCCTATATGTCATCAAAATAAGACCAAGCTACCGTGACTTCGCCATGTGGAGGTCACGGTTTTTTAATAGATTAAGGTATGTTTGGCTTCAGAAACTAGTCCTCTTCGGAATGAAAGAATGTCTCTAGCTTTTCTAATAGGCTAGTTATCAGTGGACAAGCTTGTTTTTAACTAAAGACTTTAGTAAAGATGCAGGTGCAGTGGCTTAGCCTTTTTGCCGATATTTCTGTTTGAATATGGTAGAATGAAAGGTGCGAGGTGATGAAAAAAATGCAACGAAAACCTAGTCTTCCCAGACCTTTTTATGTGAAAAAAAGTCGTCGGGGAATTTTGCTTTTACATGCTTACTCAGGAAGCCCCAATGATGTGCGCATGCTTTGTCGTTTGTTAGAAAAGCATCAGTACACGGTCTCAGCGCCGATGTTAACCGGTCACGGGACGATGGAACCTTTGGAAATTGTGCAAGTATCGGTGCAGCAGTGGCGGGAAGATGTCAGCGATGCGTTAGCTACATTGGCACAGGATTGTGATGAAGTGGCGGTATTTGGCTTGTCCATGGGTGGAATTTTAGCGATGGACGCGTTGGCTCAAGCAACTCTACCTTTGCTTGGCGGAGGGGTATTCTGCTCGCCCTTGTTTAAAAATGAAAACAATGTCCCCGAAAATTTCTTGAAATACGCCCAACAAGTATATCAAGTGGCAGAGCTCCCAACCGAGGAGAGGCAACAACGGTTAACGAAAGTAAAAGAGCTTCAGCAACAACAGATGCAAGGGATAGAAGAATTAGGTGCCGAAGTGGCGACGAAATTGCAACAGTTGCGTGTGCCAGTTTACATTGCTCAAGGAGGAAAAGATGAGCTGATTTCAGCTGCCACCGCTTTTCAAACCCTTGAAGCCTTACAGCAAACAGATGTTAGTTTTCATTGGTTTGCCGAAAGTGGCCACGTCATCACTGTCGATCCTGTTCATCAACAATTTGAGCAAACTGTGCTGAACTTTATTGAAAATTTACCTTGGAATGAGGAAAAATAGTGAAGGAAAATCTAAAAGAAAAAATTAGGCACTATCTCCAGGAACAAACTAAAAAGAGTTTTTCCGTGGAAGAGGTAGCAGCCGGTCTAGGCTTACAAAAAAGTGCGGATTTCAAAGCCTTGGTCCAAACTGTCGCAGCGATGGAACGAGAAGGTAGTTTGCTTTTTACCAAAAAAGGAAAACTGAAATTACCAGAACCACAAGTGCTGTTGGAAGGTACCTTTCGCGCCAATGAGCGGGGCTTTGGCTTTGTTCATTACGATGAGGAAGAAGAAGATATCTATATTCCCAAAGGTGCTACCGGCTATGCCATGGACGGAGATACGGTAGCGGTGGACATCACTGCAGCGGCGAACCTTTTTGCTGAAAAAGGTCCAGAAGGGCAAGTGGTGGAAATCCTTAAACGAGGAGTTACCCAGATTGTTGGGGAATTTAGTGTATTTTCGGAAGAAGAAATCGCGGAAACGGATTTATATGGTGTGGTAAAACCAAAGGATAAAAAGCAAGCGGAACTCCAAGTCATGATTGCAGCAGAGGGAATCCGCCCAGTAGATGGAGCCATCGTGTTGGTGGAAATTACCCATTATCCTGAAAAAGGTTATGCCACCAGTTTGGAAGGTTTAGTGAAGTCGGTTTTAGGGCATAAAAATGATCCAGGGATGGATATCTTGGCCATCGTGGTGGCTCATGGAATTCCAGTGGAGTTTCCACCAGCTGTTTTGCAGCAGGCAGATCAAGTCCCTGATAGCATTGATCCAGCGGACTTTCCAGAGCGCCGTGACTTACGGAATCAACAAATCGTCACCATTGATGGAGAAGACGCTAAGGATTTGGATGATGCGGTCGCCGTTCGCAAACTGGCCAATGGCAACTTTTTCTTAGGCGTCCATATTGCCGATGTTTCTTATTATGTCACCGAAGATAGTCCGTTAGATGGTGAAGCCTTTGAGCGAGGGACGAGTGTTTATTTGACAGATCGGGTGATTCCCATGATTCCTCAGCGGCTGTCTAATGGCATCTGTTCGTTAAATCCCCATGTTCCTCGGTTGACTATGAGTTGCGAGATGGAAATCGATGGACAAGGAAACGTGGTCGCTCACGATATTTTTGCTAGCCTTATCCAAACGACGGAGCGCATGACGTATACTGCGGTGAATCAAATTTTAGAAGAGCAAAACCCCGCCACGATGGAACGCTACCGTGACTTAGTACCGATGTTTCAATCAATGGCAGAACTGCATCAGATTTTAGAAACAAAGCGTATCCGGCGAGGAGCCGTTTCTTTCGAAGATCGCGAAGCCAAAGTAGTGGTGGATGAAGAAGGCCACCCTCAAGACATTCTGTTGCGAGAACGGGGGTTGGGGGAACGTTTGATTGAATCCTTTATGCTAGCTGCTAATGAAACGGTGGCAGAACATTTCAATCGTCAGCACCTCCCTTTTATCTACCGAATCCATGAAGAACCGAAAGAAGATAAACTCCGGCGTTTCTTTGATTTTGCTTCGACGTTAGGGCTCGTCGTCAAGACCACTAAAGGCAGCATTACTCCGAAAGATTTGCAAAAAATCGTAGAAGATGTGGCGACTAAACCAGAATCTTTTGTGGTGAATAAAATGTTGCTGCGATCCATGCAACAAGCCAAATACTCTGAAGAAAACTTGGGACATTATGGCTTAGCTGCAGATTATTACACTCATTTTACGTCACCGATTCGTCGTTACCCGGATTTGATCGTCCATCGCCTGATTCGCTCGTATTCCGAAGATAAAAGTCTAGCCCGACAACAAGCTTGGGCAGCAAAATTGCCAGAAATTGCGGTTCAAGCTTCACAAATGGAGCGGCGAGCGGTGGATTGTGAACGGGAAGTGGATGCCATGAAGAAAGCCGAATACATGGCTCAACACGTGGGAGAAGAGTTTGATGGGGTGGTTAGCTCCGTCGTCAAATTTGGCTTGTTTATCGAATTACCCAACACCATCGAAGGCTTGATTCACATCAACGCTTTGAAGCAAGATTATTTCCATTTTATGGAAACACAATTGGTTTTGGTAGGGGAACGCACGGGACTGACCTTTAAGATTGGTCAAAAAGTTCGGGTCAAAGTCGTCAAGGCTGACCCGGTTACCAATGACATTGATTTTGAGTTGGTGACAGCCGAAGAAGTTACCCCAGTCCAACGTCCGCAAGCCAATCGTAAACGACGCCGTAAAAATGAAAAACAACAGCGGCAACAAAACAACGGTAAAAAAGCCGAACAGTCTGCTAAAGCAAAAGCCAGCAATAAATCCGGTAATCAAAATAACCGGGGAGCTAAAAAAAGCAATGAGGCTCGTAAAAAAGCCAATAAAGGCCGCAAAAACAAGAAACCATTTTATAAAGGAATCAAAAAAGGCCATAAATAAGAAGTAATGGCGCTAACGTAAATGAACCTTCGTTGCGATTGGCGCCATGGAGTAGGAGGAATCCCGATGCCAAAAGGCGAAGGCAAACTAATTGCCCAAAATAAAAAAGCCCGGCACGATTACACGATTGTCGATACCATCGAGGCCGGCATCGTCTTGCAAGGAACCGAAATCAAATCCATTCGCAATAGTCGCATCAACTTGAAAGATGGTTTTGTCCGGATTCGCAATGGCGAGGCGTATCTTTACAATGTCCATATCAGTCCCTACGAACAAGGGAATATTTTTAACCACGATCCCCTGCGGACCCGCAAACTGTTGTTGCATCGCAAGCAGATTGATCGTCTCTATGGCGAAATGAAACAAGCCTCAATGACGGTGGTCCCTTTGAAAGTCTATTTAAAAGATGGCTATGCCAAGGTTTTAATCGGCTTGGCTCAAGGGAAAAAGCAATACGACAAACGAGAAACCTTGAAACGAAAAGACCAAGAACGGCAGATTTCTCGGGCCTTGAAAAATCGTTAATAATACTTATCAGAAAGTTTTATCGATAGAATTTTCTAATAAAAGGAAAGATCTGTCGAAAACAGCGCTTAAATTAAGTTAAAAACGAATTTTTCCTCATGAAATACTCATAAAAAATCCACGACATTTGAGGGATATTACTTTATTAAAATCGCCCTTTTTGGTAGCATTTAGTCAATTGGAGGTGGTTTTTCCAACGATGAAGGCCCTACCAAAAAAGTTGGATTTCTCAGTAGTTTTCAAGGGATTTTAGAGAAAACTCGGCAAAATAGTGACTTTGTCTAATTTTCGTGAAAATACTTTGAAATTTTCTTTTCATGGTGGTATGATTCCATTGGTTATCCGCCTTAAAGCATTTTGGCATTATTCATTACCAAAAGAGATTGAGGAAAATTGCAGGAAAAGAGGTGAGGAATTTGGAAGAAAAATCCTGGATGTTCCACATAGGTCCAGTCTGGTTTGATGGAACGGTCGTGTCAATGACGTTATTGTCGTGTGTTATCGTATTTGCTTTTGTCTTCTTTTGTACACGGAATTTACAATTGCGGCCAAAAGGAAAGCAAAATGTGATTGAATGGTTAATCGATTTTGTACGGGGCATCTTGAAAGACAATCTTTCAACTAAAGAAGTCAACAATTTTCATTTGATGTCGGTAACGTTGTTTTTGTTTATCTTTGTTGCCAACGAAATCGGGCTGATCACTAAGCTGGCAATCGATCGAGGGGGGCAAGAATTTTCCTTTTGGAAGAGTCCCACAGCTGATCCGATTGTGACCATGTCATTAGCCATGATGATGATCGTCATCACTCATTTCTTCGGAGTTCAAAAATTTGGATTTCGTGGTTACATCAAAAACTCCTTCTTGGAGCCGGTATCCTTCTTGTTACCGATCAAGATTATCGAAGAGTTTACCAATGTAATCACCTTGGGCTTACGTCTCTATGGGAACATCTATGCCGGTGAAGTCTTATTGGGATTGATCGTCTCAATGGCAAACAGTTTGGGCTGGTGGTCATTGCCAATCGTCATGCCACTGGAGATGATTTGGATTGGGTTCTCACTGTTTATTGGTGCAATCCAAGCTTATGTATTCGTCACTTTGTCGATGGTATTTATGAGCCACAAGGTGGAATCAGAACACTAATGCGTTACAACACAAAAATGTTTATTTAAATGGAGGAAGAAAATTATGGACTTGAATTCAATCGCAGCAGCAATCGCAGTATTAGGTGCCGCAATCGGTGCCGGTTATGGTAATGGACGTGTTATTTCACAAACTTTGGAATCCATGGCACGCCAACCTGAAATTGCAGGTCAATTACGTTCAACAATGTTTATCGGGGTTGCCCTAGTTGAAGCTGTGCCTATCTTGGGTATCGTAATTGCTTTTATTCTCGTATTGATGTAGAAGACTATAGGAGCGGAAGTCAACGTTATAAAATTTGTCTTTCGCTTTTTTGAGTGCTTTAATCGGGCACGAGTTAATCCTAAGTAAAGGAGCACAAGCGTATGCTGGATCATTTGGTACTTGCAGAGATTACCAATACAACAATCTCTAGCATGGTGGTCGTCACTGGATCGTTTTTGATCCTGTTGGCCCTCTTGAAGAAATTCGCCTGGGGACCGATCACCGAAATAATGAAAAAACGTGAAGATCAAATCGCCAATGATTTAGATTCAGCCGAGCAGTCTCGTATCAAAGCGGCAAAGATGGAAGAAGAGCGTCAGCAAAAACTGATGGCTTCTCAATCTGAAGCAGCTGGGATCATCAAGACTGCCAAGGACAGTGGAGAAGCCAGCCGTCAAAAAATCTTGGAGGAAACCAAAGAAGAGGTTTCCCGCTTGAAGTCAAAAGCTCAAGTGGATATCGAAATGGAAAAAGAAAATGCCTTAACATCAGTTAAAGATGATGTGGCTGAACTTTCTCTCCAAATCGCAGCCAAGATCTTGAATAAGGAACTTTCTGCTGATACTCATGAATCATTGATTGATCAATACATTGAAGGCCTAGGTTCTCAACATGAAGCTAAATAAGCACACGGTGGGCAAACGTTACGGCAAAGCTCTCTTCGAACTGGCGGCAGAAGAGAATCAGTCGGAGGCAGTCTATCAAGATTTGTTGAAACTACGTCAGATTTATCAAGAAATCCCTGATCTAGGCAACATGCTCAGTGATGTCCGCCTAGATCTCGCAGCGAAAAAGCAACTGCTCGGACACTTGACTGCCGGATTCGACGGTCTTGTAAAAAACTTCCTATTAGTAGCCGATCGTTACAATCGTATGGCGGATGTGCCATTGATTATTGACGACTATGAACTGCGCTACGATGAAGAAAAAGGCTTGATTTTAGGAACGGTGACTACTGCGGTAGCTATGAGTTCTGAACAAAAGAGTCGTCTGGAAGCGTCTGTTGCTAAACGTCTTGGTTACGAAACAGCCCAATTGACTGCAAAAGTCGATCCCCAAATCGTTGGTGGCGTGGTAGTGGAAGTCCAAGATCGGGTCATCGATGGTAGTGTTGCCGCTCAATTGGCAAAGCTGCGTGACTTATTAAAATAAGCTGTTTCAGTGAAGCAGCACATTAGGTATTTCGGCTAAAAAGCGTAGAAAGTTCGGTGATAAGCCTAAAATCCCACGTGACCAAGAACGTCACTGTGGTATTTCATTCTTATCACTCACTTTCTGGGCAACGCTTTTTAGCACATTAGGTAAGAAGAGGTGAATCGAATGGCCATCAAAGCTGAAGAAATCAGCGCTTTGATTAAAGAGCAAATAAAAAATTACCAAAGTGAGCTTTCAGTTGAAGAAGTCGGCACTGTCACCTACGTAGGGGATGGTATCGCACGGGCTCACGGTTTGGAAAACGCCATGAGTGGTGAGTTGTTGGAGTTTTCCAACGGCGCATTCGGTATGGCACAAAACTTAGAAACAAATGATGTCGGGATTATCATCTTAGGGGATTTTGAATCCATTCGTGAAGGTGACAAAGTAAAACGGACTGGCAAAATCATGGAAGTTCCGGTTGGGGACGCAATGATTGGCCGGGTCGTAAATCCTTTGGGCCAACCAATCGATGGTTTAGGTCCAATCAATACGGATAAATTCCGTCCAGTTGAAGCAATGGCACCAGGGGTTATGCAACGGAAATCCGTTTCTGAACCAATGCAAACTGGTTTAAAAGCCATCGATGCCTTGGTACCAATCGGTCGTGGTCAACGGGAACTGGTCATTGGTGACCGGAAAACAGGTAAAACTTCCATCGCCATCGATGCCATCATCAACCAAAAAGGCCAAGACATGATCTGTATCTATGTCGCTATCGGTCAAAAAGACTCAACTGTCCGGGCTCAAGTGGAAACATTGCGCAGTTATGGTGCGATGGATTACACAATTGTTGTTTCTGCCGGCGCATCTCAACCAGCACCAATGCTCTACATTGCACCTTATGCTGGGACTGCGATGGGTGAAGAATTTATGTATAACGGCAAACATGTGTTGATCGTATTCGATGACTTATCAAAACAAGCCGTTGCTTACCGTGAATTATCCTTGCTGTTACGTCGTCCACCAGGTCGTGAAGCTTACCCAGGGGATGTTTTCTACTTGCATTCTCGTCTTTTGGAACGGGCTGCGAAATTATCTGATGAACTGGGTGGCGGTTCGATGACTGCCTTGCCATTTGTTGAAACACAAGCTGGAGATATTTCTGCTTATATTCCAACCAACGTTATTTCTATCACTGACGGTCAAATCTTCTTGGAAAGTGATTTGTTCTATGCCGGAACGCGTCCAGCCATTGATGCTGGGTTGTCTGTATCCCGTGTAGGGGGTTCTGCGCAAATTAAGGCGATGAAGAAAGTTGCTGGTACGTTGCGTTTGGACTTGGCTAGTTACCGTGAATTAGAAGCCTTCACACAGTTTGGTTCTGATTTGGACCAAGCGACACAAGCCAAATTGAATCGTGGTCGCCGGACCGTGGAAGTCTTGAAACAAAAACTTCACAATCCATTGGCAGTGGAAAAACAAGTCGTTATTTTGTACGCCTTGACCCACGGCTTTATCGACAGTATTCCAGTAGGGAAAGTCTTGGATTTCCAAGAATTCTTATTTGAACAAATCGAAGCAAATCACAATGACTTGTTTGAAACGATTCGCTCTACGAAAGATCTGCCAGACAACGAAAAATTAGATGCGGCGATTAAAGAAGCCAAAGACCTCTTCATGGCTTCTAATAGTCGGACGGCTACCGCTCAAGAAAAAATGAAAACCATCGAAGCTGATCGTTAATCCGTCAGTAGGTGGAAAAAGTGATTTTTGTGAAAATCACATCATTAGTATGAGAAAGGATGCCAGTTCGACTTGCATGTATAATCTAGTCGAATGGTATACGGCTCGAAAATAGAAGTGATTTTTGTGAAAATCACATCATTAGTATGAGAAAGGAGTGATTGGACATGGGTGCTTCCTTGAATGAGATCAAGCAGCGCATCGCTTCCACCAAAAAGACCAGTCAAATTACCAATGCCATGCAAATGGTGTCGGCTTCAAAATTGACGAAATCCGAGAGTAATTCCCGAGATTTTCAGGTCTATGCACAAAAAGTGCGGGAAGTCGTCACTCATATGACCGCTCAAGAATTGACAGATATCTACACCAATAACGTGCAAGATGGTGTCAATTACAACAGCATGCTCATCAGTCGTCCTGTTAAAAAAACCGGCTACATCGTGATTACTTCTGACGGTGGACTAGTCGGTGGTTACAACAGTTCGATATTGAAGCAGATGATGTCCATGCTCAAAGATGACCATGATTCACAAGAGGACTACGTGATGATTGCCATCGGTGCTACTGGAGCGGATTTCTTCAAAGCTCGGGGCATCGAGTTGGCTTATGAATTGCGAAACCTCTCGGATCAGCCAGGCTTTGAAGAAGTTCGCAAGATCGTGACGATGGCCACTACTATGTATCAAAATGAAGTGTTTGATGAGCTATATGTTTGTTATAACCATCATATCAATTCACTGACCAATCAGTTCCGGGTTGAAAAAATGCTCCCCATCTCTGACTTGGATCCAGATGAAGCGGAAAGCTATGAGCAAGAATATCTTTTCGAACCTTCAAAAGAAGCGATTTTGGATCAATTGTTGCCACAGTATGCCGAAAGTTTGATTTATGGCGCGATTGTGGATGCCAAAACAGCTGAACACGCTGCCGGAATGACAGCGATGAAAACCGCTACCGACAACGCCAAGAATATTATTGGTGATCTGACAATCTCTTATAACCGAGCGCGTCAAGGTGCCATTACCCAAGAAATTACCGAAATTGTTGCCGGGGCAGCTGCCCTAGAGTAACAGACAAACTTGTGCAGTGATGGGGGAAGCCAACCGCTTAAACACCATTCGCGCAACAAGAAGTAAAACAAGCTTTGAGACGTAGAAAGTTTGATAAGCTCAAAGCAATAAGTTGGCAAAAACCGCCAACCTAGTTGCTTCGTTTTGATCACTCACTTTCTAAGCGACGCCCCAAAGCACACTAAGCAAGGAAGGCTTGAATGGGTTGAAGAATCGGTAGTAAGCCCAAACAATCAGGGTGGCAAAGCACCACCATGATTATTCGTTTTTACTACTCATCTTCAGAGCTACCCATCCAAGCACACTAAGCAAGGAGGAAAACACATGAGTTCAGGCAAGATTGTTCAAGTCATCGGTCCCGTTGTCGACGTGGAATTCTCATTGGATCAGTCATTACCGGATATCAATAACGCCCTCGTGGTGTATCGAAACGATGAACAAAAGACTAGGATCGTCTTGGAAGCAGCATTGGAGCTAGGTGATGGAGTGATTCGTACCATCGCTATGGAATCTACAGACGGTCTGCAACGAGGGATGGAAGTTGTCGATACTGGCAGTGCCATCTCCGTACCAGTTGGACAAGACACGCTTGGTCGTGTGTTCAACGTATTAGGCGATACCATCGATATGGAGGCACCATTTCCTGCTGATGCGCCTCGGAGTGGTATCCATAAAAGCGCCCCAGCTTTTGACGAATTAAGTACCAGTACCGAAATTTTGGAAACTGGGATTAAAGTAATCGACTTGTTAGCCCCTTACCTAAAAGGTGGGAAAGTCGGCCTCTTCGGTGGTGCCGGAGTTGGTAAAACCGTCTTAATCCAAGAATTGATTCACAACATCGCCCAAGAACATGGTGGGATTTCCGTGTTTACCGGTGTTGGTGAACGTACTCGTGAAGGGAACGACCTCTTCTATGAAATGAAGGATTCTGGCGTTATCGAAAAAACAGCCATGGTGTTCGGGCAAATGAACGAGCCACCTGGTGCCCGGATGCGGGTTGCCTTGACTGGTTTGACTATTGCGGAATACTTCCGTGATGAAGCCGGACAAGATGTGTTGTTGTTTATCGACAACATCTTCCGTTTCACCCAAGCCGGTTCTGAAGTATCTGCCTTGTTAGGTCGGATGCCATCAGCCGTTGGTTACCAACCAACTTTGGCAACTGAAATGGGTCAATTGCAAGAACGGATTACTTCTACTAAAAAAGGTTCTATTACCTCGATTCAAGCAATCTATGTACCAGCCGATGACTATACTGACCCAGCGCCAGCGACAGCCTTTGCCCATTTGGATTCAACTACCAACTTGGAACGTAAATTGACGGAACAAGGGATTTATCCAGCCGTGGATCCATTGGCGTCATCTTCTAGTGCCTTGACACCAGAAATCGTCGGTGAAGAGCATTACCGCGTGGCGACAGAAGTCCAACATGCATTGCAACGTTACCGTGAATTGCAAGATATCATTGCTATTTTGGGGATGGATGAACTATCTGACGATGAAAAAGTGCTCGTTGCACGGGCTCGTCGGATTCAATTCTTCTTGTCACAAAACTTTAACGTCGCTGAACAATTTACTGGTTTACCAGGATCTTATGTGCCAGTTGAAGAAACCGTCAAAGGCTTTGCTGAAATCTTAGACGGGAAATACGATGATCTCCCAGAAGAAGCCTTCCGTAGTGTTGGTCGAATTGAAGACGTCGTAGAAAAAGCGAAAAAACTGGGCTATTAACAGCTGACGCTAAGAAGTGAAGGGAGAGGTGGCCCATGGAAGAAAGATACTTAACCGTGAATGTGGTAACACCTGATGGTTTGGTTTACGACCACCATGCCCGAATCGTTGTAGCAAAACTAGTCAGTGGGGAAATCGGGATCATGCCTCGCCATGCTCCGATTATCGCCCCTTTGGATATCGATGAAGTCCGTGTTAAACGGGTGGATTCTGATACTCACGTGGATTGGATCGCTGTCAATGGCGGCATCCTAGAAGTCCGCGACGATGTAGTTTCCATCATCGCCGATAGTGCTGAACGGGAACGGGATATTGACGTAAGCCGGGCAGAACGGGCGAAGATTCGCGCAGAAAAAATGATCGAAGAAGCCAAACAATCCGAAGATGTCGATCAATTGCGTCGGGCGACTGTCGCTTTGCATCGTGCCATTAACCGGATCAATGTATCAAAACATGGTTAGTTCAATCGCGGCGACAGGCTTTGTAAGTCCGCGTACATGATGAAGATAGCAACTTTTAAAGGGACTATCCGATAGTGTTAATCCAAAAAACATCTCGTGATTATTCACGAGATGTTTTTTTCAATTTTTCAAGAGCGGTAGAGGCTCCTTTAGCTTTTCCAATATACAGCAAACTGCCTCTGGGACTTAGCAGCTGGCATATTGAAAACACAAAAGACGAGCAGACTGGTTTCTCGCAAAGCTTCGGGAAACCTGATAAACTATGGGTAACTGAATAACAACGAAGGCTATTTTATCTTTTTGCTAGCTGGAGTTATGGTTCTGTGGGTCACTAGGTTTACGAGGAATGAAAACAGTAATGTAAATTTTAAGAAAATGTTAATTGTAGGCCAAATAGCTAGTCATTTTTTATGAAAATTTTTTCGAAAAAATGTCCATTATTTCCTTGTTATTTCGCGAATTTTCCTGTTTCAAAAGTGCAGGAGGCATTAAAAACCTTTTGTTATCGCACTTTTTCAACCCTAGTTAGAAACCTTGTCACAACAGTCATGAGAGCTTAGGAAGCTTTTAAAAAACCTTTAAAAGTTTTGAGGCAAGAAAAGTAATTTTTCATTCTAGCGTATTTATGGTACTATCTACGTATTGAGTTTTTTGAAAGAAGGGGTGCTATGCAGTTCTATGGAACGGACGCTGTGGTGCGCATTGTCAGCCACTTGGCATTTATTTATTTGGCCTTTTGGGGCTTGAAAGCCATTCGTCTGGATACATTCTTTCGTGCTTACCACACCCACCAAGTGCGCTTGGTCTTGTCATTGGTTGCCATCGTAGTCGGCTATCAGGCGAGTACCTTTTTCTTAGAGCTCTTGGCTTTATGCAAAAACATCTTTTTGACATTTACAAATTAAAAAATACAAAACCCATGCGTACAAGTGACGCGAATGGTGGGAATTTTGGCTGCTAAGAAAGTCAAAGCTATTCTGGAGGGAATATTATGGAAGAGATCATCGTCCAAGGTGGAAATCAACTAAAAGGTACAGTAAAAATTGAAGGCGCTAAAAATGCCGTATTACCAATCCTAGCCGCAACTTTGCTAGCGGAAGAAGGCGTGACGACCTTAAAGAACGTACCAATCTTGTCCGATGTATTGATTATGAATGAAGTCATTCGTCAGCTAAATGTCGCTGTTGATTTTGATCAAGCGAGCAATCAAGTGACGATCGATGCAACCAAACAATTGAAAGTCGAAGCCCCTTACGAATTGGTTAGCCAAATGCGAGCTTCCATCGTAGTCATGGGACCTCTTTTGGCCCGCAATGGACATGCCAAAGTAGCGATGCCTGGTGGCTGTGCGATTGGCAAACGTCCCATCGATTTGCATCTAAAAGGTTTTGCTGCGTTAGGTGCCACCATCAATCAACGTGACGGCTATATCGAAGCCATCGCTGAAAATGGTTTGCGAGGCAATAACGTCTACTTGGATTTCCCAAGTGTCGGTGCAACCCAAAACATCATGATGGCAGCGGTCAAAGCAAAAGGCACAACCATCATTGAAAACGTTGCTCGGGAACCTGAAATTGTTGACCTAGCCAATATCTTGAATAAAATGGGTGCTTCCATCCATGGAGCTGGGACTGAAACGATGCGTATCGAAGGCGTGGATCATCTTCATTCCGTGACCCATTCCATCGTGCAAGATCGGATCGAAGCCGGGACCTTTATGGTAGCGGCCGCAATGACGCAAGGGGATGTCTTGATTTTAGATGCCATCAGTGAGCACAACCGTCCCTTGATTTCCAAATTGACGGAAATGGGTGCGAAAATCACTGAAGAAGAAAATGGGATTCGTGTTGTTGGTCCTGCAGTCTTGAAACCAACTGATGTGAAGACGATGCCTCATCCAGGGTTCCCAACAGATATGCAAGCGCAAATGACAGCTGTTCAAATGTTGGCAAAAGGGACAAGCATCGTCACAGAAACTGTTTTCGAAAATCGTTTCCAACACTTAGAAGAGATGCGTCGAATGAATGCTCATGTGAAAATCGACGGCAACGTGGCCATCATTGAAGGGGGCCATCCGATGCAAGGGGCGTTGGTATATGCTACTGATTTGCGGGCTGCCGCTGCGTTGATCTTGATGGGTTTGACTTCAAATGGCATCACTCGCGTACGTAATTTGAAATACTTGGACCGGGGCTATTACCAATTCCATAAAAAATTACAGGCTCTTGGCGCCAATGTTCAACGGGTAGACACGGAAGAAGTCGTCGCTAACGAAAATCAAACGACCACGATTGCTTAATTAGTAAAATGAATCCCGCTTTTTTTAAAAGAGGCTAGTCGGCTACACTTCTTTAGCTGGCTAAGAATACGATAAAGGTAGGTGTTCCCATGCGTTTAAATCGTTATATTTTGACGACTCTGGTCAAGATTTTAGTCGTTATTTTGTTGGCGTTGGGATTGTTTATTCTCGGCACGATGATTGGTTATGGCGGTATCGGTGGTGGCATGCCTTTGAAAGTATTCTACCCAGGCCTCTGGACCCACATTTTAGATTTCATGAAATAGCTTTAGCAGCCAGTCACTCTTATTGCAGAGTGACTGTTTTTTTGACTTAATTGTTACAAAAATGTAATAGTAGTCGTTTTTTACGATAATCCTAAGGCAAAAGCGGCTAAATTCGTGAGCTTTTACAAAACCATGGGCATCCAAAAGGTTACCAAACAATTTTCATTTTATTTTAATCTATGTTTGTTCATTCACTGTTAAATCAGTTGTTTTGGATGCTTGATAATCACCAGATAATGATAATCAGATGAAAGTGTTTCAATTGTAACAAGATAGAGAGCGCTTTACACTCCTCTGTTAATTGCGCTTAACCCGTTTGTAACCAACGGCAAGAGAGGGCGTGTTAAGATATTCCTCGTGAGCAAGTAGGAGGGAAATAGCACTTTATGAATACACGTCTATGGCCACTGATTGGAGCGACCGCCGTATTAGCGTTTGGCAGCCTTTTACCAGTATACGCCAACGAGAATCAATCAGAAGATGCGCCTATCAAGCAAGAAATCGTAGCAAAAGAAACTGTTATGAACTTATCTGCTTCATTGGCAGAAGTGAGTCAAGATAATCAAGCCGTTACTTTGGTGAAAGCAGATATTGCTGCCAAAGAACAAGCCGCTAAGGAAAAAGCCGCCAAAGAAAAGGCTGCTCGTGAGAAAGCTGCGAAAGAAAAGGCAGCCAAAGAGAAAGCAGCTAAAGAGAAAGCCGCCAAGGAAGCTGCTGAAAAGGCCGCTAAAGCAGCTGCCGAAAAAGCAGCTCAAGAAGAAGCTGAACGGGTTGCGGCGGAAGAAGCTGCTGCAGAAGAACAGGCTTCTACTGCCCCAAGTGGAGGTCAGACCATCACGATGGAATCGACTGCCTATAGTTCTGATCCAGCTGATTCATTGGGTGGGGGACATATCACCGCAACAGGTCAGAATCTATTAGAAAATCCTATGGCAGTAGCTGTGGATCCTAACGTCATTCCCCTGGGGACAAGATTGTACAT
This sequence comes from Enterococcus diestrammenae, assembly GCF_049384045.1. Classification (NCBI taxonomy): domain Bacteria; kingdom Bacillati; phylum Bacillota; class Bacilli; order Lactobacillales; family Enterococcaceae; genus Enterococcus; species Enterococcus diestrammenae. Next base: position 282,433 of record NZ_JBMRGR010000001.1, read on the forward strand.
TGAAGGGTACGGCGAAGCTTATGCAGTAGATACTGGTGGTGCCATCCGTGGCAATATCATCGATGTTCATTTTTCTACCGCTGCCCAGTGTTACGCTTGGGGCCGTCGTCAAGTTCAAGTGACAATACTAGGTTAATTATGATTGAATGGTTAATTGAGATCGAGGCGGATGCTTCGGTCTTTTTCTTTGCTGGAAAGGGATCTTTGAAATGGGGCTCCTAGATTCTGGCGAAGCAATGAAGCCGATGCAGTCCGTCAGTTTCAATCCTTGAAATTTGATAGGAAAGAAGCTATGATTTGAAATGTAGAAAGAAGGAAATGTGATGAAGCGTATCATGATTGCGCTGGTGCGAGGGTACCAACGGTTTATTTCCCCGTTATTTCCCCCCAGCTGTCGCTATTACCCCACTTGTTCGAGTTATATGATTCAAGCCATTCAAGTTCATGGTGCCTTTAAAGGGCTTTTGATGGGGACGGCCCGGATTTTACGTTGTCATCCTTTCGTACGAGGTGGCATCGATTATGTCCCCCGCAATTTTTCCCTAAAACGCAATACCGTGGATAAAGAACGTCCCAATTATACTTTTCGCAAAGGAGTTCCCAATAAATGATCATGATCAGTGAGCTGCCCCATCAAGAGTTTCCTCGTTTGTTAAACTGGGCGTTGTTACTAGATGCTGATCCCAATGTGGCCCTTGTTAAAAGTTACTTAACCAGGAGCCGCGTCTTCGTGGCCTTCGAGACTGAAGCAATGGCGAAGGGAAAGTCGCAGCTTCCGGAGACTGCTAAGGAAGTTATCGGGAGTTTGGTCTTTGAAAAGCAAGCAGCAAACTGGGAGATTTTGAACGTCGCAGTGGCGCCCCAACGACAGGGGCAAGGCCTCGGTGGCAAACTGATGGATGCTTGTTTAGCAAACATCGATGCAGAAGCCGATAACTTGCCCATCATTGTCAAAACCGGAGATCTGACTTCACCAGCCTTAAGCTTGTACCAGAAAAAGGGTTTTGACCAAATCGCTCTTGTGAAAGACTATTTTGTTCAGCATTATCCCGAGCCTATCTTTGAGGACGGACAACAACTCCGCAACCAAGTTATTTTGGAAAGAAAACCTAGGTAATAACAAAAGCAAGAAAATAAAGCTGTCTCCAATGTTGGAGCGGCTTTTTTTTGACTTGATTTCTGCTTTCGTCTGGGAGAGTTGAGAATGTGGTTTCAAGCATTTTAATAAAAGGCAAGCCTTCAAGTGTCAGTTCTTTTGAAGAAAGGTTAGTGAATTAGTTTGGGATTTTTACTCAATATGATAAAATGATAAAAATAAGATTAGCTTTAAATGATTTTTAGCTGGGGAAGATTGCAAGAAATCTGAATTTTAGAAAATGGTGGATTTATTTCTCTGAATAAAAGGAATTTTCAGACAATTGTATTGACTTGTCATGAAAGTTTCAGTATATTTGTAAACATACTTGAAGAGAGATTCTTTTATAATTATTAAGAATTTGGAGGAAAAGCGATGAAAAAGAAATTGGCGTTTTTGTTTATGGGGATGCTGCTGTTGTCAGCTTGTAGTGCGGCACCGAAAGGATCGGGAACAGCCGGTTCGGCGACAGCTGATGGGGGCAACAAGCAGAGTGGCGACACCATTAAGCTGGGAATGAATATGGAATTATCCGGTGATGTGTCTGCTTACGGGAACCAAGAAAAAGAAGGAATCGAAATGGCCGTTGCGGAAATCAACGAGGCTGGTGGAATTGATGGAAAACAGATCGAATTGATCACAAAAGACAACAAATCCAACAGTACCGAGGCGGTCTCGGTAACTACGAGTTTGGCGACGCAAGATCAGGTGGTGGCAATCTTGGGCCCAGCGACTTCTGGTGCGGTGAAAGCTGCTTTACCAAATGCGACGAAAGTCCAAGTACCATTGGTGACACCTTCTGGTACGGATGACTCCATTACCCTTCAGGATGGCAAGGTGCAGGAATATGCTTTCCGTACTTGCTTCCAGGATAGTTTCCAAGGTAAAGTCTTGGCTGTCTATGCTCACGAAACCTTAAAAACCGATAAGGCGGTTATTTTGGGGGACAACTCCAGTGATTATGCCAAAGGGTTGACCAAAGCCTTTAAGGATGCCTACGAAGGGGAGATTGTCGCAGAAGAAAACTTTACTAAAGGGGACAAAGACTTCCAAGCTGTCTTGACCAAGATTAAAGACAAAGACTTTAACGTGATGTATTTGCCAGGGTATTACGGGGAAACAGGCTTGATTACCAAACAAGCTCGAGAAATGGGGATTGACGTTCCAATTTTGGGCCCTGACGGTTTCTCTGATCCAAAATACGTGGAAATTGCTGGCAAAGAAAATGTCAATGATATCTATTATGCTTCTCATTTCTCAACGAAAGTGGACGCAAGTGAAAAAGTGACGACTTTCATCGATGCTTTCAAAACAAAATATGGGAAAGAACCCTCTTCTTTCAATGCCTTGAGTTATGACGCAGTTTACATGGTGAAACAAGCGATTGAAGAGCAAGGGTCTGCTGATTCAACAGCCATCACCAAAGGCTTAGCAGAGCTGAAAGATTTCGAAGGGGTCACTGGCAAGATGACGATCGACAAGGATCATAATCCTGAAAAATCAGCCGTGGTTTTGGGGATGCAAGAAGGTGTCGAAGCCTCTGCTGATGTGGTGAACCCGTAAGATAAAAAAACCAAGGTGGAACGTCTTTTGTAGGCGTTCCTCTTTTGGGCTAAAAGAAGGGCAGTGTGACGCTATGGAAATAATCCTGCAACAGTTAGTCAATGGGCTGTTTTTAGGCTCGATCTACGCTTTATTGGCTCTCGGCTATACGATGGTCTATGGCATTATTAAACTGATTAACTTCGCTCATGGTGAGGTTTATATGATTGGGAGTTTTATCGGCTATTTTATTTTAAACTACAACGAGAATATCGGCTTTTTCCCGGCGATGATTGTTTCAATGGTAGTCTGCGCCGTACTGGGAGTCTTGATTGAGTTTCTGGCCTATCGTCCGTTACGAAAAGCCACTCGAATTTCAGCTTTGATTACAGCTATCGGGGTCAGCTATTTACTTCAAAATGTGATGACTTATTTTTTCAAGTCGGATGCGCGGTCGTTTCCTCAAGTGATTCAGCAACAAAGCTATGATTTAGGAATCATCAAAGTCAGCAATATTCAGTTGATTATTTTATTCGTCTCTTTGTTATTGATGGTTTTGCTGCAAGTCATCATCCAAAAGACCAAGATGGGGAAAGCCATGCGGGCGGTTTCTGTCGATGGGGATGCTGCGCAATTGATGGGGATCAATGTCAACCGCACGATTTCCTTTACTTTTGCGTTAGGCTCGGCTTTGGCGGCAGCTGGGGGCATGTTGATCGGGTTGTATTACAATTCCATCGATCCCATGATGGGAGTCGCCCCTGGGTTGAAATCCTTTGTAGCTGCTGTGTTAGGTGGGATTGGCATCATCCCAGGGGCAGCATTGGGAGGCTTTGTGATTGGTTTGATCGAAACAATTGCGACGGCGTTAGGTTTCTCGGCGTTTAAGGATGCCTTGGTGTATCTGGTGCTGATCATCATCTTGTTGGTGCGTCCAGCGGGGATCTTAGGCAAAAATATCAAAGAGAAAGTGTAGGTGCTAGCCATGAGGAAGAATCTAAAATACAACTTGATTTGGCTAGCCATCTTGGTGGTTAGTTATCTGGCTTTATTGGTATTTTATAATATGGGGATAATCGATCTATTTTTGGACAATGCTATTGTCAATATTGGGATCAATGTGATTTTAGCGGTAGGGTTGAATCTGATTATTGGATATTCCGGGCAGTTTTCTTTAGGACATGCGGGATTTATGGCGATTGGGGCCTATGCTGGAGCCATCTTTGGTATGAAAATGCCCACATACGGCGGTTTCTTTTTGGGAATGTTGGTGGGGGCGATGGTTTCTGGTCTGGTGGCCTTAGCCGTTGGGATTCCGACCTTGCGTCTAAAAGGGGATTATCTAGCGATTGCCACCTTGGGAGTAGCGGAGATTATCCGGATTTTAATTGTGAATTTGGAGGGCATCACCAATGGACCGGCCGGAATCTTTGGAATTCCCCAATATACTAGCTGGGAAATGGTATTTCTCTTTGCTGCTTTGGCACTTTTAATAGTCGTGAACTTTATCCATAGTGGCCCAGGCCGTGCCGTTTTGGCGATTAGAGAAGACGAGATCGCTGCCGAATCCATGGGGGTCAATACCACGAAATACAAGGTGATGGCTTTTGTCGTCGGCGCGATGACTGCTAGCGTGGCGGGGAGCTTATTTGCTGGTTACAAGCAATCCGTTTTTCCTGGAGACTTTGATTTTATGAAGTCCGTGGATATCTTGATCATCGTCGTTTTCGGTGGGATGGGCTCCACGACTGGTGCTGTGGTGGCCGCCGTGGTGTTGGGCATTTTAAACACTTTACTGCAAGATTTTGGTTCTGTCCGGATGATCATCTATGCGTTAGCTTTGATTATCATCATGATTTTCAAACCAAGTGGACTTTTAGGCACTTGGGAATTTTCGGTGAAACGGATCTTCGACAAATTTGCTAAGAAGGGAGCGGATGTCTGATGCCTTTATTAACAGTGAATAATTTGACAAAAAATTTTGGCGGTCTGACTGCCGTTTCCCATGTCAGTATGACGTTGGAAACCAATGAGTTAGTAGGGCTGATTGGACCCAATGGCGCAGGCAAAACCACCCTTTTTAACCTGCTGACGGGCGTCTACGAACCTAGCAGTGGCGATGTCTTATTTTACGAACAAGGGCAATCCCAGCGTCTGAATGGCATGAAACCTTACAAAGTAGCGGCAGCGGGGCTTTCTCGAACCTTTCAAAATATTCGCCTCTTTAAAAACTTAACGGTGATGGACAACGTGCTAATCGCCATGAATGCAAAACGTAAAGAAGGTTTTTTCACTAGTGTCTTGCGGCTGCCAAAGTTTTATCAAGCAGAAGAGGAGCTACGACAAAAAGCCTTGGATTTGTTGGCGATTTTCGGCTTAGCTCAAAAAGCCGCCACCTTAGCAAAAAACTTGCCATACGGGGAGCAGCGCCGGCTAGAGATTGTGCGGGCCTTGGCGACGGATCCGAAGTTGTTGTTTTTAGATGAACCAGCAGCTGGGATGAATCCCCAAGAAACGGCGGAACTGACAAGCTTGATTCGTAAAATTCAAAAAGATTTTCAAATTACCATCTTGTTGATTGAACATGATATGAGTTTGGTGATGGAAGTCTGCCAGCGGATCTATGTCTTGGAGTATGGCCAGCTGATTGCCCATGGCACCCCAGAAGAAATCAAAAACAATCCTCAGGTCATCGCGGCCTATTTAGGAGGCGAGCTATGATGCTGAAAATTGAAAATCTCGCCGTTCATTATGGCATGATTCAAGCGGTTCATGATGTCAGTTTAGAGGTTAAACCAGGAGAAATCGTCACTTTGATTGGCGCAAATGGTGCCGGTAAAACGACAATTTTACGCACCATCTCCGGCCTGATTCGACCAACTACCGGTCAGCTCCTTTTTGAAGGCAATGACCTTACGAAAACAGCTCCACAAAAAATCGTGGCAGCCGGTCTTTCCCAAGTTCCAGAAGGGCGGCACGTTTTTGCTGGCCTTTCAGTGATGGAAAACCTCGAGATGGGCGCCTACCTTCGAAAAGATCAAGGTGTTAAAGCGGATTACGATCAAGTTTTTGAAAAATTTCCAGTCTTAAAAGAACGGAAAAATCAAGATGCGGCCACCCTTTCTGGAGGTGAACAACAGATGTTAGCGATGGGGCGGGCCTTGATGTCAAAACCAAAACTACTACTGTTGGACGAACCTTCCATGGGCTTGGCACCGATTTTTATCAAGGAAATTTTTTCCATTATTCAAGAAATCAATGCCCAGGGAACCACGGTGTTATTGGTAGAGCAAAATGCCAAAATGGCGCTCTCAGTCGCTCACCGAGGCTATGTCCTGGAGACAGGGAAAATCGTGTTATCAGGCACCGGGGCTGAACTGTTAGCCTCAGAAGAAGTCAAGAAAGCTTATTTAGGAGGGTAAAGGATGAGTGTACAGGATTTTATGACCAAAAATGTGATTGCCGTCAAACCTGAGACGCCAATTTTTGATGCGGTGGATCTCATGAAGAAAAATGATATTCATCGACTACCAGTACTGAAACACGAAAAGTTGGTAGGTTTGATTACCGAGGGGATTATTGCAGAAGCGATGCCCTCCAAAGCCACTAGCCTCAGCGTGTATGAAGCCAATTATCTCTTGAATAAGACGACAGTCGGCGATGTGATGGAGAAAAAAGTACTGACGATTGCACCAGATGACCTTTTAGAAGATGCCATTTACAAAATGCGTCAACATAATGTCGGGGTTTTGCCAGTCTTAGCTGGTGAGAAATTGGTGGGGATGATTACCAATAATGATATTTTTGATGCGTTTTTGAAAATTACCGGCTATAACGAAGGTGGAGCTCGCATTACCCTTCAAATCACAGAGGACCATCAGGGGATTTTGGCAAAGATTACCCAACTTCTAGCCGACCATGAAATCAGTATTTTGACCGTCGTGGTAAATCGCATGGAGTTGGCCACGATTGTCGAAATTCAGGTGTCTTCTCGTAATACGGAGATGCTAAGGCAGTTGTTGACTGCAGAAGGTTTTGTTGTCAAAGCCGTGGTGGCGACGAATCCTCATTAAAGTGATGGAGAAAGGTCCCTCAGTGATTTGATGCTGATGCGTTAGGAGAAACCGTGGGGGTATGAGACTGGAATCTCTGGTACACGAAGTTTTGTACGACTGCCTATTTTGAAATCAGTCGGAGCAAGTTAAAAGCGTCGTTGCCCCAAAGGAAAGTGACGGAACTGTTGGAGGCTTTTATGGAAAGCGTGAGATTTTGTGATGGCGGTTAGTTGCTTTTAAGGAAATGCTAGAAGAAAACTTTACATTTGGGAGGAAGACTGCTTCAATAATTATGAAGCGGTTTTTTTCTGTGTATAAAACTATCGAGAGGATTGCAAGACTAGCTCAGCTAACTTAAAACATTAAAGAAACTTGATGCAGTAGCCTTGCAACTGGTGGTTGCGATAGTTAAAGCTGATGCACTAAACTGATGCGAGACGAATAATGGTATTTTTATTTGAAAGAAGGTAGTCTGGTCATGACGATGGGAACTCGTTTGAAAGGGATGCGACAAGTGAAAGGATGGTCACAAGCGGAGGTAGCAGATCAATTAGTGATCTCCCGCCAAAGTATCTCAAAGTGGGAACTGGATCAAAGTCTTCCAGATTTAACCATGTTGAAGAAACTGGCGATACTCTATGACTTTTCCTTAGATGAACTGTTGCAGCTAAAGGAGGAAAAAATCATGGCTTTGACAGGTATGACTGCACAGGATATGGCGGAGAAGACAGTAAAATTACTATGCCCTAACCAAGTACCAACTGAGACGCAAATTACTTTTCTTGAAGAGAAGTTTTTCATACCAATCAGTCATCAATTGGCACCAGAAAAAGTATTATGGCAAACGGTTATCCCGGCACTGCCAACAGGTGTTGGTAGCAACTTATCTGCAGATTGTCCGACTGATACAGAAGAATCGCGACTTTATCAACAATACTTTAGGGGAGATAATGGCTATTATTTGATCTTGACTGCAGCTGGTTTGTTCAAAACGACACCAGTGGAGTGGTTTGAAACAAAAAAACTAAAGCGGATTTTATTTGCTGAACTAGAAATCTTAGCTATCGCGCCATATTTTAATGTAAAACATACTATGGGAAATAAATCAGCTTTGTTTTATGGTAAAAAGAATGGCAACTACGATTTGTTTGCCATTCAAAAAACAGCTGCCGAGGCCTTGATGCAGGTAATGACCTATCTTGATCCAGAAGCGGTATTCTTTAAACAATATACCAAACTGTATGGATTGAAGCTGAGTAAATTATGGCGTAAGAAAAAACGTCTTACGGATGAGTAATTTTTGATACAATAGAACTTCAGAAAATAAGACTATCTCGCCATCAAAAATCGCGCTGACTCGTGCTTTTTTTGATGGCCTGTGGTAAGCTAGTTAGGCAGAATGAAGCACATCAGATGGTAGCAGCGATTACCGTCTGGGAGTATGATAACGAGGTGAGTAGCATGTCCAAGAAAAACAAAGATATCGAAGTAAAAGTGGAAGAAACCACTCGCAGTATTAAAGGTACTGAGTATACTGTCAACCAACTGTTGATTGGCAAGAAAATGATTGGCGAAGTCTTGACTATGGGACCAAAAGAACATGAAGCCTTTCTAGGTGAAGAAGATCTTGGGGCATACAAGTCAGTGGATTTAGCTGTTGAGGCGGTTTTAATGCAGCATAATCTTCATGATTAAGAAAAAAACGTTTTCCTGTAAAAAAATTGGAATTTCCACTTGCAATCAAAAATGTTTTTTAGTATCATAATGAAGTCGGGTTGAGATAACAAGTTGAGACCGACTTATGGAGGAGTAGCGAAGAGGCTAAACGCGACGGACTGTAAATCCGTTCCTTCGGGTTCAGTGGTTCGAATCCACTCTCCTCCACCATTTCATTGGGGTATAGCCAAGCGGTAAGGCAAGGGACTTTGACTCCCTCATGCGTTGGTTCGAATCCAGCTACCCCAGTTTTACGCTTCGTTATTGGGACGAATCGTTTTTTTGTTTTTTTAGAGAGTTTGAAGCTGTTCGTACGACTAAAGCTCATTTTCCGGCATGTTGATGTTAGTAAATATTTGTAGTAAATATCACTAAAAAAACTTTGACCCGAGGCAATGTTACCTTTATACTAAGACTTGTGTAAGGACTTACAAAGCAAATAAAGGTGGGAACAAAATAATGGCAACAGTTAAAGCAATGCATAACGAGGCATACCAAGATTATTACTTGGTTGAAAACAAAAATGGTGTCAAATTAGCACTGAGTCCATTTGGGGCGCGGGCGTTGGATTTGATCGTCCCTGTCGGCGAAAAAGAAGTAGACTTGATGGTCGGGCCTAAAGATTTGGCAGGCTATCATGAGAACCCATATTACAATGCGACTATTGGACCAATCGCTGGTCGTGTAGCTGGCGCCCAGTTTGAATTGGATGGTGAAACCTTCACCACGGAAGATAGTCAACAAGGCAATACCCTTCATGGTGGGTTAAACGGCTATGACAAGCAAACCTTTGATGCCACGCCTTTCCAAGAAGAAGGCAAAGCAGGCGTGATATTCGCTTATACAGATCCTGATGGGGCTCATGGCTTCCCTGGAACAGTTCAAGTCAAAGCGACTTATACCTTGAGTGACGAAAACGTTTATAGTTTTAAATTTGAAGCGACATCAGATAAACCAACCATCTTCAATCCCACCAATCATGGGTATTACAATTTGACTGGTTCACCAGCCAATACAATCGATGAACATACCTTAGAAATTCGGGCCTCCAAAGTAGGTGAAACCAATGATGATATCACCACTACTGGACGACTTTTGGATGTAGCAGGAACGAAATTTGACTTCCTTGGTGGTAAGAAAATCGGCGCTACTTTGTTAGATGATCCTTTTGTTTTTGATAACAACCAAGCGAGCGTGTTGGTTCTGACTTCACCAGACGGCTTGATTTCGATGGAATTGACTACCACCGAACCGGCTGTGGTGATTTACACGACTCGGGATGCCGAAGCAGGTTTGAACTTTAAAAATGGTGTTATGAGTCAACATGCGGCGATTGCCATTGAACCTCAAGGGATTCCTGGAACAGAAAAGTATCCCCAATTTGGTAGTATTCGTCTTGATCCAGAAAAACCATTTATGGCAGAAAGCAGCTTTAAATTACATTTTTAATTACTCAATTTACGAGCGGAAAACTGATTTTTAGGTTTTCCGTTCTTTTTTATTGACAGCTATCGATTACAAGTGTAAACTGACGGTGTCAATGACGATTACGGATGTAAACGAAAGGGGAACCCTCATGGCTAAAACCGATTTACTAACGACAGATGCCATCAAGATTTCGGATTCGGAATGGGAAGTCATGCGTGTCTTGTGGACTTTGGGCGAGGCGGATGCACAGCAGATTGCTGATGTTTTAGGCCAACGGATGGACTGGAAATTGGCCACAGTGAAGACTTTACTCGGTCGGCTGGTAAAAAAAGAAGCTGTCCGCACCGAACCTAGTGGCAAAAAATACATTTATTTTCCTCAAGTTGGTGAAGAAGAAACTTTACAAAGCGCGACAGAGAATCTGTTTTCCCGGATTTGTGCTAAAAAAGTCGGGAGCGCCATTACCGATTTGGTGACAGAGGCGCAGCTGACGGCAGCAGATATTGCCATGATTCAACAGGCTCTGGCGAAAAAGACGCCGGTCGCCGAAATTCAGTGTAATTGTATCCCGGGCCAGTGTGAGTGCCGGGAACATCAAAAATAAAAACGAGTTATTGGAGGAAATTAAGATGAAACAAACATTTTCAATCAAAGGTATGAGTTGTGAACACTGCATTGCACGGGTGGAAAAAGGAATCAAGGAACTGCCTGGCATTCAAAAAGTGAAAATCAACCTAAAAAAAGCCAATGGTGTGGTCAAATTCGATGAAAGTCAAGTAACGCCAACAGCAATTGCTGAAAAGGTCACCGCTGTGGGTTACCCTACTGAGGTGATTTAAATGGCAGTGAGTCATGATAATGGAGTAGAAAATGTAGCAGGCACCCAGACACAAAGTTTTGTGATTACGGGGATGACTTGTGCCAACTGTTCAGCTCGGGTGGAAAAGGAACTCAACCAAACCCCGGGAGTCTTATCAGCTAACGTCAATCTGGCAACAGAAAAAGCAACCGTTTCTTATGCCGAGACGACAGCGGAGGCGTTGATTGCTGCGGTCACCAATATTGGCTATGGTGCAATTTTGGATGATGAAAATCATAAGAAGCAAGTCGCCGCCGAAAAAGCGCAACACTTGTTTAAAATGAAACGAGACTTGATAATCAGTGGGATTTTGGTAGCCCCCTTGATGATTTCGATGCTCCTGATGTTAGCTGGCATTCACAATCCAGTGGTGGCTTTTTTCCACAATCCGTGGGTGCAGCTGATCTTGGTGACGCCGATTCAGTTTGTTATCGGTAGTCGTTTTTATAAAGGGGCCTATCATGCCATCAAAACCAAAGCCCCTAACATGGATGTCCTCGTAGCGATGGGAACGACGGCCGCTTATTTACTAAGTGTCTACAACGGCTTTTTCGCTGGAAAACCACAAGAACTCTATTTTGAGTCTAGCGGGATGATTATTGCGCTGATTCTCCTAGGAAAATACCTGGAAACCTTAGCGAAAACTAAAACCTCTAATGCCATCAAACAATTGGTGGGTCTGCAAGCGAAAACGGCCCGCGTGGTAGCTGAAGATGGCAGCGTGGCCGATTTGACTTTAGATCAAGTAAGCGTGGGCATGACGATTTTAGTACGTCCCGGAGAGCAAATTCCGGTGGACGGTGCCATCCTTGACGGGGGAACTTCCGTGGATGAGAGCATGCTGACGGGGGAAAGCTTGCCGGTGGAAAAAATGGTTGGCGATACGGTGTTTGGTGGCACGGTAAATACTACTGGAACCATTCGTATGCAAGCTCTGAAAGTCGGCAATGAGACAATTTTAGCTCGTATCATTCGCATGGTGGAAGATGCCCAAGGGTCAAAAGCCCCGATTCAACAAATTGCCGATAAAATTTCTGGTATCTTTGTGCCCGCAGTGTTAATCGCCGCTTTGTTGACCTTAGTGTTGACAGGTTTAATTGTGGGAGATTGGCAACAAGCCTTGATTCATAGCGTGGCGGTCTTGGTGATTGCCTGTCCTTGTGCCCTTGGTTTAGCGACACCAACTGCCATAATGGTGGGGACAGGTTTAGGTGCAAAAAATGGCATCTTAATCAAAGGTGGACAAGCCCTAGAAACGGCCTCTCATATTTCCAGCGTGATTTTGGATAAAACAGGAACGATTACGGTGGGCAAACCCGTCGTGACGGATTTGCAATTATCTGATGAGGGGTATCTTGAAGTGCTTGCCAGTCTTGAAAACCAGTCGGAACATCCCTTAGCGCAAGCCATTTTGAGTTACGCCCAAGAAAAAGGGGCTCACTTGCAAGAAGTATCTGATTTTGCTGCGGTCCCAGGCTTTGGTATCAAAGGGCAAGTTGCTGGTGTGAACTACCGCTTAGGAACCTATAATTTTGTCAAAGAGTTGGCTGGAGCAAAGGATTATCAAGTCGTTATCGACCAGTGGGCAGCAGAGGGGAAAACCTTAATGTTGTTGGCTGACGAAGAAAAAGTGCTAGGTGCGATCGCTGTGGCAGACCAAATCAAAGAGACGTCCCAGGCAGCCATCAAGCAATTGCAAACAGCTGGAGTCTCAGTTTACATGCTCACTGGGGATAACCAAAAAGCTGCGCAGGCGATTGGCCGACAAGTGGGGATTCCCGTAGAAAATATTTTTGCCGAAGTATTGCCGGAAGACAAATCAGCGAAAGTCGCCTATTTACAAGATAAAGGCGAGATTGTCGGGATGGTAGGAGATGGAATCAATGATGCGCCAGCATTGGCCTTGGCAGACATCGGTATCGCAATGGGTAGCGGAACGGATATTGCGATGGAAACCGCTGATGTCACCTTGATTCACAGTGATTTGACGTATGTGGGCAAGATGATTGCTCTCTCTCAAGCAACCTTGCGGAAAATCAAACAGAACCTTTTCTGGGCTTTTATTTACAATACGATTGGCATTCCTTTCGCTGCATTAGGATTTTTGAATCCGATTGTAGCTGGTGGGGCCATGGCCTTTAGTTCGGTGAGCGTGCTTTTGAATTCCCTCAGTTTAAATCGGAAAAAACTTAGCTAGTTCGCCATTGATGTATCAGTAATTAAGTGGCCTATCATGCCGACATTGAGATGCCCGAAAAAGGTGAAATTTAGCGACCTAGGAATTGGGTTAATGGTAGCTAGACTGGTAAAAGCCAAACGAAAAAATCTGTTTGTCTTTGCTAGTTCATCTTAACGGTGTCTGTTTAGATGAACTGTATGCGCAGACGCACCTTTAGCTTTGCCTTGCACATTCAAACTTAGAGTAAGTGGTGCAAGCACCACAACTCTAAGTAATTCATTACGCATCTTTAGAGCGACTGTCAATCCAATTCTACTCTGCTAAATCTCACCTTTTTCACAGTACATCTGCTACCCTACAAGAAAATGATTTGCTGGTTTTACGAAGCAAAGAGAATAAATCGCTTACCGATAAAACAGGGCGGACTTGCTGGAGGAGAATGTCTCGGTAGTAGTGTCGAGGATGTCCGAGGGCTAAAAGACCATTGCGCATACAGTTGCATCTAAGCAGAGAGCGCTAAGATAAACTAGCAAATTACTTGTTGTTGCCCAACGATTTTGTTGGACTTGCAACAAGTTTGACTTCGGCAAGGAGCCATCAGAAGCATGACGCATACAGTTCATCTAAGCAGAAATCGCTAAGATGAGCTAGCAAAATGACAACGGTTCTTTAGTTGGCATTTACCGGTCCCACTAACACCCGAGGGATTCTCCGGAAGCAAGACCGGCCGGCTTTTTTATTAGATTAAGGTATGACAGACTTTGTACTTGAGACAAGTTTGTCATACCAAATCAAAGGATACTTGGCTTTAAATGCTAAACAAGTTCGTTTCACTTTTCTTGATTTGTTGTTACGATGAAAGAAGAAAGTAAAGAAAGGGTGTTGGCAATGTCTGAAAAGCTAGCTAAGCAGCGAGCAAAGGAAACAACTTCTCGCAAATCAAATGGGCAAGAGATGGCCGAAATGGACCATAGCAAAATGAATCACGGCGACATGCACCATCAGGAAGATATGTCGGGAATGGATCACAGCCAGATGGACCACAACGACATGCACCATCAGGAAGATATGTCGGAAATGGATCATAGCAAAATGAATCATGGCGACATGCATCATCAGGAAGACATGTCGGAAATGGATCACAGCCAGATGACCCATCATGATATGAACCACATGGATCATGACATGGGGGGGATGGACCACTCGATGCACATGGGAAACTTCAAGCAAAAATTTTGGTTGTCGCTAGTTTTGGCGATTCCGATAATTCTTTTGTCCCCCATGATGGGAATTGATTTGCCATTTCAGTTTACCTTCCCAGGATCTGATTGGGTGGTATTGATTTTAGCGACGGTGCTCTTTTGCTATGGCGGCCAACCGTTTTTGGCTGGGGCAAAGATGGAACTGAAGCAAAAAAGCCCAGCGATGATGACGTTGATTGCGATGGGGATTACTGTTTCCTATCTGTATAGTCTCTATGCGTTTGTAGCCAATCATTTCCTCCATGGTGCCCATGTGATGGATTTCTTCTGGGAACTGGCAACCTTGATTGTCATTATGCTTTTGGGCCACTGGATTGAAATGAGTGCTGTTTCAAATGCGAGCAATGCTTTGCAAAAATTGGCAGAGTTATTGCCAGATACGGTGATTCGTCTGACCAAGGAGGGCAAGGAAGAAAAAGTTTCTTTACAAGAAGTTCAAGCAGCAGATCATCTTCTGGTACGAGCTGGTGATAAGATGCCGACCGATGGTGTGATTGAAGAAGGTAGTACCACCGTCGATGAGTCCGCCGTAACTGGTGAATCCCGCGGCGTGAAAAAGCAAGTGGGGGACAAGGTCATCGGGGGCTCGGTAAATGGGAACGGGACGATTCGGATCCAGGTTACCGGGACTGGCGAGACAGGTTATTTAGCCAAAGTGATGGAGATGGTGCGGCGAGCCCAATCAGAAAAATCACAGCTAGAAAGTTTAGCGGACAAAGTGGCTAAATGGCTCTTTTATGTCGCTTTAGCAGTGGGGGTGTTGGCCTTTATTATTTGGTTGTTAGTGGCTGATTTACCAACCGCAATGGATCGCATGGTAACTGTCTTTGTGATAGCCTGTCCCCATGCTTTGGGGTTGGCGATTCCATTGGTGGTGGCCCGCTCGACTTCGATTGCTGCTAAAAATGGCTTGCTATTGAAAAACCGCAATGCGTTGGAAAACGCCCATGATTTAGATATGGTGTTGTTAGATAAGACTGGGACATTGACAGCGGGCACTTTTGCAGTAACCGGTTTTGAAAATCTTAGCACCACTTATAATGATGAGAAACTCCTATCGTGGCTTGGGGCCTTGGAGGCTTCCGCCAATCATCCCATCGCTACTGGAATCATGAAGTATATCAAAGAACAAAAGGTCCAACCGGCTATAGCTGAGAATGTAAAAAATATTTCTGGCGTAGGGCTAGCAGGGGTTGTTGACGGCAAGTCAATCAAAATCGTCAATGAAAAAGAATTGCAACGGTTGACTCTACAGGTTCCTACCGCTAAAATCACTCGTTACCAAGAGCAAGGCAATACCATCAGTTACTTGTTAGCCGATGATGACTTGGTGGCCTTGATTGCCTTGGGAGACCAAATCAAACCCAATGCCAAAGCCTTCATTAAAGCGCTGCAAAATCGTGGGATTGAACCGGTGATGCTGACTGGTGATAACCAACATGCGGCTAGCGCTGTGGCGAATTATTTAGGGGTGACTCGTTTTCATGCTGAACTGCTACCAGATGGCAAAGAAACGATTATTGCCGATCTGACGAAAGCCGGTAAACGAGTAGCCATGGTTGGTGATGGCATTAATGACGCGCCTAGTCTGGCTCGTGCTACCGTCGGGATAGCCATTGGTGCGGGGACTGATGTTGCGATTGACTCAGCTGATGTAGTATTGACCAATTCCAACCCAGAAGATATTTTACATTTCCTTGACTTGGCCCAACAAACTCGCAAAAAAATGATTCAAAACCTCTGGTGGGGGGCTGGTTACAATATTTTTGCCATTCCTTTAGCAGCGGGGATTTTAGCTCCGATTGGAATTGTTTTGAATCCAGCGGTGGGGGCGATTTTGATGAGCTTGAGTACTGTGATTGTCGCAATCAATGCTTTGACGTTAAAAATCAAGCGAGATTAGCTCGTCTTCTTTGTAAAGCGCGAGTTGTGGGTGGTGTTTTTTTGCCAGTAGTAGGTGGTGAAACAGCGAGTTTATGATATAATGTGACCATTGAAGTTTGTGCAGTGATGGCCGGATGAGGCACTGTTAAGTTAGGGAGGACGCGGTTTAGCGCCTCAGATAGATATAGGAGTGACTGGAATGGAACTGAAGAAGTTAGAAGTACCGACAACATCGATTACCGAGGTCAAAAAATCACCGATGGATGTTTTTGAGCAAGCACGGCAAGCAGGGACCGCTGTTTACGTGTTTAATCGGGAAAAAGTCGCTGGTGTCATGCTGACGCAAGAGCAGTACGAAAACCTCTTACAGGAACTCCATAGTCGCCCTGAACCGGTGGAAGATGAAATCGGCACCGTGGATGGCTTAGAGGAATTTCTAAATGTGATGAGAGAAGCACTGATTACCGGTGCTACGATCTCGGCTAAAAATTTGGATGAACGGATGGTCGCACTAGGTTTCATCACCCGTAAAACTGGCTTTGGTGGAGTAGTGGACATGGTGACTGAGCTGAAGCAAACCGGCAAAATCATCTACCAACTCCGTAAAAAACATGATGGCAAAAATGTTGTGGCTGAGGTCATCGGCGAACAAGATAATCAAGGCACGATGTTTGATAAGCTGATCATTAAAAAGATTCATTTGAAAGATATCCAGTAATCAAAAACCCCCGAACCAATCTAGGCTCGGGGGTTTTTAACGGTCATTTTTTCATAAAAATGAATTTGTATTTTTGATTATCTTGGGCCAGATTGATCCGCAAGACTTTGGCCCAAAAGATTCCGAATAGCTGCGGAATCAAGTAAAGCAAGGAAAGAGACAATACCAAAAGGGTGGGGTTAAAGGGCTGGTAATGAAAATGCCATTCTGGATGTTGGTGCTGTAGCAATAAGGAAATGATGGTGCTGACGATATTACCGACGGCCCATAAGTGCAGTTGCTTCGAGGCCTTAAAATAAAAACCTAGCAACACAGCCAAAACCAATGAAAAGAAAAAACCAAGGACTGACTGGAAGTATGTATCTAACCAAAGCGACAAGTAAACAAAAGGAATCATAAATAACATAAGTGGCAGACGATAAAGTTGTTTTAACATGGTACACCTCCTAGATATGTGTTATTTCATTTTCATTTTACGACCATTTAAAATTAGTAGCAATCCACATTTTAATATTTTTCAGAAAGATTAGATTTTTTTTAGTGACTTCTTCTAAAAATAAAAGATAACGTTTGTGTTGGCTAAATGAGCAGAAGATGAGCCCTTGGTTTCGTGAATTTTTAAGCCGTTAAAATCCACGGAAAATTCGCCTTCCTGAGACTCGCGAAAATGCGAACATCAAAGTCTTAAGTGGTTTCTTTTGTTAGTCTTTGGCTTTTTTGAATGTCAAGAGTGTGATAGGATTGTACAAAAGGACCTCAAAATAATTGAGGGCGTCACTGATGAATAACAGTAACGTGTAATCAAAAAGGAGCCGTTGGATATGCAGCCATTAACAGAACGTTTCAATCAACAAGTCTACAAAATTGCCGTTTCTTTGATTCGACAGTTTGATGAACGAGTGTCGGGAATCGACGGTATGTTGAAGTTAACTTTAGGAGAACCGGATTTTAATACGCCAGAACATGTCAAAGAAGCCGGACGTCAGGCGATTACTGAAAATTTTAGTCACTATAGCGGGATGGCAGGACTGACTGATGTCAGAGAAGCTGCGGCCTATTATTTGAAAGAACGCTATGGCTTAAGCTATCATCCACAAAAGGAAATCTTGGTGACGGTGGGGGCGACAGAGGCCATCTCGGCTGCGCTACTCTCCATGTTAGAAGCCGGCGATAAAGTCTTGCTACCGGCACCGATTTATCCCGGGTATGAACCAGTCATCACTCTAGCCGGTGCAGAGGCAGTCTATATGGATACCACCAACAATGGTTTTGTCTTGTCGCCGGAAGTTTTAGAAACGACTTTGCAAGAACAAGGGGACAAGGTCAAAGCGGTGATTTTGAATTATCCTAGCAATCCCACCGGTGTGACCTATAACCGCGAGGAAGTCCAAGCACTAGCTGAGGTTTTGCAAAAGTATCCGGTCTTTGTCATCAGTGATGAAGTCTATAGCGAGTTGAGCTATGACCAGACTCATGTTTCTATCGCTGAGTTTATTCCTGAGCAGACGATCTTGATCAACGGCTTGTCTAAATCCCATGCGATGACGGGCTGGCGGATTGGGTTTATCTTCGCACCGGAAAGCTTGACTGCCCAAATCATCAAAGTCCATCAATATTTGGTGACGGCAGCTTCTACGATTTCCCAAAAAGCGGCGGTGGAAGCTCTGACAGCAGGGCTTCTCGATGCAGCAGTCATGAAAGAAGAATACCGTAAACGCCGGGACTTTGTTTACGATGAGATGTCGCAATTGGGCTTTGAAGTGGCGAAACCAGCAGGGGCGTTTTACCTTTTTGCCAAAATTCCAGCAGGTTACTTACAAGATTCGATGGCTTTTTGTGTGGATTTGGCGGAAAAAAATAAATTAGCTGTAATTCCGGGTGTCGCCTTTGGAATTGAAGGAGAAGGCTATGTACGGGTTAGTTACGCTGCTGAGATGGCTTCTTTAAAAGAGGCGATGACCCGCTTGGCCGCCTATATGGCAAACACAAAATGAATCAGGAAATTGAGCTAGTCAAAATAGCTGCTAGTCAGAGTCCAGCGGTTTATGAACTGATGATGAGTTGCTTGGATTATTTTAGCCACTGGCAAAAGCAGCAACCGTCGATTGAAGAAGTCGAACATGACTTGTTTTATGACCTTCCACCGGATACGGACCTTGCCGACAAAGAAGTTTTTGCGGTGATGAAAGTTGGTCAGCTAGTGGGATTAATTGATTTGTTACATGACTATCCCCAAGAAGAGACGACGATACTCGGCTTGATGGTTTTTCACCCAGTGGTACGGCATCAAGGGTTAGGCACTTTTTGTTACCAACAAGTTGAGAACAGGTGCCGGGAAAAAGGCCAGTCCAAGCTACGTTTAGGCGTCTATCAGAGTAATGGAATTGGTCAGAAGATGTGGCAAAAACAAGGCTTCATTGAGGTTTCTCAGCAAGATTCACCTCAAGGTCGGTTATTGGTGATGGAAAAAGAGCTGCTTTGATAGAACAAAAATATTTTCTGAAAGAAGTCATAATTAGGCTGGAAAGAATAAGACGCTTTCAAATATGAAACATTTACTTTTTGTGAAACGCTAGCAAATAAAATAACTCTATTTTTTGACTTTAGTTTTGTAACTTTGCAGATGTCAATAGTTTGAGGATTTTTTCCAAAAAGTATCTTAAAGATCAAAAAGATTGATGGTTCTATGTTTTCACGGAACATGAAACAAATTTTGTGTTATTTACCGAAGTTATCCACAAAAAAATCTGTTTTACGTAATAAAAAAAGCAGTCGGCTTTTCCACAACGAAAAGACGACTGCTTTTTTAGACTAAAAATAAAATGGCTACCTTTCAATAATGAAACGAAGGCAGCCTATGACTAGCTAAGTCCTAAGACAACTCATAAAAATTATCTTATTTAATGGGGATGTTTTTCAATAAATTAGTGGTTTAGATAATCAAAGAGACCGGCGACCGTCTTATCTTGTAGTTCAACTGCTTGCCCATCCAACAAGACTTTTGTCACACGGGAGTTGTCTTGCAGTTCAGGGACTTCCAAATATTGGGCCGCTAAAAAGGCATTTGCCGTCTCGTAGGTTTTGACTTTCTCAGCACCACCGACAGGAATATAGTGAATTTCTAACATGAAAAAGACCTTCTTTCTTTTTGTTAGTAATAGTATACCTCGCTTTCACAAATAATGGTTGTTGGCATACTCGTGAAAAAGGATAACCAAAAGCATTCGAAGATTTGATAGAATGAAGCAAAGAAACGGCTCTGAGAAATGGGGATTGAATATGAAAATATTTTTAATTGAAGATGATGAGGCACTGGCCAAAGTAGTAAAAGAGGCTATTGAAAAATATGGATTTGAGGTAACGGTTCCGGTAGATTTTGCTGATTTAGTGGGGGAGTTTAGTAAATTGATGCCGGATTTGGTCCTTATGGATATCAACTTGCCTTATTTTGATGGTTTTTATTGGACACGAGAGTTGCGAAAGCTATCCAATCTGCCCATCATCTTTTTGTCTGCTCGAGATCATACGATGGATCAAGTGATGGCGATGGAATACGGCGGAGATGATTATTTGGTGAAACCTTTTGCCAATGAAATCTTGATTGCGAAAATCAAAAGCCAACTCCGGCGAACCTCCGGCGAATACTCGGTAGCTGGTGAGCGGATTTTGACCTATCGTGAATTACAGTATTTTCCTGAACGTTTAGAAATTCGCTATGGCGATAAAAAAGAATTTCTGACGAAAAAAGAAGGGGAATTGATGGAACTATTGATAGAAAATGCCCCAACCATAGTTAAACGTGAGACTTTTTTGATGAAGCTGTGGGATGATGAGCGCTTCGTGGATGACAATACGCTATCTGTGAATATGGGGCGTTTACGAAAAAAATTGGAGGACATGGGCTTGGTGGCTAAGATTCATACGTTGCGGGGCCAAGGCTACCAATTGGATTGGGGGCAAGGGTGATGGCCTTTTATGGGAAGACCCATTGGCTACAATTTTTGTTAGTCTTTACAGTTCAGCTTTTTGTAATTGTGGTGCTGGGTCTAGCACACAGTGAAAATTGGCGTTTATTAGTATACCTTTTGGCGGTGGGCACCCTCTTGCTGATTGGCTGTTTTCTCTTGGATTATTTTCGGAAACGGCGCTGGTATGATTTTCTGTCGGGAAAAAGTTCTGCATTGTTGCGAGGGGATACTGACAAAGAAAGTCGTCTCATTTTCGATAAGGTAAATAGCCTGCTTCAAAAACAAGAGGATCAGATACTCCAGTCCACCCGTGCAAGGGAACAACAAGTGACTTTTATGAACCTCTGGACCCATCAGATGAAGACCCCAATCAGTGTTTTGGAAATGATGGCCCAGGAAAATCAACTGGATTCAGTAGAAGTTTTGCGGGAGACGCAGCGTTTGAAAAGTGGCCTTAACTTAGCTTTAAACGAAGCGCGGTTAATCGGTGGCATGGCCCAGGATTTTACATTGCAGCAACTTTCATTGGAAAAAGTGGTCAATACCGCAGTGAATCAACAGAAAAATTTCTTTATCCAACACCAAGTATTTCCTGAGATGAAAATTTCAGAAAAGCTCGTGGTGATTTCGGATGAAAAATGGTTGCAATTTGTCCTTGAACAAATTTTGATCAATAGCATCAAATACTCAAAGGCTGGTAGCAAAGTTACTTTGACTGGAACAAGCTCTGAAGGCGCTCCTATTTTACGGATTGTTGACCATGGTGTTGGGATTCCACCAGCCGATTTGCCACGAGTCAAACGGCCCTTCTTCACCGGCGAAAATGGCCGTAAGTTCGGCGAGGCCACAGGGATGGGACTGTACTTGGTGGATCAAGTGAGCGAAGAGCTAGGGATTGCTTTTGCGATTGATTCCACAGTCGGTGAGGGGACCCAAGTGACTTTACGTTTTCCAGATGATGGGTTGCAATAATACTCTTAAAAAGATAAAGCTAAAGGAAGACCAGCATTTTTATGTGTAGGTATTCCTTTTTTTTGCTATAGGCGACTGTTTTTAGTTTCTTACGACTTTGTAAGCTTTTTGTCAACTTGACAGATAGGTAAAAGCTAGCTTCCTTGGTAAACTATGGATACAAAGAAGTCCTGTCAAATACATATGGGTAAGGGCAGGTTAAAGGAGGAAAAACACCATGGCATTGCTAGAAATCAAGCAATTGGTGAAAAACTACAGTGGAGAAGTTACTGTTGAAGTGTTGAAAGGCATCGACTTAAAGATTCAAAAAGGGGAATTTGTAGCAATCATGGGGCCTTCAGGAAGTGGTAAGACGACCTTGCTTAACTGTGTGGCGACTTTGGATCAGCCAACTTCTGGCAAAATCCTTTTGGAAGGGGAAAATCCCCATGAATACAATAAAAATAAATTGGCAGATTTTCGCCGTCAAAAACTTGGCTTTGTCTTCCAGAACTACAATTTGCTCGCACCGTTGACAGTAGTGGAAAATATCGTCTTACCATTGACGTTGGACCGGGAAAAGCCGGTAGTGATGCTAAAAGAAGCAGAACGATTGATGACAGAGTTGGGGATTGCTCATTTGCGTAACAAGCGAATTTATCAATTGTCTGGTGGGGAAGCACAGCGGGTATCGATTTGTCGGGCGTTGATTCATAATCCTAGTTTGATCTTGGCGGATGAACCCACTGGTAATCTCGATTCGAAAGCTGCCAATGCTGTGATGGAGCTTTTGTCAGCCATGAATCAAGAACGACAAGTGACGACATTGATGGTGACCCATGATGCCTTTTCAGCAAGTTTTTGTAATCGGGTCATCTTTATCAAAGATGGCCGCTTTTACAATGAAATCTATCTTGGAGAAGATCGCAATGCCTTTTACCAAAAAATCTTGACGGTGTTAAGTCATTTAGGAGGTCGTTCTCATGAGCTTCTTCAAGCTGATTATTAATAATGTTCTGCGTTCTGCGCGGACTTATGGCAGCTATTTTCTCGCCAGTACGTTTTCCGTCTTTGTCTTTTTCACTTTTGCCATGTTGACCTTCCATCCACAAATGCGTGGCGGGATTCAAGGCTCTAGTGGGGATGTATCGGAACTCGCAGGTTTCGGGATGATTGCTAGCCAAGTGTTGATCGTCTTACTATCGATTATTTTTCTTTGGTATTCTTTTTGGACCTTCGTCAAAGCTCGCAAGCGAGACTTGGGGATTTATTTGATGCTGGGGATGAAGCCTAAAGATCTACGAAAGATTTTATTTGGGGAAAATATGCTGATTGGCTTCGCTTCGATCTTTACTGGTGTTGGGCTCGGTGTCTTGTTTACTAAGGTAATTTTGATCGTGATTCAAAATCTGTTAGGGATTATTACCGGTTTGCGGTTTTACTTCCCGACTTTGGGAATCTTACTAACTGTGGTGGTCTTTTTGGGGCTGTATCTGTTGATTAGTTTGATTATGACTTTGCGAATCGAGACAGAAACATTGAGCCAACTGGGGAAAAGTGATGAAACGCCACAACCTCTGCCTAAGACCCATCCGTTGCTAGTCGTTTTAGCATTTATGTGTTTAGCTGGTGGCTATGGTTCACTGGTGTACTTTATCTATGGTTCGTCGGGCATGGGACTTCTTTTAGTGTTGGCCTGCGTGTTGTTGACTGTCTTGGGTACCTTCTTGTTTTTCCATCAAGTGGTGGTGTACTTCTACAAAGGAGCCAAAAAAAGCAGTAGCTATTGGCAAGGAAAGAAATTGCTCGGTATTGCAGAAGGGATCTACAAAGCCAAAAGTAATGCTACCATGTTTGCTTTGATTGCTTGTACCGCTTCGGTAGCTTTAGTTGGGATTTCGGTGACAGTGGCTTTGGGAAGTTCTGAGACGGGTAGCCGGAATAGTATTTCTACCGCCTTCGTACTAAACGAAAGCGTCACAAAGGCTGATCAGGTCACCAATACGTCAAAGACTGCTCAAGAAATGATCAACATCATCAAAGCTGGTGGGCATACTCCCCTTTATAGTCAAGTCATTACTTATCCCATGGGTTATCAAGAAAAAGGGGCCCAAGATCAAGAAGTCGGGACTTACATTGCTTATTGTATGAAGGCTTCTGATTACAATCAGGTAGCCAAGAAATTTGGCTTTGAAGCGCTGCATCCCAAAGCCGATGAAATCATTGCACCGGCTTCAACGGCGGTGGAAGAAAACAAATATCAGGAAGAGGAGCTTAGTCAGCGGCAACAAACGTTAGAAGTTGACTTGCAGTCTGGCACAAAAGAGATTACATTGACTTCCCAACCAGTGCGGTTTCGGATTGCTAATATGTATCGCTTCTTTATTGCGCCAGATGATATGGTAGCTCAATTTCAGATTGCAGAAGACGATAATTACCCAATGATTCGTTACCAGTTATTAGACTTTAAAGAATGGCGCACCGATGAAAACGTCAATCAAAAACTATTGACCTTGCTCCACGACAAACAGGACAAATACGAGGAACTTTCCATGGCGCCAGTCGATGAAAACTTGTCAGACAAAGAAATGGAAGAACATTGGGAAAAACTCTACAACGACTATTATTTACAATATGAATCCCGCTATGAAGGCTGGCAAAAACAACGCCAGTCCAACGGCTTGATTTTGATGATTGGGGTCTTATTAGGCGGCGTCTTCTTCATCTTTACGGCGTCTATCATGTATTTCCGCTTATTTGGCGATTTGGACAAAGAAGGGCGTTACCATCGCAGTTTGTATCAATTGGGCCTACAACCAAAACAACGACATCAAATCGTGACTAAGCAATTGGTAGGGATGTTTTATATCCCGATGCTTGTGGCGACGATTCATTCGGCAGTGGCTTATTGGGGGATTGTTCAGTTATCCTCTTTGAATCTCTGGCATTACTTTTTCATCATTATTGCTTGTTATGGTGGGTTGATGACGCTATTGTTTATCATTTGTCGCTGGCGTTATCTGGTCCATTTGGATGTACGAGCAGAAAATCCTCAAGGGTTTTAAGCATAAATAAGTTTAAGACGGCTGCCATTTTGGGCCGTCTTTTTAGGTTCTCCTTGAATAAAGGGCACAAGCGATTTTATTCCGACACTAGTTTGGTGGCAGAATTTACAGAACTTTTACATCCCTTCACCCAATCTTTACCTGATGTTGGTGGTGCCTTTACATGAACTTGTTAGACTATGCTTGTAAGTCAGTGAGGCAGCTGCGAGCGTGACAGGCTGTTTACCAACTGATGAAGCAGGTCATTGTGTGTGACTATCAAGGAGGAATAATCGTGAAAAAAGTGAAAAAAATGAGTCTGATAGTTCTTGCAGCCGGTTTATTATTGGCGGGCTGTGGCAAAGGAAACGGAAGTGGAAATGCCGCGAGTGACGCTAGCAGTAAAAGCAGTGAAGCTGTCAAAATTACTGCCGTGGGATCGACAGCATTGCAACCATTGGTAGATGCAGCACAAGAAAGCTTTACACAGGAAAACGCTAATTATCAAATCTCTGTCCAAGGGGGCGGAAGTGGGACAGGGTTGTCTCAAGTTGCCACCGGGGCCGTGACTATTGGCAACTCAGATGTTTTCGCAGAAGAAAAAGATGGCGTCCCTGCTGATGAGTTAGTGGACCATAAAGTGGCTGTCGTTGGCATGGCACCAGTAGCCAACAAAGAGGTGGGGATCAAAGAATTGACCAAAGCCCAACTCATTGATATCTTCACGGGTAAGACCACTAACTGGCAAGATGTTGGTGGGAAAGACCAAGAAATCGCTGTTATTAACCGAGCATCTGGAAGTGGCACGCGGGCAACTTTTGAAAAATGGGCGCTAGATGGCGCTGAGGCTATCCAATCTCAAGAACAAGATTCTTCCGGAACGGTGAAAAAGATTGTGGCGGAAACACCAGGAGCCATCAGTTACTTGGCGTTGTCATATTTAGACGATAGCCTACAAGCCTTGACAGTCGATGGTGTTGCACCCACTGCGGAAAAAATTGCTACGAACGACTGGAAAATCTGGTCCTATGAACATATGTACACGAAAGGCGAGCCTGATGCCGCTACCAAGAAGTTCCTTGATTATATGTTAGAAGCCGATGTGCAACAAGGCGTGGTAAAAGACTTGGGCTACTTGCCAATCACAGATATGAAAGTCGAGCGCTCGGCTACTGGTGAAGTGAAAGACTTGTAGAAGTGAAAACGACAAAGACAGCCTCACGGAAAACAGGAATCCGTGAGGCTGTCTTTGTTGTTGGCTTGGTATGTTGATATCTAGAGTTGTTACTACCTAATTTACTTGTTTTACATAGATTTAGCGATACCATTCTGGTTTGTCACCATCGGTATTTGGTTTGTTGACTCCAAGGGAACTCTTTTGGTATAAGGCGGGATTTTGGATGATTTTTACCACCAAATCGGCAACGCTAGCGCGGGAAACTTCTGTCCCTTTAAATGGTGTGCCTTTTTCCGTCAGCTCATAGTCGACTTCTGTTTTGTTGCTGAGCCAAGCCGGGCGAATAATGGTGTAATCCAGACCGGAAGCTTCGATGATTTTGGCGGCAGCACGATAGGTTTCCAAATACCCACCGTCTAGCATGTCATGATTCCATTTCCCATAGGCACCGGGAACCTCATCGTAAATACCCAAAGTAGAAATCCAAATGAGACGAGAGACCCCGCCTTTTTTCATCCCTTTGACGACAGCGGTGGCTTGGGCTTCGATATTGCTGCCAGAAAGGTTGGCGTAGACGAGATCGACATCTGGCAACGCTCGCTGAATATCAGCTTCATTGGCAGCGTCGCCTTCAAAAAGGGTAATGCTAGGGGAGGCGTCACTGGCTAGGCGTTGACTATCCCTTAAAAACCAAGTTTGTTGAATCTCCGGCGCCTCTGCTGCTAACTGTGTTTCGACTAAGCGAGCGATCTGTCCATGGGCACCTAAAACCAATACTTTCATGATAATTCCTCCAATTATTGGTGAATACTTGCCATCCTTACTCAAGCATCCTTAGTGTAGGAGTAGGAATGATCTTACATGTCTAGTTTTAGACGGGAAAGCTCTTTTGGTCAAAGAATCTTTCTTGGTTTTTGAAAGGGATTAGACAGACGTTGGCTAGTGTCGTGTTTCGGTGCTGTTACGAGTAACTTTTTTTGACAAAGCTGCGTTTACTTGTTCCAGAGAGGGGCAGGACTTTAGTCAAAACAATGTGGGAAAGACAAGATTTGATTTTCCCAAGGTTACTTTATATGTTATGCTAAGTAAAATAAAACAGTGAATAGAAGAGGTAGTGAATATGGCTGATTTAGTCTTTGAAATCTTCTTTCAATGGATTTTTGAAAGAACTCCTGCCGGTGCTAGTCAGAGAAGATTTATCATCCAAGGGATTGTGCGCAGCTTTCTATACTTGTTGATTCTGGGGCTTATTTTAATGGTAACAGTTGGATTTTTGAAACTGTCTCATCTGATAGGATCGTTATTTTTTGGAGCTTTTTTTCTGGCCCTGCTCTATTGCTTTATTCGTGTGACTCGTGGATCTTTGCATAACTATCGAGCAACGTTCAACGATTAAAAATAAGCTTTGCCAGGTCTACCAAGAAAATCCTTCATCCCTTGATTCTTTTGAAAAAGGATCATAAAAACTGCTGGTTCACTGTCAAAGTGGCCAGCAGTTTTTATTTGTAGACTTTATTTTACGGATTAGCAAAATAAGAATTACACATTCGTTGGTACCTACCAATTCCGCTTTCAAGCAAGTGTTTTTTCGGAAATAAGTCCATTCTATTTGGTTAATTTGGGGAAAGCAACAGAAAAGGTGGAGCCCACCTGTGGATGACTGGTCAAATGGAGGGTGCCCCCAAGTTTTTCGGTATAGTCTTTTACGATGGCTAAACCGAGTCCCGTACCACCAGAATGCCGGGCCCGGGCTTTATCGACGCGATAAAAACGCTCGAAAATCCGTTCCTGGTCATCTTGGTCAATGCCCAATCCTTGATCACGAACCGTGACTTCCAGTTGGTCTGCCGCTGTCAGGCGCCAGCTGAGTTTCACCTGGCTATTTTTTGGAGAATACTGGATGGCGTTTTCCACCAAGTTTTTGATAATAGGGTAGAAGAACTCTCGATTGGTTAACCAGTAAGTCGGTTCGCTACCCGTCAAGGTTAAGGTTACTTGCTTCTCTGCCAATAGCTGACGATAGCTGTCTTTCAGTTGCTGGAAGAGCGTCGGGAGTTCGATAGGTTGCAGTTCGTATTGCAATTCAGCTTCGGTTTTGGAAAGTTGAATGATATCTTGGATCAGGCGTTGCAGACGTTGGGCATCTTTTTGCATAATCACGAGAAATTCTTCGGTGATTTCAGGATCATGCATGGCTCCTGCCAGCAAGGTTTCTGTAAAGCCAATCAAGGAAGTCACCGGTGTTTTCAGTTCATGGGAAACATTGCTGACAAAATCTTTTTGCATTTTTTCGAGTTGGCGCACACGAGTCAGATCATAAGAAATTCCCATCAGCTGTTTTTGCTCATTAAAAAGACGGAGGTTGATGTCCAGTACTTTTTCTTCTGGGAGCTTTAGCCGCAATTCTTCTTGGAGGACTGGCTGGTGCTTGTTGATCCGGTAGATGAGTTGGATCAAGCCAGGATCTTTTATCACACTGGCAAATTCCGTTGGCAAGCTGAGCGTTCCCGTGATGCCAAGCTGTTCTTGCATGGTGGGATTGATCATCACTAGCTGTTGCTCTTCGTCCAAAATAAAGACGCCAATCATCAATTCGTTGAGTAAGGTATGAAGCTGATTTTCAGTAGCGGTATAGGCTTGGTAAGTTTGGCTGAGTTGCTCGCTTAACTGGTTGATGGTCTGATAAAGTTCCTGCCATTGAGGTGAAGTCTGCATAATCAGTTCGGTTTTTTGAGGTTGGGTTGCCATTTTTTTCAGCACCGGTAAGATTTTTTCGATGGGGCGATTTTTTTGTCGTAAAAAATACAGCACCAAAAAGGTTATCAGCAGGCATAAAACACTGTATACGAAAAAGATCGATTGCCGTACCGAGCCGGCTTCGGCCATAAAGGTGGCAGTGGGCTCAGCAATCCGAATGATATTACTGAGATGGCCATCAGTCATCACTGGAATGGCTACATAGAGCAGTTCCTTGTTCAAGGTATCGCTTTGCCGCAAAGAGACTCCCAGCTTACCCCCTTGTAACAAAGTTTTGATTTCCGGGCGATCACTGCGGGTACCTTCGAGACTAGGGTCATAGGTATCAAATAAGATCGCCCCATCAGCAGCCAGCAAGGTGATGCGTTCGTCAGAAGAGGTGACGTAGTGTTGGCTAAGGTCTTTTAGACTATCCCCGCCACCATTTAGTTCTGCCATGTGCATCAACAGGCTGCCTTTTTTTTCCAAATAAGTCTGTTGCTGATCCAAAACCTGACGCTGGTAAAAGCCTGCAATCAATTGCCAAGCGCCGATGAAAATGACCAATAAAACTGCTAACCAGGCGAGGGATTCCCCATAGTGCTTTTTCATTGTTTGGGCTCCTGAAATTTATACCCAAAGCCCCGTACGGTCACCAAATACTCAGGATTTTTGGGGTCTTTTTCGATTTTTTCTCGCAGGTGGGAGACGTGGACATCCACGATCCGACTTTGGCCGGCAAAGTCAAACTTCCAAATCCGATCCAATAGCGTGTCGCGATCAATCACGCGATCTTTGCGTTTCATAAAGTACACTAGCAGTTCGAATTCTTTCGGTGTCAAAAAGATTGGCTCTTTGGCAACCGTCACTTCAAAATTAGCCAAGTCAGCGGTAATTTCGCCAATCGTCAGGATGTCACTTTTGGCTTCTTGGTCACTAGCTGCAGCTGCCGCATTGTGGGGGAGATTTCGCGGTTGCAGACGCCGGAAAATCGCCTTCATCCGAGCAGAAACTTCCCGCGGGCTAAAGGGTTTGGTGAGATAATCGTCAGCTCCAATTTCCAAACCTAAAATGCGGTCGATGGTTTCATCTTTAGCAGTCAATAATAAAATCGGCGTATCAACTTTTTCTTGCCGCAATTTCTTGGTAATTTCCATGCCGTCTAATCCTGGTAGCATGATATCCAAAATAATAAAATCAAAGGCTTGGTGCAACGCCAAGTCGTACCCGGTTAAGCCGTCATTGGCACTGGTAACGTGATAACCTTCTTTTTCGAGATTGAAGCTTAGTAAGGTGACGATGGAGGATTCATCGTCGACAATCAATACTTTTTTCATGAAAATCTCCTTTTGTAACTAGAGTGAATGGTGCCAAAGCTTGTTAGCAAGTGCAGGCACCAAAGACCATATAATTGGCTTCATTTTAGCATAGAATCCAGTAGGCTACTATTTTAGTAAGCAGAAAAATGCTATAATGGCAACTGAAGTTTCGGATTTTGTTGAAGTAACCGCGGTGAAAGGAATAAGTCATGAGGAAATCAAGTCGTGATTGGAATTAGCGCCTGTTTAGGCGGACTTTTTTGTCGCTATGATGGCAATACGCAGGAGCTGACAGACTTACGCCCTTTGATTGAAGCGGGGCAAGCCCAACTAATCTGCCCGGAAGTCCTTGGAGGGCTCCCAACGCCTCGCGAACCCGCTGAAATCATTGGTGGGGATGGCTTTGACGTCTGGCAGGGGCAAGCCCAAGTGGTCAATACGGCCGGAGTCGATGTCACAGAAGCCTATAAAAACGGTGCTCGAAAAGCTTATCAACAATTGCAAGCCCAAGGGATCCAGCAAGTGATTTTGAAGGAGCGCAGTCCGTCTTGTGGCAGTCAGCTGATTTATGACGGTAGCTTTTCAGGTACCCGTGTTAGTGGGGTGGGAGTAGCTACTGCTTATTTTTTGAAGCGGGGAATCACTGTTTACACTGAAGACAATTACCATGAGCTACTTGATGGCTTAGCAGTTACGTACAAAGATTAAGGGAGTGGAAACGATGGAGATTGAAAAAACCAATCGCATGAATGCTTTGTTTGAGTTCTACTCCACTTTGCTGACGGAAAAGCAGATGAATTATATGGAGTTGTACTATGCCGATGATTTTTCTTTGGGGGAGATTGCCGAAGAATTTCAGGTGAGTCGTCAGGCAGTTTATGATAACATAAAGAGGACTGAAAAAATTCTGGAGGACTACGAGCGCAAACTGCATATGTTCTCTGATTACATCGTCCGTAATGAAGTGCTGGAAAAACTGACGACTTATGTCAGCGAGCACTATCCTAAAGATGCTATCTTGCAAGGTTTTATTGAAGAAATCCAAGAAATCGATGAATAAAGGAATGAAAATGAATGGCATTTGAAAGCTTAACAGAACGCCTACAGTCGGCCATGAGCCGCCTTCGTAAAAAAGGAAAGGTAACCGAAGCTGACGTCAAAGAAATGATGCGGGAAATCCGCCTTGCTTTACTTGAAGCCGACGTCAATCTGCAAGTCGTCAAAGAATTCACCAAAAATGTCCGGGAGCGGGCGGTGGGTTCAGAAGTTCTAGAAAGTCTCTCCCCAGCGCAACAAATCGTTAAAATCGTCAATGAAGAACTGACCAAAACCTTAGGGGAAGAAACAGTCGGTCTCAATAAATCACCAAAAATCCCGACAGTCATCATGATGGTGGGGCTACAAGGGGCCGGGAAAACCACGTTTGCTGGTAAGCTGGCCAATTATTTGAAGAAAAATGAAAATGCACGGCCGTTAATGATTGCCGGAGACGTTTATCGTCCAGCAGCCATCGACCAATTGAAAGTCTTAGGACAACAATTGGATGTGCCTGTTTTTGATATGGGGACCGACGTCAGCCCGGTGGAAATCGTCCGTCAAGGGATGGCTGTAGCCCAAGAAAAGAAAAATGACTATGTCTTGATTGATACCGCCGGCCGTTTGCATATCGATGAAGCCTTGATGGATGAGTTGAAACAAATCAAAGAGGTCGCCCAACCAGATGAAATCTTACTGGTGGTGGATGCCATGACCGGGCAAGATGCGGTGAATGTTGCCGATAGCTTTAATGCCCAGTTAGGTATCAGTGGGGTGATCATCACCAAACTCGACGGGGATACCCGTGGTGGTGCAGCGCTGTCCATTCGTCAAGTGACTGGCGCACCGATCAAGTTCACCGGGACTGGTGAAAAATTGACGGACTTGGAAGTCTTCCACCCAGACCGGATGGCTAGCCGTATTTTGGGAATGGGGGACATGCTGACCCTGATTGAAAAAGCCCAATCCGAATACGATGAAAAACAAGCCGAAGAACTGGCCCGCAAGATGAAGGAAAATTCCTTTGACTTCAACGACTTTATCGAACAGATGGATCAAGTTCAAAACATGGGACCATTGGAAGATTTGATTAAGATGATACCGGGCATGAGCCAAATTCCAGGCATCGAAAATGTCAAAGTCGATCCGAAAATGTTGGCTCGCCAAAAAGCCATCGTTTTATCCATGACGCCTGCTGAACGGGAAAATCCGGATTTGCTCAATCCAAGTCGCCGCCGCCGAATCGCAGCGGGTTCCGGGAATTCCGTAGTGGAGGTCAATCGCTTTATCAAACAGTTCAAGGAAAGCCAAAAAATGATGCAACAAATGTCCAAAGGTAGTATGCCGGCGGGGATGGACCAAATGTTTGGGACCGGCGTCAAAGGCAAACTTGGCAAGATGGCTATGAACCGCATGGTGAAAAAGAATAAGAAGAAAAAGAAAAAACGGAAATAAAACTAATGACAGACAGTTAGGGCAAATTACCTGGAAATTTTTACAGGTGATTTGTTCTTTTTTTGTGGTGTTAAAATGGTGAAATGTGGCTCCGTAGGATTGGGGTGACGGTAGCTGGACCGGACAAAGCCAAACGAAAGGCGTGTTTGGCTTTGTCCTTTTCGCTTCAAACTTAGAGTAAGTGACGCAAGCACCCCAACTCTAAGTAATTCATCTGGAATCCTGAGAGCTACTGTCACGCCAATCCTACTCCGCCACATTTCACCACTTTCTACGATAAGAGTAGCTGAGCTAGGAAAATTTTCGGATTTTTGGATTGTGTTTAGAAATTGCCTTCCGTATAACTCTTGTTTTTTTGCAATCGGGAGGAAAGGCTTTCTTCGTTTAGTAAAAATTCCACCTAGATTCCAAGATTTGTGTTATAATTTGATTAGAGAAATTTAGTAACCGCTTTTTGTAAGAGGTTGCATTAGAAGGGTTAAGGGAGAATATGAAATTTTGGCGTATGGCAAATGTGTATTGGTGTGTGTTGTTTATTTCTTTGGGAATCTTTGTTAGTCAGTGGGAGTTCAATGTAACCGCTACCCGTAGTGAATCGGCGTCCCGCATGCTAGCTTATGCTGTTTTGGGGATTGGTGCGCTTTTGATTCTTTTCATCCAGCTGGCATGGCGCTATTATTTGGCGGGTAAGGAAACAAATAAAAAAGTTGAGCCAAAAAGAAAAGCGGGGCAAGGGAATCTTGTTTAAAAATATTCATAAATGATTTCCTCTATTTTCATAAAGTAGTTGTCTTAGGTATTTTCTAGTTGCCAAAAAAACAACACCGTGCTACTCTAAGACTACTAAAAAATGAAATGAGGGATCCTCCGTTGAAAAACTAATTTGACCTGTTGAAGCTGCATCAAGACTGATTTCTTGTGAAGACAAGGGATGAGTGTGCAGATTTTCAGGACAAATGGTTTTTCGATGGTGGGTCTTTTTTGCTGTTTTTGCAGTGTGATACTGAGGGCTACAACGCCGATGTTTTGTCGCAAACAGCCGATACAGACCTGAATATCGCAAAGCCTTGTCCTGTAAATTGGCGAGGTTTTTTGTGTTTTTCGGCAAGAATTCAATAATCTGAAAAACACAAATCAAAAAGGGGTGAAACGATGTCAACTATTGAAATAAAACATTTGACATTTGGTTATGATAATCAAGGGACTGAGCTGTTTTCGGATGCGGAGTTGACGCTACAGACCGAGTGGAAGTTGGGTTTGATTGGTCGTAACGGACGTGGCAAGACCACGTTATTAAACTTATTGCAAAACAAGCTTCCCTATGCTGGAACAATCCAGCACCGGGTTAGTTTTACGTATTTTCCACAGGCAGTGACGGATCCGACGCAGCTGACTTATTATGTCTTGCAAGAACTGACGGATTTTGAAGATTGGAAAATTCAACGGGAATTGAATCTGTTGCAGCTGGATCCAGAGATTTTGTGGCGGGAATTTGGCACTCTTTCCGGCGGAGAACAGACGAAGGTATTGTTGGCACTGTTATTTGTGGATGAAGTGAATTTTCCATTGATTGATGAGCCGACCAATCATTTGGATGTGGTAGCCCGCAAACAAGTGGCGGATTATTTGAAGCAAAAGCGGCAGGGATTTATTTTGGTAAGTCATGATCGTGGTTTTGTGGATCAGGTGGTGGATCATGTCTTGTCCATCGAAAAAAGTCGTTTGGTGTTGTACCAAGGGAACTTTTCCGTCTACGAAGAACAAAAAGGCATGCGTGATCGCTACGAACAAGAGCAAAACCAGAAGCTAAAAAAAGAAATCGGACGTTTGAAGCAGACGGCAGCGGACAAAGCCGAGTGGTCCCGTGGACGGGAGAAAGATAAATATGGCAAGCCCAACGTCAAGGGCAGTGGTGCAATTGGTGATACTGGTGCAATCGGTGCGCGAGCTGCTCGGGTGATGAAAAAAGCCAAAAACCTCCAGCGCCGGATGGATAATCAGATTTCGGAAAAAGAGCAGCTGCTGAAAGATATTGAATACATCGATCCTTTGACGATTAATTATCAGCCGACCCACCACAAGTTGTTACTCAAAGTGACCGATTTGCAGCTTTCTTATGAGGGGAAACCGCTGTTTGATCCGCTATCTTTTGAGCTACATCAAGGCCAACGCTTGGCAATCCAAGGGGCGAATGGCTCGGGCAAATCCTCGATTATTCGCTGGTTGCAAGGAACCTTTGACGGAGAAGCAACTGGTGAAATCCTCCGACCCCAGCGACTGGCTGTAAGTTATGTGCGGCAAAACTATGAAGACAACCAAGGGACCTTGACCGAATTTGCGGAAAGTCATCATTTGAATTATCAAGATTTATTGAATAACTTGAAAAAACTTGGCTTTGAGCGGAGTGTCTTTCAAAATCCTATCCAAGACATGAGTATGGGGCAGCGAAAACGCGTGGAGCTGGCGAAGTCATTGGCGACTGCGGCTGAACTGTTTATCTGGGATGAGCCGTTGAATTACCTAGATGTTTTCAATCAAGAACAGTTGGAAACGATGATCACCGAGGTACAACCGACGATGCTAATCGTGGAGCATGATGAAACTTTTTTGAAAAATGTTGCCACTGAGGTGTTGTATTTAAGTAAGCCAAGTGAAGCGGAGGATAAAAAATGATGCAAGGAACAAATATCGCTCTGACGGAATACCGGGAGCAAGATGGGCTTGATTTTACTATGTGGCAATGGGATCCGGCCCTCATGTCTGGCTTGGCGGAGGATATTTACCACCCTTTTCAGGTGAAAGACTGGGAGGCGCTGTTTGCTGATACCCAAAGCAACGAGAATTTTGCTTTTGTGATCCGGCGACAAGCAGATGATCAAGCGGTGGGTTTTATTACGCTGTCTGATGTCAAAGTCAAAAATCGCAACGGTGAGCTAGGACTAGCAATCTATGATCCAGAAAGCCGGGGCAAAGGCTATGCTAAAGAAGCTTTGCAACTGATGCTAGCCTTTTGCTTTGATCATATCGGCTTGCACAAAGTTCGCCTATCCGTCCATAGTTTCAACAAGCCAGCGATTGCGCTGTACGAAAAAATCGGCTTTATTCTGGAAGGCACCAATCGTGAAAGTATCTTTCATGAAGGTCAGTGGTATCCTCAGTATGACTATGGATTGTTGCAAAAAGAATGGCGTACCTTAAAGGAGGCCCAACAATTATGAAGCAAATCCTTGAAACTCAGCGATTGATTTTGCGGGAATGGCAACCAGGGGAGGAGGCGTTATTGGCAACTTTTCTCGGGGATGACCGTGTGATGCATGCCTATGAGGGTGGTTTTAATGAAGCGGAAATCGCTAAGTGGCTGCGATGGAATCTAGCCTCTTATGCCGAACATGGTTTTGGCTTATGGGGGATTCAGCGGAAATCTGACGGCAAGCTGATTGGTGAATGTGGTCTTACCATGCAAGAAGTGGAAGGAGAAAGGTTTCCGGAAATCGGCTATCATTTGATTTATGATGCCTGGCACCAAGGTTATATGACCGAAGCGGCGCAGGCGGTGAAACACTACGCTTTTAAAACGCTAGGGTTATCAGCGGTGGCTTCCATCGTACGAGACACCAATCTAGCTTCTATGAACGTGGCGATTCGCAACGGCATGACCGCCCGCAAGCGATTTGTCAAAGTCTATCGTGGTGTGACTATGCCCCATTATCTTTTTGCAGTCTCGTCAGCTGAGACTAATCAATCAAGCCAATAAAATACCGTGGGACTAGCTCGTAATGAGGGAGTCCCACGGTATTTTACTTTAGTTGCGTAGAAATGAGGATGAGTGGCTAGAACGACGAAAGCCAAGTAACAAGGGAATGCTTAGTGTTTCTGACCATAAAATTTGTTCTTTTAGTTTGTCAGTTCCTCATAACAAAAACAAGTTACCAGATGGTCGTTAACGATGCCGACTGCTTGTAAAAAACTATAGATAATCGTCGTTCCTACAAATTTGAAGCCACGCTGTTTTAAATCTTTACAGATCTCATCAGATAATTCACTGCTGGCAGGGACTTCAGCTGCATGTTGCCAATGATTTATCACCGGTTGGCCATTAACAAAGTGCCAGAGATACTGACTAAAACTACCAAATTCTTCTTGAAGTGCCTGTACTTGTTGGGCGTTGTGGATTGCTGCTTCGATTTTGCGACGATTGCGAATAATCCCCGCATCCTGCATCAGTTCTTCAACTTTTTCAGCTGAGAATGCTGCCACCTTATCGATCGCAAAATTTTCGTAAGCTACCTCAAAATGGGCCCACTTTTGTAAAATTGTATTCCAACTCAAGCCAGCTTGATTCATGTCCAACACTAGCTTGGCAAACAGTTTTTGATCATCAAACTCTGGCCTTCCCCAGATTTGATCATGGTATTGGCGCATCTGCTCATTAGCTTCCGCCCAATCACAACGTTTTTTGGTCATGTTATCCCCCTCTTTTTCCGTAATTTCCTTTTAGCCGTTGTTTAGTCTTTCTTAATAGTCTACCAAATTTTTCAGAAAAATGTTGTGGACTAGAAGTGTATTAGTTATGATAGTACACGTAGAACACCTCAATCGAAAGAGGAAGGATG
This sequence comes from Enterococcus diestrammenae, assembly GCF_049384045.1. Classification (NCBI taxonomy): domain Bacteria; kingdom Bacillati; phylum Bacillota; class Bacilli; order Lactobacillales; family Enterococcaceae; genus Enterococcus; species Enterococcus diestrammenae. The sequence goes on from NZ_JBMRGR010000001.1 coordinate 319,509, forward strand.
TGGTGGCATGATTACGATTGATAAAGGTTCCAGTAAACCTTATTATGAGCAGCTGATTCTCAGTGTCAAAGAGGCGATTTTGCAAGGCATTTTACGACCAGGAGACAAGTTGCCTTCTGTACGGGAACTGGCTAAGGAGCTATTGATGAATCCAAATACGGTGGCCAAAGCCTACAAAGTCTTGGAAATGGAACAAACGTTAGTAACTATCAAAGGCAAGGGAACTTTCGTCAAAGCAGCTTCAGATTTGCCTCGAGATGAAGTCCGTGTGGGGCAATTAAAACAAAAACTTGAGGAGTTAGTGGTGGAAGCCGCTCATTTGCAAATTTCCGAAGCTGAATTAATCAATTGGCTACAACAAAACTATCGCCAAATGGGAGGGAATCGGACATGAAAGTGACCAACTTACGAAAACAAATGAATGAAGAAATCATCATTACCCAGATTAATTTTGAATTGTTTGAAAATGAAATCGTCGGGCTAATTGGGCGCAATGGGTCCGGAAAAACCACCTTATTTCGCACGATTGCCGGCAATTACCTACCAGAAACTGGGGATATCCAGGTGGCAGGCGCATCGATTTATCAAGACCCGACGAAAAAAGCTGAGATTTTCTATATTGATGAATTGGATAATTTCTTATCGGGGTATACCCTTAAAAAACTCAATCACTTTTACCGTTACGCCTATCCAAAGTTCGATCAAGACCTGTACTTGCAGCTGCTGGCTGAAAACCAGTTTCCTGAGCATCTGAGCTATCGCCGGATGTCAAAGGGGATGCAGGGCTTATACCAGATGATTTTAGCGATTGCTTCCGGTGCCAACTATTTATTGCTAGATGAACCTTTTGACGGTTTGGATGTGATCGTGCGTAAAAAAGTGATCGGACTTTTATTGGAACATGTCGCTGAAAAGGGCTGTAGCGTCTTGATTGCTTCCCATAATCTGAAGGAACTAGAAGATATCATCGATCGTGCTTTGTTACTGAAGGGCAAGACGATTGTCCGGGAGTATCGCCTGGAATCCATGAGAGAAAATGCGCGAAAACTGCAATTGGTTTTCAAAACGAAAAAGGTGCCGGCTGTCGTAAAAGAAAATTCAAAATTATTGACTATTCAAGGACGAGTGATTACTGCTGTTTTTGAGCGCTTTACACCGGAGTTGGAACAAGCTATCCAGGCGTGTGAACCGGTCTTGATGGAAGAGTTGCCATTATCATTGGAAGATTTATTTGAAGCCAATTTGAACCGGGAAAGCATGATCCAATAGGAGGGATGACAATGATCAAACAAATCTATCGCCAACGTTATGGCAAAATAACACTTTCAGTAGTGGTAGTGATCTTACTGTATTTTTGCGGGGTGGGTTATAGCGCTGTGCATAACTGGCATACCAATCAAAAATGGTTGCACTCAGATGATTTTCGGGAAGAATACCGGGAATATCCCTCAGAGTATTACACTTACGATGGAGAAGGCAATGCCATCACTCATTATTATGATCTTGCCACCTATATTGAAGAGGAATCCTATTTTTGGAAGAGCTATGACACGAGTGAAGGGCCTAGCTATCGGACAATCGATGAGCTACGAGAACAGATGAAACCAGCAAACTTCGATCCCAAGCTAGAAACCTATAGCAGCTACCAGGAGACTTTGGGTCAAGTAGTGATTGGTTTGATTGCTTTATGCGGGTTTCTCCTCTTTTTCGTCGACCAAAAAACAGCTTTCAATCGTTTCCTATTTAGTCTACCTGTCAGTCGCAAAAAACTCTTTATGAACAAGCTGATTCAAGTAGGCTTACCTATTTTAGGGAGTTTTTTGGTGGGAAGTATCTTAAATGTAGTAATTTTACACCTGGGAGTTCCGCAACCATATATGAATGCTAGCTGGGGCCAACTGCTGGCTTCGGTGGGTACTAGTTTTAGTACGTGTTTGCTAGGGTTTAGTGTGAGTGTGTTTGTCGGCACGATGGTAGGAAATATCGTCTTTGGTCCTTTGGCATACTTGTTGTTGCTGGCTTCCGGGACACAACTTCCTTATGTCTTGTTTAATTTAATGGATACGTTGAATATCTTGTTACGAGGGAAAAGTGCTAATTATAGCAATAGTTATTTTCGCATCTTTACTTGGGATATCGGTAAAAGCAGTGGCTATTGGCAGGCCGCCCTGGTGATGCTGCTAGTGAGTGGTGCCTTGCTTTTCTGGGCCTACCGCAAATACCAAGTTCTCTCATTAGAAAATGATGGGGAATTCTTACTTTACCCAGAATCTCGTTGGCCGGTTTGGTTCCTGTTGACTGGCTATACCTTCATTATTTTACTCTTTAGTTTTACGAACACATGGCATACTTATCTGTACGCTCAACGAATCGATAGCAGTTATTGGTCCTATCCATTACGAGAGGTCGTCGTTTCCATGATTATCCAATTGTTGATTGCAATTGCTTTGTCTACTTCGCTACTATTCTTCGGTGGCATCCGCAAGTTTTTGCATGAAAAATGGGATGCACATTTGGAGAAAAAAGCCCTCAAAGGTGGTGGCTAAAATGAAACCACGAGATCAAGCAATACAAACAACGCTACGGGATAGTTCTTGGGAAAGAAAACTGACATCGATCTTGCTGGTCATCTATTTGGTTTTACTCACGTGGAGCATTCTTTTTAAACTGGCCACCAATCTGGATCAGCTAGTTTGGGGCAGCTATCGCCAGGTGAATCTGATTCCCTTTGCCGGTTCAGCCATCGTCAATGGGCATATCCAGCTAAATGAAATCGTCTTAAACGGACTGGCTTTTGTGCCATTAGGACTGTATTTTCAGATGATCTGGGGGAGCAGGTGGCATTTTGGTCAAAAACTGGCACTGGTAATTGCCATCAGTGCCAGCTATGAAGCTTTGCAATACCTTCTAGGCATCGGCGCAACGGACATCACCGACCTCCTGATGAACACCACTGGCGGTTTGGTGGGGCTCTGTCTGTATTCCATTTTGGCACGTATTTTCGGCGATGATATCCGAAGAGGACTCGTTATTTTAGCCTTGATTGCCACTCTTTTATTAGTCCTCTTATTAGGATTGTTGATTGGGTTGAACCGCTAAACGCTTTTTCAGTAAGAAACTCCTCTTTGATGGTGTCTGACAGACACTGCTAAAGAGGAGTTTTTCTTATGTTTGACTGTATCTACCTTTCGATACCTCAATGGCCAAGTGATTTTCTGGCATGCAGACGGTTTTTACATAGTAGGAGAAGGATACATATTGAGGTGTGACGTAGGATTGGCTATGGTAGCAATGAAAAGGATTACAATTTCAAGGAGGAACTTATGAAAGAGATTATTGCCTATTTAGATGACAACAAAGTCTGGGAAAAGGAGGACATCGCTGCTGAGAAATTGACCATCATTAATTATGCTTTTGCAAATATTCAGGGACTAACAATCCTGCGGGATCTGAAAAAGATTCATTTGATCAATGAGCTGAAAGCCGAACATCCCCATTTGCGAAGTTGTATCAGTATCGGCGGCTGGAGTGCTGATGGCTTTTCCGATGGTGTAGCAACCAAGGAAAATCGGGTGGTGTTGATTGCAAATCTTGTCGCTTATATGGAAAAATACCACTTTGATGGCATTGATTTGGATTGGGAATACCCGGGGATGGATTTAGCGGGGATCAAAGCAAGCCCAGACGATGCCCAAAACTTTCTGTATTTTGTCAAAGAGCTACGTCAAGCGTTGGATAAACAAGGTGCCGAAACTGGCAAATACTATTTATTGACCGCTGCAATTGGTGCTGCGAAAAAATTACTGGATACTATGAGTCCGAATGAGGCGTACGAATATGCCGATTATTTAGATTTTATCAATGTCATGACCTATGATATGCGAGGCAGTTTTACCCATCAAGCCGGTCACCATACAAATTTGGCCTCTTATCCAGATGGGGATTTATCCGTGATGCAGGCGGTAAATAACTTGCGGGCGAAAGGCGTCCCTAATGAAAAAATCGTAATTGGAGCCGCTTTTTATAGTCGTATTTGGCGGGGATTTCCTGCAGACACCGCTATGCCAGTGGGAGCTTTGGCGGAAGGCACCGGTGGCGAGACCAATAATTATAATCAGTTGAAACCACTTTTTGAAGCCCATCCGGAAAACCTTTATTGGGATGAAGCTGCTTACGCTCCATACTATTTTGATGGGGAGATGTATCTGTCTTTTGACAATCCGCGTTCCATGAGGGAAAAAGCCCAGTATATTCTAGCTGAAGATTTGCGAGGCTTGATGTTTTGGGAGTATTCCTTAGATTTGACGGGGGATTTATTAGGGGCTGCGGCGGAAGTGTTGCAAGTTTCCCACGAGACCGAAATGAAATAAGAAGAGTAGCAAACGGAGGGGTTATTTGATAGCGATCTAAAGTATAAAAAAACAGACAGCCATCACGTGGCTGTCTGTTGCATTAAAGGTTTAAGCTTTCAGTTTATTGTAGAAGTCTACGTATTTAGAAATAATGGTCCGGAAGAAGTTCACAGTACCTTCTGCAATGTCACCGTTGTCATCGATTAGATTATTGATCCCACCGATGTAAGCTTCCGGTTGTTGGAGAGTCGGCATATCCAAGAAGACCAAGGATTGACGAAGGTGATGGTTAGCCCCAAAGCCAGAAATCGCACCAGGTGAGACGGAAACCACCAAGGCGGGTTTGCCACCCCAAACGCTTGCCCCATAAGGACGAGAACCAACATCTAAAGCATTTTTCAAGGCTGCTGGTACGGAGCGGTTATATTCAGGTGTGAAGAAGAAGAAACCATCCAAGGCTGCCGCCTGATCACGAAAAGCTTGCCATTCCACAGGGACTTTGCCGTCGACATCTAAATCTTCATTGTATAATGGCAAATTGCCAATTTCTAAAAAGACTGCTTCAAAATCTGCTGGCAATAATTCTGCAAATTTTTCGGCAACTTTCTTGTTGTAAGAAGCTGTCCGCAGACTTCCTACGATGAAACCAATTTTGACTGTCATAAAACATCCTCCTATACATTAGATAAAATAATTAAAGTTTTTTCTCTCTGATTTAAGTGTACCGACAGTTGGTGATTTTAACAAAGAATATGCTTTGTACCGGTTTTTGAGCTTTTTTTGAGGGGAGAGAGACGGTGGGAAAAGGATCTTTTTTAAGCTGTAAAGAAAAAACTCTTTACACCGTTGGAAAAACCTGTTAAACTACCCATTGTGAGAAAAATATATGGAGGTGTAAGTAATGGCAGTAAAAATCCGTTTGAAACGTATGGGTTCTAAAAAGAAACCTTTTTACCGTATCGTGGTAGCTGATTCTCGTTCTCCTCGTGATGGACGATTCATCGAAACTGTAGGGACATACAACCCTTTGGTTAATCCAGCAGAAGTCGTGATCAAAGAAGATTTAGTTTTGGATTGGTTGTCTAAAGGTGCGCAACCTTCTGACACAGTTCGTAATATCTTGTCTCAACAAGGCGTTATGAAAAAACATCACGAAGCTAAATTTACGAAATAAGGTGACCTTAGATGACTGACTTAAGAGATTTAGTCTTAACCATCGTTCGTCCCTTAGTCACTAATCCAGATCAAGTAAACTTGGAGGTTGTCGAATCCGATGACTTTTTCGAGTACAACTTGACTGTCGCTCCTGAAGATATCGGACGCATCATCGGCAAACAAGGTCGTGTGGCCAAAGCCATCCGCACTATCGTTTACGGTGTCCGTACGGAAGGACCGAAAAAAGTCCGTTTGAATATCTTAGACGGTAAAGAATAATAGCTACACACACCAATCCTTACTAGTAGGGTTGGTGTTTTTTGTTTGCCCAGCATGGGCAAACTCTTAAGGGTTAAAGTCCCTAACGTGTCCCAGTAACGGAAAACGTATAGCT